>NZ_CP146100.1:6292500-6592500 GCF_037023755.1 Saccharopolyspora sp. SCSIO 74807 | reverse complement strand
GCGGTAGTGCACCGGTGACCTGCGGCGGGTGATGATCTCGCGGCGGCCGAGGCGCAGCGCGACCCGCTTGTCCGCGTTCTCCGTCTCGCCCGCGTGGATGATCGCGCGGGCGTACTCCGGTGCCTGCAGCAGGCCGGGCACCACGTTGGTCGCCACGTCGGTGATCCTGGTGGCGGTCCGCTCGAACTCCAGCAGGGTTGCGAGCTGGTCGGACTGCCCGGGAACGCCTATCGGGGTGCTCGGTGGCGGCTCGGCGGCCGCCTCGCGGGCCAGCTTCAGCATCCGGTTGCGCGCGGTGGCGCTGCTGCCGAGCACCGCGCAGACCGCGGAGACCGACTCGGCCGACGGCACCCGGTCCCCGCGCTCCCAGCGCACCAGCACCGAGTGCGAGACGTCCAGGATCGCGGCCAGCCTGCGCAGCGCGAGACCGCTTTTCTGGCGTGCGTCGCGCATTTCGGCGCCCAGCACATAGGCGCGGGGCCGGGGAGTGGTTCCGTTCATGGAAGGAATGTTAGTCATTTGCAACAAGATCGGCGATCATCCGAACGAGCTATTGTCAATAGGTCTCGGAACCCGACATCCTGTTTCCGGTATTTCCGCGCGGACGGCGGCGCGCTCGGCGGTGAACGGCCGGTCCGATGCGAACCGGCGCGGCGTCCGGTGCGGCCGCGGGTGCGGGTACCGAAAAGTGCTCCGGTGTTCCGGGCGGAGCGATGCTGCGAATCGAATGAAGTGAATCGGTTTCTGATTTGGAAGGGGGAATGGTGCGCGGTGCGGAGGACCCCGTCGGCCGGGCGGACCCCGGACGCACGGCGTCCGGCGCGGATTCGGCCTCGTGCGGGGAAAAACCCGGCTCGGGCCGGGAGCCGGCGGGGTCGGGAGGCGTCCGGTGAGCGCGCACGCCTGGATGGCATCCGCGTTCGCCGCGACTTGGCACAAGGTGGCCGTGTCCGCGCGCGGGACCGCGCCCGCCGCCGCTTGCGGGCACCGCATCGGCGGACCGGTGCACCGCAGGCTCATCGGCCCGCTGCCGGATGACGGGCGAATTCCCTGCGCGGCGTGCGCCGCTGTTCTCGCCACATTCCGCGGCACCCGGGAATTGCGCGCGCCGTACTCCGGTGGCGGGTATTTCTCCGGGCAACTGCCGACCGGGCCGGGGCAACCGGAGTGGCCGGATGCCGACCCGGAGGATCCGCGGAATCCGCCGGGCCGGAACGGTCTTCCGGACAATTCCGCCGAACCCGGAAGGCATACCGGCGAGGCGGCATGAACCGGCCCGGCCGCCCGCGTGGCTCGTTCCGACCCGGTTCCGACCGGGCTCCTGCCGAGGTGCCCGGCTGATGTGACCCGGCCGACCTCCCCGGCCGGGCGGTCCGAAGACGGGCCTGCGTCGCGTCCCCGTCCCCGCGTGGCGCCGGCCCCGGCCGGGGCGATGCCGATTCGCCTCCCGCATCGCCCCGGCCCCCGCGCGGGGTTGCTCCCCGCATCCCCGGACCACTCGTCGTGCTGCGGCACCCCGGGTCACGCACCGCGCTGCCGCGGGATCCGCGGTGGCAGCCTGCGTCCCAGGTCGGTGAAGACCTCGGTGTTCAAGTGGTACGCCAGCCGGACCTCGGCGGTGATCCGCTTCTGCTCCCGCGAGTCCCAGCCTGCGGTGTCCAGCAGCAGCCGGTAGGCGTTGCGCACCCGGGGGCGGCTGGGCACGTCGTCGAAGGTGAGGAACGCGAAGCCCTGCCCGTCCGGCGGGTTCAGGCTGCGCTGCATCGCCGAGCGGATCACGGCGCCGCCGGAGAGATCGGCCAGGCAACGGGTGTAGTGGTGCGCCACGAACCCGCCGGGCCAGTCGAAGCACACCTCGCGCAGCCGCTCGCAGTAGCGCTCGGTGGCCTCGCTGGCGCTGATCACTTCGCGCCAGTCCGGGCCGAGGTAGTAGTGCAGGTCGGTCTCCAGGTGCGGCAGCCTGCGCAGCCGGTCGCTGACGAACGGCCCGGCGACGACGTCGCTGCGCATCACTTCGGCCGCCGATTCCAGGACCTGGTAGGCGAAGTAGTGCTGGGCGAGCATCACCGCGTAGGCGTCGGCCTCCAGCTCGCCGGCGATCAGGGCGCGCAGGAAGGGCAGGGTTTGGACGTGTTCGTGCTCGGTGCGGGTCTCCGACCGGAGGCGGCCGGCGAAATCACTGCGGACCGGTTGCTGCGCGGGTGACACTCGAACCTCCGTGGTTAGGTTAGCCTTACCAAAACCAAGAAGATCCTGACATGCGTCCGGTGAGGCTGCCAAGAGGTCGTCGTTGTGATGCGGGCTCAGCTGCGCCCCGCGCGCCAGTAGCCCATGAACGCCACCGCGCCCCGCGGTACCTGGTGGTCCTGCACCATCAGCCGCCGCAGCCGCTTGATCACGGAGGCTTCGCCGGCCAGCCAGCCGTAGAGCCGGGCGGTCGCCGCGGTCGTCTCCTGCGGCACATCCCACAGCGTCGCGGAGTCGACGTCGACGTCTTCGAGCGCGGTGGCGCAGTCCCCGCCGCTGGCGCTGAACTCGGACAGCGCGGCCGAAACCGAGTCCTCCAGCAGCGCGCCGTGCGGCAGCCAGCCGGTCGGGCGCCGCCGCACCAGCCAGCGGATCTCCACGTTCCGCGGGCCCTCCCAGGTCTGGATGTCGTCCACGGTGGGCACTTCGGCGCAGACCACGCCGCGGGCGTCGGCGGGCAGCGACTCCACGATGGCCGCCATCGCGGGCACCGCGGTCTCGTCCCCGGCGAGCACCAGCCGATGGGCGGAGCGCGGCGGGGACCATTCGCAGCCCCACATGGGTCCGCTGCCGGGCCGGTCCGGTCCGAGCAGGCCGGCCTCGTCGCCCGGCGCGGCCGTCGCCGCCCAGGTCGAGGCCGGTCCGCCGTGGCCGGCGTCGACTCCGTGCAGCACGAAGTCGATGTCCAGCTCGGCGGCCTCCGGCCGGTGCGCGCGCACGGTGTAGGTGCGCAGCGTGGGGCGCACCTCGTCCGGCATCGCCTGCCAGCGCGGGTACCAGTCCGGTCCGTCCGGCAGGTCGGCGATGGTGCGGCCGGGCTGCGGCAGCATCAGCTTGATCCGCTGGTCGAGTCCGCCGATGCCGAATCTGTGCAGGTCGTCGCCGGTGAACGTGATGCGGGTGAAGCTCGGGCCGAGTCGTCGCACGCGCGCCACGCGCGCCTGGAACACCACGTACTGCGGACGGGGGACGTCCTGCCGTCGGGCCATCGCCGGAAACCCTTCGCCTATCGGGGCCTACGTAGGCTAGCCTAACCTCAACGGTTGGAGGACGTGATGGTGAGTCGGCGGCGCGTGCTCGGGCTGGGGCTGTCCCTGGGTGCGCTGGCGGGTTGCTCCGCACCGGACGGCGGCAGCGCGCCCGGATGGTCCTTCGTGGACGACCGGGGTGTGCGGGCTACCAGCGGCGCCGTGCCGCGGCGGATCATCGCACAGGTCTCCGCGGCGGGCGCGCTGAACGACTTCGGCGTGCCGGTGGTGGGCACCTTCGGCCCGCTGGTGCGCGACGACGGCAGCACCGAGCCGGAGGCCGGCAGCATCGATCCGCGCCGGGTCATCGATGTCACCGGACCCGGATACGGCGAGCTGGACATGGAACGCACCGCGGCGTTGCGGCCGGACCTGCTGGTCAGCGGCAAGTACGCGGAGTTCGAGGGGTTGTGGCACCTGACCGTCGAGCAGGAGCGGCAGGCGCGGTCGATCGCGGCGACCGTCGGCATCGAGCAGTCCGGCAGGTCGCTGCCGGAGACGATCGGGGCCTACCGCGAACTCGCCCGCGCGCTCGGGTCCGATGTGGACTCGGAGCGGATGCGCGCGGACGAGGCCCGATTTCACGCGGCCGCGCAACGGTTGCGCAGGATCGGGGCGCGGATGCGGGAGCAGCACCGCAGCATCCTCGCGATCGGTGGCACCAAGCAGGAATTCTTCGTCGTGGTGCCAGCGCGCAACCCCGACCTGGACTACTACGTGCGGGAGCTCGGACTGCCGATCCAGGCGCCCGCGCGTCCGGACACCGGCGGTGGCGGGTACTTCGAGCGGTTGTCCTGGGAGAACGCCGGGTCCTACCGCGGGGATGTGCTGATGTGGGACACCAGACCGGCTTCGTTGCCGCCGTCGGAGATGAAGCGCAATCCGGTGTTCGCCGCGCAGGAAGCCGCCGCGCACGACCGGTTCGTCGAATGGCACGCGGTCGCGCCGTGCAGCTACGCGAGCTATGCGGGCATCATGACCGGACTCGCCGACCAGCTCGAAGCTGCCGCACCGGGTTGAGCGCCCCGTCCCCTGCGGTGCGGGGACGGGGTCGCGCTCGAAGGGAGCCCGTCAGTCCCAGCTCAGGGAGGCGCCGGACTGGTACTCGGTGACTCGGGTTTCGAAGAAGTTCTTCTCCTTTTTGAGGTCCATCGCCTCGGACATCCACGGGAACGGGTTCTCCGCCGCGGGGAAAACCGGATCCAGTCCCAATTGGACGCAGCGGCGGTTGGTGATGAAATGCATGTACTGCTCGCAGAGTTCGGCGTTGAGGCCGAGGATGCCGCGCGGCATCGTGTCGCGGCCGTAGGCGACCTCCAGCTCGCAGGCCTCGGTGAGCATCCCGCGCACCTCTGCCTGGAACTCGGGTGCCCACAACTGCGGGTTCTCCAGCTTGATCTGGTTGATGCAGTCGATGCCGAAGTTCAGGTGGATCGACTCGTCGCGCAGGATGTACTGGTACTGCTCGGCGATGCCGACCATCTTGTTCCGCCTGCCCAGCGCGAGGATCTGCGCGAAGCCGGTGTAGAACCACATGCCTTCGAAGATCACGTAGAAGGCGATCAGGTCGCGCAGGAACGCCTGATCGCGCTGCTGGCCGCCGGTGGCGAACTGCGGGTCTTCCAAGTGCTGGGTGTAGCGCAGCGCCCAGGCATCCTTGTCCGAAATGGACGGGATCTCGCGGTAGGCGTTGAACAGCTCGCCCTCGTCGAGGCCGAGGCTTTCGCAGATGTACTGGAAGGTGTGCGTGTGCACCGCTTCCTCGAAGGCCTGGCGCAGCAGGTATTGGCGGCACTCCGGATTGGTGATGTGCCGGTACACGGCGAGCACGATGTTGTTGGCCACCAAGGATTCGGCGGTGGCGAAGAAGCCGAGGTTGCGCTTGAGCATCAGCCGCTCGTCGTCGGTGAGACCGTCGCGGGAGCGCCACAGCGCGATGTCGGCGTGCATGGACACCTCGGTCGGCATCCAGTGGTTGTTGCAGCCGGCGAGGTATTTCTCCCACGCCCAGCCGTATTTCATCGGTAGCAGCTGGTTGACGTCGGCGCGCGCGTTGATCATCGACTTGTCGTCGGCGTCGACGCGGCCTGCGGCGCGGTCGATCTCGCCGAGGCCGGTGGTGTCGGTTCGCAGGGAGGTCATGCTCACTCCAGGAGTTCAGCTCGGTGAGGGGTGCGGATGCCTTACTGGCACGCCTCGCATTCCGGGTCTTCGACTGAGCACTGTGGACTTTCGGCGGCTGCGGGGGAGACGGCGTTGAGCCGGCCGTCGGTGCCTCGCAAGGTGCTCTTCTCCACGTGCGTGGCGCTGGCCGACCGCAGGTAGTAGGTGGTCTTCAGTCCCGCTCGCCACGCGCTGCGGTAGAGCTCGTCGAGCTTGCGGCCGCTGGGTTCGGCCAAGTAGAGGTTCAGCGATTGCGCCTGGTCGAGCCACTTCTGCCTGCGCGCGGCGGCCGAGACCAGCCAGCGCGGCTCGATCTCGAAGGCGGTGGCGTAGAGCGCCCGCAATTCGGCGGGGACGCGTTCGACGGGGCTGAGGTCGCCGTCGAAGTACTTCAGGTCGCGCACCATCTGCTCGTCCCACAACCCGGCCGTCTTCAGGTCTCGCACCAAGTCCTCGTTGAGCACCGTGAAGTCGCCGGACATGTTGGACTTGACGTACAGGTTGCGGTAGAGCGGTTCGATGGATTGGCCCACGCCGCAGATGTTCGAGATCGTCGCCGTCGGCGCGATGGCCATCACGTTGGAGTTGCGCATCCCGCCGGTGCGGACGCGTTCCCGCAACGCGTCCCAGTCCATCGTGGACGAATGGTCGAAATCGGCGTCACCGCGAGATTCCGCGAGCAGCCGCAGGGAGTCGATCGGCAGCACGCCCTGGCTCCAGAGGGAACCGTCGAAGGACTCGTAGCGACCGCGCTCGACGGCGAGCTCGTTCGAGGCGGCGATGGCGTGGAAGCTGATCTCCTCCATGCTGCGGTCGGCGAACTCCACCGCCCGCTGCGAAGCCATCGGGATGCGTTGGGCGAACAGGGCGTCCGAGAAGCCCATCAGCCCCAGCCCTACCGGGCGGTGCCGCAGGTTCGAGTTGCGCGCCTCCGGGATCGTGTAGAAGTTCACGTCGATCACGTTGTCCAGCATCCGCACCGCCGTGCGCGTGGTGCCGCGCAGCCGCTCGTGGTCGATGCCGTCCGGGGTGACGTGGCGGGCCAGGTTGATCGAGCCGAGGTTGCACACCGCGACCTCGTCCGAGCTGGTGTTGAGCGTGATCTCGGTGCACAGGTTGGAGGAGTGCACGACGCCGGCGTGCCGCTGCGGGGAGCGCAGGTTGCACGGGTCCTTGAAGGTGATCCACGGGTGCCCGGTCTCGAACAGCATCGTCAGCATCCGCCGCCACAGGTCCACGGCTCCGACCTGCCGGAAGACCTTCAGCTCGCCGCGCTCGGCGGCGGCCTCGTAGTGGCGGTAGCGCTGCGCGAACTCCGCGCCGTAGAGGTCGTGCAGGTCCGGGACCTCGTCCGGGGAGAACAACGTCCAGGTGCCGTCGGCGTGCACGCGGCGCATGAACTCGTCCGGCACCCAGTTGGCGGTGTTCATGTCGTGCGTGCGGCGGCGGTCGTCGCCGGTGTTCTTGCGCAGGTCGAGGAATTCCTCGATGTCGATGTGCCAGGTCTCCAGGTAGGCGCAGACGGCGCCCTTGCGCTTGCCGCCCTGGTTGACCGCTACCGCCGTGTCGTTGGCGATCTTCAGGAACGGCACGACGCCCTGCGAGCTGCCGTTGGTCCCCCTGATGTGCGCGCCGGTTCCGCGCACCGGGGTCCAGTCGTTGCCCAGCCCGCCCGCGTACTTCGACAGCAGCGCGTTGTTGCTCACGGAGTGGAAGATCCCCGGCAGGTCATCGTCCACAGTGGTCAGGAAGCAGGAGGACAGCTGCGGGCGGGTGGTTCCCGCGTTGAACAGCGTCGGCGTGGAGCACATGAAGTCGAACGACGACAGCAGGTCGTAGAACTCGATGGCGCGCGCCTCGCGATCGTCTTCCTGCAGCGCCAGACCCATCGCGACGCGCATGAAGAACGCCTGCGGCAGCTCGAAGCGGACGCCGCCGTCGTGCAGCAGGTAACGGTCGTAAAGCGTGCGCAGGCCCAGGAAACCGAACGTGGTGTCCCGGTCGGCGTCCAGCGCCGCGCCGAGCCGGTCCAGGTCGAAGCGCGCCAGCTCGGGGTCCAGCTGCCCCAGCTCGACACCGCGGCCGACGTACGCGGCGAAGTAGGACGGGTAGTGCTCGCGCATCTGGACCTGGTCGGCCTGCCGGGGCGCGCCGTGCAGCGCGCTGAGCGCCTCGCGGCGCAGCTCGTCCAGCAGCAGGCGTGCGGTGACCAGGGAATAGTTCGGTTCGCTCTCGACCAGAGTGCGGGCGGACATGGTGAGCGACTCGGCCAGTTCGGCCGCGCGCATCCCGTCGTAGAGCGTGCGGCGGACCTCGCGCAGCACTCGTGCGGAGTCCACATCGGACAATCCCGTGCAGGCTTGCTCCACGACGGTGCTGACCCGGGACCAGTCCAGCCGGTGCCGGGTGCCGTCCGGGCCGGTCACTTCGAGGTCGGGCGGCGCGGCGGCGGTCCGTTCCGGGGCCTGCGCGGGTGCTGCCGCCTGCGCGGATGCTGCGTGCTGTGTGGATGCTGGGGCGATGGGTGATCGGGTCACTGGCTGTCTCCTCGCAAGCTCGGACACCAGCCCGGGGCCGTCGACGAGCGCGCGGGGACAGCGGCGCGCAGCACCGCACGTCCGCGCGACCCGCCCGCGAGGTCCCGGACAGCGCGCACCCCTCGTGCGCGCACCGATGGCAGGTCTTCGGACTCACGAGCAGCCGGCGTCGTCGCGCCGGACCTACTGGCCGTCGCTTCCCGGACGCCTCGGGCGTCCAGTGCTGCACCACCCGGGGAGGTGGTGACGGCGGTCGTTCCCGTTCACCGCTGCGGGGCAGTCCCGGATTCGCACCGGGTTCCCTGTTGTCCCACCGGGCACCCCGGTGACCATCAGCGCGGCCACACTACATGTTGGGCCGAGTCCTCTCCCGCACCCCAAGACTCCGCGTGTCGCCGCCCGCCGCCGATGACCGGCCGCCCGCCCCGGCGGTCACCGCACCCTGCTCCTGGCGGTGCCCGCACCCTGCCGGACACGCCAGGCCATCCGCCGCACATCTCCGAGTGAACGGACCGCTCGACCAATCTAGCCGGACCAACAGGTCGTTCACCCGGATCGAAGCTGCTCGGAATGGGGATGTGCGGGCGTGTCGGGCGCGCGGCAACTGCCGGGTTCGCGAGGAGTGAACGGACCGCTCGACCAATCTAGTGGGACGAACAGGCCGTTCACTCCGAAAAGAGAGGGTGGATTCGGGGGAGGGGTGGCGGCAGAATGTCCGGTGGATCACTGGTGGGTGGGAGGACAATCGGATGCGCGCATGTCGCGTGCGCAGCGCCGCCGTCGCGGTCGCCGCGTGCTTGGTCACCTTCGGAACGGCGCTGCCCGCGCAGGCAGCGCCCGCCGACACCGAGGTGCGGTTGATCACGTTCAACGACCTGCACGGCAACCTCGCGGCGCCGTCCGGATCATCCGGCGAGGTCGAGCTGGCGGACGGGACGAGCGTCCCGGCGGGCGGTGCCGCCTACCTCGCCGCGCACATCGACCGGCTGCGCGCGGAGGTGCCGAACTCGCTGGTGCTCTCGGCCGGGGACAGCGTGGGCGCATCGCCGGTGGAATCCGCGCTGTTCCACGACGAACCGACCGTCGAATTCCTCAACTCGCAGGACGTGCGCGCCCAAGTCGTCGGCAACCACGAATTCGACGAGGGCTACCCCGAGCTGCAGCGGATGCAGCGCGGCGGGTGCCACCCCGAGGACGGCTGCGCGTTCCGGGATTCCTTCGACGGTGCCGATTTCCCGACCCTGGGTGCGAATGTGTCCTTTGCGGACGGTAGGCCCGCGCTGCTGCCGTTCAGCGTGCAGCGCTCCGGCGGTGTGCCCATCGGGATCATCGGCGTGACGCTGCACGACCTGCCGCAGTCGGTGAGCCCGGACGCGGTGGCGGGCCTGGAGTTCGGCGACGAGGTCGCCGCCATCGACCGCACCGCCGAAGCGCTCGACCGACTCGGGGTCAAAGCGCAGGTCGTGCTGATGCACCAGGGCGACGAAGCCGCAGGCGGCGGGCCGGATTCCTGTGCGGTGGCCCCGGAAGGACCGGCCACTCGCGTCGCGGCGGCCGCCTCGCCGAAGGTCGACGCGCTGTTCACCGCGCACAGCCACCAGCAGTACAACTGCACCGTCGACGACCCGGCCGGCGATCCGCGCCCGGTCGTGCAAGGCGCTTCCTACGGGCGTCTGCTGTCCACGATGGACCTGAGCATCAACCACCGAACCGGCGACGTCGTGCGGGACAAGACCAAGGCGCGCAACGAAATCGTCAGCCGCGACATCGCACCCGACCCGGAAACCGCCGCGCTGGTCGACGAAGCCAAGACCAAAGCCGCCCCGATCGCGAACCGCGAAGTGGGCACCGCCACCGGCGACTTGAGCCGCGATCCCGCGCCGTCCGGGGAAACCACGCTCGGCGACCTCATCGCCGACGCCCAGATGGAAGCCACCAAGGGGACCGGCGCGCAGGTGGCGCTGACCAACCCCGGCGGAATCCGCGCCGACCTGCCGCACCGGTCGTCGGCGAACGGCGAAGGTGACGGCGTGATCACCTACGGCGAAGCGTTCGCCGTGCAGCCGTTCGGCAACACCATGCAGACCATGACGCTCACCGGCGCGCAGTTGAAGAACGTGCTGGAGCAGCAGTGGCAGGGCGACGGCGCGACGATGCTGCAGATTTCGTCCACTTTGCACTACGCCTACTCGGAATCCGCGCCCGCCGGGTCCAAGGTGTCCGATCTGGCCATCGCGGGCGAACCCGTTGATCCGGGCGCGACCTACCGCGTCGCGGTGAACAACTTCCTGGCGGGCGGCGGCGACGGCTTCAGCGGCTTCACCGAGGGCACCGACGTGACCGGTGGCCCGGTCGATCTGGACGCGCTGCTGGGATACCTCGGCGCGCACCCGGGCATCGTGCCGCCGCCTGCGGACCGGATCACCGCCACCGGGTGAGCCGGTGGACGCGCTGCAGGAAACCGTCGCCGGTGCGCGCGCCGCACTCGCGCAGCGCGCCCGCGGCGGGGCGGCGCTGGGCACCGCGCCGGGCGGGCGGGACCGGGCGAAAGGCTACTTCCGGGCGATGCTGGATTGCGTCGTGTGGCTGCTGACCGAGCGAGCAGGAACCGCGCGACCGGTCAGCTACGCGTTGGCACGCCGGGTGATCGCCGGCGAAATCACGCCGGAGGAGGCGCTAGCCCTGCACGCCGGCGAGCCGGTCGATGCGGGTGAGTAGCTCCGCGGCGTCATCGCGGGCCGCGTGCTGCCGGTCCGCCAGCTGCGCCGACCACGCGCGCAACCCGGCAAGCCGGCCGCGCAGGCGCGCGCTGCGCACCCGGGAGGCCAGCAGCACCGCGCGGCGGCCGTGCCGGAAACCGGCGGCGTGGTCGCCGAGCGCGAACTTGGCCTCCCCGAGGCTCGCCAGCTCGAACACGGTGGAACGCACCTCGCCCGGAGCGCGGGCGGCCACCGCGCGCGAGAGGTTCCCCGCGGCGCCTTCGTGATCACCCATCGCCAGCTGCACCGACCCGGTCATGCCCAGCAGGTCGGCTTCGCGGAACCACCGCAGCAGCGGGTAGTCGTCGTCGATCGACGCGGCCGCGTGCTGGCTGCGGCCCTGCTCCAGTGCGCGCTGCACGGTGTTCTTGCGCTGCCCGAACGCGGCCGCCCACGCGCAGTTGAGCTGCAGCACCGAACTCACCAGCGGTGACGAGTCGGTGCGCAGCGAACCGAGCTGGAACAGCTTCAACGCCGACTCGGCATCGCCGAAGTGCAGCTCGGTGCGCCCGGCGGCGTAGAGGGCGCGGGAGATCGCCAGCGGATCCGTGCCTTCCCGGCCGAACGACAGCGCGCGCCCGTAGTGCCCGTGCGCGGCTTGCAACAACCCGTTCTCCGCCGCGATCCAGCCCGCGGTGGCGTGCAGGTTGCACAGCATGGCCATCAGGTCCGCGCGTACCTGCTCGGACATGCACGCCTCGCGCATCGCCTCGGCCTGCCGGGCCGACGCGGCGATCGTGCCGTACTGGCCGACGCCGCCGTAGCGCTGATCCAGCGTGCGCAGCTCGGTGATCATCCGCTGCATCGCGGCGAGGTCCGAAGCGCCCACCCTGGTCGGCGCAGCGCTGTGCGCGGTGAGGTCGCGCACGCCCGGCGGGCCGGCGTCGGTTTGCCCACCGACCACCACGGAGCCCGCGTAGGACAGGAAACTCCGTCGTTTCACCTGCTCCTCCTCTTCTTCCGCGTCGGGTGCCTGCTCGTCACCTCCGGCGTAGGCGAGGCCCATCCAGCCGCGCGGCACGCCGAGTCCCTCGGCGATGCGGGACAACAGGTCGTAGCTGCGCACCGCGCGGCCGCTGAGCACTTCGCTGACTTCGCTCTGGGCTTGCCCGGTCAGCGCCGCGATGCGGATCTGCGGCACGCCGTGCGTGCGCAGCGCGCGGTAGACCGAGCCGATGTCGTGGGCCGCCAAGGCGTCGCGGACCTGCGGGCAACGCCAGAATTCCGGCGGGATCTCCTCTCCGGGCACCGGGCGATGCTATACGGAAAGTGATCGGACGTGTGCGGACCGTGAAAAGATCACCGGAAAGGATTCAGCAAGAATCTCGGAATATACCGGGGAAATTCATGCCTTCCCGGTGCCGCGGTCCGGTCGTCGTTGTGCCGCGCTGTGTACCGCCGGTAACCTCCCGCCGCACCGAGATCAGGAGCAGTGCGATGTACGCCGAGCAACGGCACCGGAACATCCCGGGACCAGCCCGTGCGGACCGGGCCGGGCCTGCCGAATTGTTCGGCCGGGACGACGAGCTGGAGCTGCTGACCGGGATCGCGGAGCAAGCCGGGAGCGGTTCCGGCCGGGCGGTTCTGCTGCGCGGGCCCGCGGGCATCGGCAAGACCGGGCTGCTGCACGCCGCGCTCGGACGGCTGGCGCCGGTCGCCGCGCGCACGTTGCGCGCCCGCTGCCCGGATGCGGGGTCGGGAGCTTACGGCGCGGTGCGCGATTTGTTCCAGCCGTTGGGATTCGGCACCGCGGCCGAAGACTCCGCCGATGCATCCCGGGCCGATGCATCCCGGGCCGATGCATCCCGGGCTGATGCACCCGGCGCCGACGCACTTCGGACTGATGCATCGCGGCCCGAAGCACTGCAGACCGATGCACCCCGGCTCGAGGCAACGCAGCCCGATGCGCCCCGGCCGGATGCGTTGCGGGGCAGCGCCCGGCTCGCGCTGCCCGCGCTGCAGCCGGACGGCCTCGCCCCCGCGCCGAGCAGCACCTACGCCGTGCTGCACGGGCTGCACTGGCTCGTCGCAGGACTCACCGCCGACGGGTTGCTGGTGCTGGCCGTGGACGACGTGCAGTGGTGCGACGAGAATTCGTTGCGGTGGCTGGCTTTCCTGCTGCGGCGCGCGGAGGACCTGCCGCTGCTGGTGCTGCTGACCCAGCGCACCGGCGACGGCGGCGCGGGCCCGGAAATGCTCGGGGAGATCGCCGAGATGCCGCTGTGCCGCACCGTGGACCTGCCCGCGCTCGGTGCGCGAGCCACGGGTGAGCTGCTCGCCGCCTCGGCGGGCAGCGCGCCGGACGAGCACTTCGCGGCCCGTTGCGCGCAGCTGACCGGCGGAAACCCGTTCCTGCTCGGCATGGTCGCGGCGCGGTTGCGCGAGCATCCCGGCGAAGGCTGGGACCCGGTGGTGCTCGAAGAGCTCGGGCGGACCGTGGTCGCGCCGTCCCTTGTGGAGGGACTGCCCGCGCGGGTCCTCGCGGTGGCGCGCGCGATCGCGGTGCTGCCGGGCGAGCAGCCCGAACTGATCGCGGCGCTGGCGCGGACCCACCAGCGCACGGTTTCCGCGGCGGTGCGCGAACTCGGCCGCCGCGACCTGGTCACCGAAGCGGCCGACGGCTGCGCGGAGTTCGTGCACGACTCGGTCCGCCAGGCGGTGCTGCGCGACAGTCCGGACGAGGTGCTGCGGCGGCTGCGGGAACGCGCGGCGACGCTGCTCAACGACGTGGGCCGCCCGGCCGAAGAGGTGGCGGTGCCGCTGTTGCTGCTGCCCGCGGCGCCGCGGCCGTGGATGACCGATGTGCTGCGGGAAGCCGCCGGTTGCGCGGAACACCGCGGCGCGCCGGGAATGGCGGCCCGCTACCTGCGGCGGGTCCTCGAGTTCGACGGCGACGACGTCGCGGTGCTGGTGCAGTGCGCGCGGATGCTCGGCCAGCTCGAACCGGAGACCGCGCTGCGCCAGCTGGAACGCGCGCTGGAACTGCTCGACGAGCCGCGCAGCCGGGTGCCGGTCGCGGCGCAGTACGCGCTGATCTCGCTGACCGCGCAGAACTCGGTGCGCGCCTACGAACTGACCTCCGGGGTGCTCGACGAGCTCGACGCGCTGGTCGGGCCGGAGCCCGCGGGCGCCGATCTGGCGTTGCGCACCGCGATCGAGGCGGTGGTGCTGCTGTCCGGGATGGACGAGAAGTCCACGGTGCGCAGCGCGGGTGAGCGGTTCCGCGGCAGGCCCGATCCCGCCGGGGTCACCGCCGAGGAGCGGCAGCTGCTGGCGTTGCTGTCCTCGCTGGGGACGCTGCGCACCTTCCGGCACGCCGAGGAACCCGCCGAGCAGGCCCGCCGGGTGCTGCGGATCAGCGACGTGGAAAGCGGCGGCTGGGCGCTGATGGGCTCGGCGCTGTCGCTGTACATGGCCGACGACAACGAGTCAGCGCTCGCCGCGCTGGGGCTGCTCATCGAGCACGCGCAGGCCACCGGGCAGGCGTGGACCTACTGCCTGGCCACCAGCACCCGCGCGATCGTGCGGCACTGGACCGGCGACCTCGCCGAAGCGCTCGCCGACGGGCAGTCCTGCTACGACGTGCTGGTCCAGGAGTCCTGGGTCGGGGCGATGACGATGCCGCAGACCTCGCTGGCGATGGCGCTGATCCGGCAGGGCGAGGCGGCGCGGGCCGACGAACTGCTGCGCGGGATCGACCGCGCCCGCTTCGGGGAGTTCACCTTCGAGTACCACCCGTACCTGATGGCCCGGGCGTGGGCGCGGGAAGCGCTCGGCGACACGGCCGGTGCGCTGGAAATCCTGCTGCACTGCGGGGAAAGCCTGAGCGAAGCGGGCATCACGAACCCGGTGTTCGCGGCGTGGTGGTACGACGCGGCGCGGATCCTCGCCGCGCTCGGGCGCCACGAAGAAGGTCAGCGGATCGCCGAGCACGGCGCGGAGTTGGCGGCGCGGTGGGGCACGGTGCGTGCGCGGGGCATGGCGTTGACCGCGCGCGGTGTCGTCACGCCCGGGGAGGAAGGGCTGCGGTTGCTGTCCTCGGCGGTGCGGACGCTGGCCGGCTCGCCCGGCAAGCTGGCGCACGCTGAAGCCGAATACCTGCTGGGGCGGCGGCTGCTGGCGGAAGGTGATGCGGAAGGAGCGCGCGGGCACCTGCGATCTTCGCTGGACATGTCGGTGCTGCGGCGGGACCGCAGGCAGGTGGCGCTGTCCTCGGCCGCGTTGCTGGCCGCGGGCGGGCGGTTGCGCCGCGGCACCGGCTCGCCCGCGGACGCGCTCAGCGGCAGCGAGCGCCGGGTCGCCGACCGGGCCGCGGAAGGGGCGACGAACCGGGAGATCGCGGAGTCGCTGTTCCTCACCGTGCGCACCGTGGAACTGCATTTGACCAGCGCTTATCGCAAGCTCGGGGTGCGCGGGCGGGCGGCATTGCCTGCGGCGCTCGTGGAGCAGGCGGGTTGAGCGGGTTTTTCGCCGGAGTCCGGAAGAATTCGCCGACCGCGGTATCAGCTTGACTGATCATTCCGGGTGGTCGTCCACGATCCAGGAATCCGTTGCCACGCCGCCGGAATCGGGCGATGGCGATGGTATGATCCGCTCGGCTGCGGCAGCCGGTGCGCTGCCCGGCCGGTGAGTTGTTGAAACGATGTGCTGCCCCGCCAATGTTCCGGCTCGTTCGGCGTTTCGGGCCATTCGGCGTTCCGGCGCATTCGGCATTGCGAGCCATGGGAGGTTTCGGTGGCCGAGCGGCTTCCGGCGAATGCGGACTCTCCCCGGCCGCTATCCGGTAATGCGGGTGAGTAAGCGCCGTTGAGCACGTTTCGTGAGGGAATGCGCGGTGCTGACTCCGCCGGGTTATTCCTGAGTGATTTTCATATTCGCTCGCTGATGATGCGGTTCTCCGGTCGGCGCAGGGGCCGCTGATGGCGAACGAGGTCCAGCGATTCTCCGGGTGCGGTCTCGCAGGGCGGGATGCGGAACTCGGCGTGCTCGCCCACTTGGTCGGCGAACTGCGCGCCGGTCGTTCCGCGCTGGTGACGGTGACCGGCCCGCCCGGCGCCGGGCGCAGCGCACTGCTGACCGCCGTCGTCGAGCAGGCGCGCGCGGCGGGGGTGCGGACCGCCGTGGCCCGCAGCTCGCCGATCGAGACCGAGTTGCCCTACAGCACCGTCGCGCAGCTCGCGGGCGTGCTGCTGCCGCCGGAGCAGCTCGCGCGGATCAGCTGGATGGGCGCGGGCGAAACCTGCGAACCCAAGATGTGCGGGCGTTTCCTGGCGCTGGCGCGGGAGGAACCGCTGCTGGTGGCGGTCGACGACGACCAGTGGACCGACCCGTGGTCGCGGCGTTGGTGGCGGGAAGTGGCCCAGCACTCCGACGGATCCGCGGTCCTGATGGTGCGCGCGGTGCGCGGTGGTTTCGCCGAGGTGCCCGACCGGTTCGACGGCGCGATTCCGGTGCCGGTGCGGGAAATCCACCTCGGACCGCTGTCCGCCGAGGAGGTCGAGGGGATGTTGCCGGAACGCGGGCCGCGCGAGTTCGCCGTGGCCGCTGCGGAAAGCACCGCGGGCAACCCGGCGGTGCTCAGCGCGGCGTTGCGCGAATACCGCGCGGAGGGGCTGAGCCCGCACCCGCGGAACCTGGCGCGGTTCCGGCAACTGGCCGCCGAGGCGGAAGGCGAGCTGGCCGAGCGGACCGTGCGCGGCCTGCCCGCCGAGCAGGCCCGGCTGTTGCAGGCGATCGCCGTGTGCGCGGGCCGGTTCGACTTCGAGCTGGTCGGCGCGATCGCCGGGATGCAGCCCGGCGCCGCGGCCGCGGCCGGCGATGCGTTGGCCGGGCACGGACTGCTCGAACCGGGCGCTGCCACGGCTTCGGCCGTGCTCGCCGAGATGGACCCGGCGCGGCGCGAGCAGCTGCACGCGCGGGCCGCCGAGATCGGCAACCGGGCCGCCGCGGTCGAACCGGACGTGCTCGCCGAACTGCTGGTGCACGCTCCGCCGCTGCACAGCCGGTGGGTGGTCGACACGCTGGTGCAGTCGGCCGCGCGGCACCGGATGGCGGGTCGCGACGAGCGGGCCGCGGTGTTGCTGCGCCGCGCGTTGCGCGAGCCGGTCGCGGACTCGTACCGGGCGCAGTTGCGGACGGTGCTCGCCGCTTCCCAGGTCGTGCACGATCCCGCGGCAGGTGACGGCGGGTTGCGGCAGGTGCTGGCGGATGCACCGGAAACCGCGGACCCGGCGGTGCTGGTGCGCGCCGCGGACCTGCTGCTGGCTCGTGGCGACGCGGAGCTCGCGTGGCGGGAACTTTCCCGGGTGTGCGGGCGGATATCCGAGCCCGCGCTGCAGGCTCTGGCGTTGCTGGCAGCGGACGGGTGCGGCCCTGAACCGGCATCGGCCGCGCCGGAAGTGCCCGCGCTGCCGGAGGAACCCGGCGACGCGGCCCAAGCCGGGGTGCTGGCCTGGCGGCTGGCCTGCGCCGGGAGACATCCGGATCTGGTGCGGACGCTGGCGCGGGCGGCGCTGGCTGACCGGAGGTCGCCGTTGACGCCGCGGATCGCGGCAGCGCGTGCGCTCGCCTGCCGCGCGGACCTGGCCGAAGCGGCCGCGGGGCTGACCGATGTGCTCTCCGACGCGCGCCGCGAAGGTTGCCTCGCGGCCGCCGCGAACGCACTGGTGCAGCGCGCGATCGTGGCCACAGCGGACGAACGCTGGACCGACGCGCAGGCCGATCTTGCCGCGGCCGCCGAGGAACTTCCGCTGCACGCCCGGCATCCGATGAGCCAGCCGCACCAGGTCGCCGCGGAGATCACCCTGGCGCTGCGGCGCGGCAACTTCGACGCGGCGGAGCGGGCCGCTGCGGTGGAGCTGCCGTTGGGCGCGGAGCGCGGCATGGCGTTCAGCTACCTGCTGCACGCTCGCGGCGAATTGCGGCTGGCAGCCGGGGACGCTGCGACCGCGTTGGGGTATTTCCAGGAGTGCGGCCGGATCATGCGCGCCAAGAGCAGGCTGAACCCGGCGGTGCTGCCGTGGCGGCGGTCGGCAGCGGCGGCCCAAGGCGTGCTCGGACGCACCGGTGCGGCCGCGGCGCTCGGCGTCGAGGAACGGGAAATCGCCGAAAACTGGACTGTGCCGGGTCTTCTGCCGCACGAGCACGCCCCGGCCGCAACGACGAGCGGGCCGAGCCGGGTTCCGGAAACCGCCACGCCGACCGCGTTGACGACGGCGGAACGCCGGACCGCCGCCCTCGCGGTGCGGGGACTGTCCAATGGCGACATCGCGGCGGAATTGGGCGTCACCGTGCGGGCGGTCGAGCTGCGGCTCACCAAGGTCTACCGCAAGCTCGGCGTGCAGCGGCGTGCCCAGCTGCCCGCCGAACTGGACGGGCGGAGCTGATCGGATGCTGGTCGAGCGCGAGGCCGAACTGGCCGCGTCGAGCCGGGCGGTGGACTCGGTCCTGGCGGGATCCGGTGCGCTGGTGCACATCGAGGGGACGCCCGGAAGCGGCCGGTCGGCGCTGCTGGAGCGGTTGCGCGGCTTGGCGGACGACAGCGGTGCGCTGGTGCTGAGCGCGAGCGGTGCCGCGAGCGAGCGGACCTTCCGGTTCGGGCTCGCGCGCCGCCTGCTGCGCGGGCTCTCGGAGGCCGCCCGCGTCGAAGCGGCAACTCGACCATCCACAATAGACACTGCTGGCGACTCCGCGACGGGCGACGCTCCGGACGTTCCGGTTGCTTCATCCACAGCGGACACCCCGCGCGACGCGCTGCCGCCCGCCGGCGAGGACGCGGACTCGCAGGCGGGCACCGTCCCGATCTCGGTGCTGCATTCGCTGCACGCACTGCTGGTGCGCACCAGCGCCGTCCGGCCGGTCGTGCTGGTGGTGGACGATCTGCACTTCGCCGACGACGCGTCGCTGCGTTGCCTCGTGCACCTGGTGGCGCGGTTGCGCGGGATGCGAGTGCTGATCGCGGCGGTGCTCGGCGCCGGACGGGAACCCGAGCGCGACCGCGCGGCGCTGATGCACGAGTTCACCGCGGCAGCCGGGCACCGGTTGCGCCCCGGTCCGCTGTCGGCGGCGGCGACCGGCGAGCTGGTGCGCGCGCGGCTCGACGTCGATGCGGAGTTCGCCGCCTGCTGCCACGAGCTCACCGGCGGCAATCCGCGCGACCTGGTGCGCCTGCTCGACCAAGCGGTGGCGCACGCGGTGCACACCGAGCCCGATCCGGTGGCGTGGCTGCACGAGCTCGCAGGCGACGATCGCAGGCGGCGGTTGGCGAAGGAGTTGACCGCACCGGCCGCGCTGGTGGCCCGCTCGGTGGTCGCGCTGGGCGAGCACGCGGATCCGGCGCTGGTCCAACAACTGTCCGAATTGGACCCGGTGCGCTACGACGACGCGCTGCGCGCGCTGGAACCGTGGTTCGAGGTGCGGGTGGACCGCATCGCCGCGATCAGTCCGGAAGTCGCCGACGACGTGCTCGCGGTCGTGGACGAGCAGGCCGATGCCGAGGACGACCTGCACCTGCGCGCCGCCGAGCTGCTGCACGGCCACGGCCGCCCACCGGAGGCGGTCGCGGACCAGCTGCTGCTGGTCAACTCCGCGCTGCCGGACCGGGGCGTGCTGCGGCTGCGGGAGGCCGCGGCCGCGGTGCGGCCGCGCGTTCCGGAGACGGCCGCTCGCTACCTGCGCCGAGCCCTGCTGGACCTGGACCCCGCTGGTGCGGATCGCGCGCGGTTGCTGGCCGAGCTCGGGTCGGTGGAGCTGGCGTTCGACGTCGGCTCCGCGGTCCGGCACATCACCCAAGCCGTTCCCAGGCTGCCCGGGGTGCGCGAACGGGCCGAAGTGGTCGCGCAGCTGCCGCTGACCGCCGCCGGGGCGCTGCCGCAGGTCGCGGAGCTGGTGCAGCGGGTCCAAGGGGAACTCGGCCCGCCCTCCGACGCCGATGGCCAGCTCGCGCTGCGCTTGGAGGCGCGGACGCGGTACGCGGCGCTGGAAGACGCCGCCACGCATCCGGCCGCCGCCGCCCGGCTCGGCGAACTCGGTGCCGGTGCGGGCAGTGCCGCGGAACGCGAATTGCGCGTGGTGCTGCTGTCCGCGGTGACGCTGTCCGGGCGGGCACGGGCGGCCGAAGTCGCAGGCATGGCGCGGGAACTGCTGGAACAGGAACCGGCGAACGCCTCGACCGCGGTGCACTCGATGCTGGCCTACCTGCCGCCGCTGCTGCTGGCGGCGGGCGCGCCGGAAGGACTGGAGTCGTGGCTGGGGCTGGCGGGCGAGAACGCGCGGCAACGCGGCGCCACCGGCACCGAGGCGGTAGTGGCGGCCGAGCGGAGCCTGCTGCTGATGAGCTCCGGGCAGCTCGCACCAGCCCGCAGCGTCGCGCTCACCGCGTTCGAGCTGGCCGATCCGGCGCGCAACGAGGCGATGGTGCTGCCGGTGTGCGCGCTGGGCACGGTCGCTCGGCGACTGCGCGACCCCGAGCTGGCCGATCGGGTGCTGCAGCTGCCCGGCGCTGCGCACGACCTGCGGTTGTTCGCGACCAGGCGGCTCCTACAGTCCGCGATGGCGCTGCAGAACGGGCAGCCGCAGTCGGCGCTGGCGCACGTGCTCGACTGCGGCAGGCGGCTGGAGCAATCCGGCTGGCACGGCACCGCGATGTACTCGTGGCGCCCGACCGCTGCGCTGCTGCACCACCGGCTCGGCGCGCGGCACGCCGCCGCGGGGCTGGCCGAGCAGGAACTCGAGCGGGCCCGGCAGTGGGGCGCGCCCGCCCAGCTCGGCCTGGCGCTGCGGGTGCTCGCGACGGTCACCGGCGGTTCTCGCGGCGTCCGGCTGCTGCGCGAATCCGTGCAGGTGCTGCGCACGGGCACCGACGAGCTGGTGCTGGCGCAGGCGCTGACCGCGCTGGGTTCCGCGCTGGCGGACCGGGCACCTGCCGAGTCCGAGGCGCTGATCGCCGAAGGCAGGCTGCTCGCCGCCCGCTGCAACGCCGCACCGGCCGAAGACGGGCCCGAGCCGCATTCCGCGCCGAACACCGCGGAATTGACCCGGGCCGAGGAAGTGGTGGCCGGATTGGCCGCGCTCGGGCACACCAATCAGGACATCGCCGACGAACTCCGGATCAGCCGCCGGGCGGTGGAGAAACGGCTCAGCGCGGTTTACCGCAAATTGGGGGTCGACGGCCGTGCCGGGCTCGCCGCGGCGGTGCGCCGGAGAATTCCCGCGGAGCGGCCCGTGCGCGGTGCGTGAACCGTACGACACAGTACGTCGCGGAGACGTTCCGGCGAATTCGGGTTGTGTTTGTTTCGATCCGGGCGTGTGGGGTTCGCGCGCCCGCTGAGCAGTCGCCGCCGAGCCCGCCCGCACGCCCTTCCCCGCGGTGAAACCGCAGTTCATCGCCCACCGAACCGTACCGGCCCGCACCGCACCGAACCCGCGGGCACGGCGACCGCAGCCTTAAGCTCCAGCCGCCTCCAGTGTTGACTTGGTTGGTTTTCGCTCCATAGCCTTCGCGACGGAAAAACTGGTGGTCCCATCGCTCGCAGCAGCGGACCGCGCAGTGATGCCGGAGAAGGAATGGATGATCCGTCATGGCAGCCGCCGCCACGATCCGAACCAGAAACGAGCCGGACGACGTGGAACACGGGTCCGCCGACGGCTACCGGAAATTGTTCCGCTCGCTGTTCGAGCAGTCCGGGATGTGCATGGCGAGCCTGGATCCGGGAATGCGCGTGCTGGAGGCGAACCGGCATTTCGCCAAGCAGTTCGGCCGCGGCACCGCCGACGTGCTCGGCCGCGAATTCCCGGACTTCCTGCACCCGGGCGTGCGCGGCCGGTTCCGCTACCAGTTCGCGCGGCTGGTCGAAGGCCGCGGACCGCGGTTCATCGAGCGCACGGTGGCCGTCGGCGGCAAGGGCGCGGAGCCGGCGGCGAACGAGACGGTGCTCGGGGCGCGGAACTCGGCGCTGCGGCCGAAGGACTCGGGTGCCCGCCCGGATCCGGACGCGGCGAGCGCCGGGTCGGACACCGTCTTCGCCGGTGAGCTGACCGGCATCGCGGTGCCCAGCAGGTCCGGCCGCGCCGAGGCCGTGCTGGTGCTGCTGCGGCCGGACGAACCGCCGCGGCAGGCGGTGACCGGCGGCGCGGACAAGATGCTCAGCGAACTCGACGCGCGAATCCTGGAGGGCGTCGCCGCGGGCGAGTCGACCGTGCAGCTGGCGACGAAGCTCTACCTCAGCCGCGGCGGCGTGGAGTACCACGTGGCGACGCTGCTGCGGAAGCTGAAGGTCGGCAACCGTCCCGCGCTCGTGTCCAAGGGGTACTCGCTGGGCATCCTCGGTCTCGGCCAATGGCCCCCGCGAGTCCTGCCGGAGTTCGTGAAGTAACGAACGAGAATCGCAGTCCGTCCGCGAAAATCCCGAGCCCGACCGCGTCGCCCGCTCGCTTGCCAACGCCGCGGCCCCCGTGCAAGATCGCTCACCCGAGACGACCCGGCCGGTCGTCGTCCACCACGGGAGGGCTGCGCACGTGCTCGCGACCGCCACCGCCGCGCCACCCCCGGCCGGGCGAGCACCGCGCGGTACCAGCGAATCGACGCTGATCAGCGGCCCCGCCACCGGCCGCGCTGCCGATGCGGCACCCGTCGGCTGCGCACCGCGCGAGCCGCGTCCCGCTCCTTGCGCGCACGTGGGCGCCGGAGCCGAAGACCCGGCCGGTTATCTTTCCCGAGGCTGCCGCGAGCCCACGACCGGCGAACTCGCCCGGCGGCGCCGCGCCGCAGCCGCACGACCCGCGCCAGGACCCGGCGCGCACCGCGTCCCACCGGGCAGCGGTCACCCGAGTCCGGCGCGGGCGGTGATCGACACAGGCGTCGGCGAGCACGGGAAGTGACAACCATGTCGGGTACGGCCACGCAAGACCCGGGCGCACCGGCCCGAAGAGCCCGCGCGGCGGTGCAGCGCTTCGGCGGGCGGCTGGCGGGCATGGTGCTGCCCAACATCGGCGCCTTCATCGCCTGGGGACTGTGCAGCGCGCTGTTCACGCCGGCCGGCTGGCTGCCGAACCCCTACCTCGCGCAGCTCAACGAGCCGATGATCAAGCTGCTGCTGCCGCTGCTGATCGGCTACACCGGCGGCAGCCAGGTGCACGGCAGGCGCGGCGCGGTGGTCGGCGCGGTGGCCACCGCGGGCATCGCCACCGGCGCGGACATCCCGATGTTCCTCGGCGCGATGATCGTCGGACCGCTGGCGGGCTGGGTGCTCAAGCAGTTCGACGAGCGGGTCGGCAAGCACGTCGCGCCCGGCTTCAAGATGCTGGTGGACAACTTCTCCGCCGGGATCATCGGTGGTGTGCTGGCGATCCTGGGGATGCTGGCGATCGGCCCGGTCATCGAAAGCGCCACGGTCACCCTCGGCCAGGGGGTGCGGCTGCTGATCGGGATGCACCTGCTGCCGCTGGTGTCGGTGTTCGTGGAGCCGGCCAAGGTGCTGTTCCTGAACAACGCCGTCAACCACGGGGTGCTCGGGCCGCTCGGCGTCTCGGAGTCGATGAGCACCGGCAAGGCCATCGAGTTCCTCGTCGAACCCAACCCGGGGCCCGGTTTGGGGCTGCTGCTGGCGGTCGCGCTGTTCGGGGCGCCAGCGATGCGTTCCAGCGCGCCGGGCGCGATGGTCATCCAGTTCCTCGGCGGCATCCACGAGATCTACTTCCCGTACGTGCTGGCAGCACCGCGGTTGCTGCTGGCCACCGTCGCCGGTTCCGCCGCCGGGGTGTTCGTGTTCAGCGTGACCGGTGCCGGCGTCGTCGCCACGCCGTCGCCGGGCAGCGTCGTGGCGGTGCTGGCGGTGACGCCGAAGGGCGGTTTCCCCGGCGTGATCGCCGGTATCGCGGCTTCCGCGGTGGTGTCGTTCGCGGTCGCCGCGCTGCTGCTCAAACTGCGCCGGGAGCCCGCGGCCGGGGTCGCGGAAGGAGGTGCGGTCTCGTGAGCCTGTGGCGGGCGATCGGATTCGCGCTGACCGGCAAGTCGCGGCCCGCCCGGATACCGGACGGGCAGGACCCGGAGTCCTCCCGCGTCGCGGAACCGGCCGGGTCCGCGCGGCGCGCTGCCGAGGAGCACTGGACGGGCACGATCGAAGGTGCCGAGGTGCGCAAGGTGATCGTCGCCTGCGACGCGGGGATGGGCAGCAGCGCCATGGTCGCCGCCCAGCTCGCGGGCAGGCTCAAGCCCTACGACGTGTCGGTGGCCGCGGCCTCGGTCACGCACATCCCGGACGACGCGGATCTGGTGCTGTGCCAGGAGACCATGCTGGAGCGGGCGCGCCGGGAGGACACCGGCTCGGCGGTGATCATGGGTTTTCGCAGCTTCCTCGGCGACCCGGTGTTCGACCGGGTGGAGCAGGCGGTGCGGGACGGCGGTCCCCTGGGCGGCTCCGGATGACGGCGCAGCACCACCCGCCGCGGCCCGCCGCGGTCCGGCTCGGGTTGTGCGCGGCCGACCACTTCGAGGCGGTGCAGCAGTGCGGCCGGTCGCTGGTGGAGGCGGGCGCGGTCGACGAACCGTACGTCGCCGCGATGCACGAGCGGGAGAAGTCGGTCTCCACGCACATCGGCGAAGGAGTGGCGATTCCGCACGGCACCGCGGGATCCGGTGAGCACGTGCACCGCACTGCGCTGGTGGTGCTGCAATTCCCCGGTGGCGTGCGCTGGAGCGACGGCGCGCTGGTGCGGTTGTGCGTGGCGATCGCGGCCGGTTCCGGGCAGTCGGACGGAGCCGCCGAGGAGCGCGGTGCCGGGTACCTGGACCTGCTGGCGGCGCTGGCGAAGGTGCTGATGGATCCGGCGCGCGCCGCGAGGCTCCGCGAGGCGCCGGACGCCGAGACGGTGGAGCGGTTGTTGCGGTCCGGGCGGGCTGATCGGTGAACCTCCCGATTCACGCCGTGAAATACGTTGCGGTGCAAGGAAAATCGTCATCGTGCGGGTTCGGGTGGTGATCGCGGTTGCGCATCGGGACGGCAGTGCTGCGCGAGCGCGACGCCGAGATCGACCTCGTGACGACGGCGCTCGCGGCGGCGCGGCGGGGTAGCGGCGGGACGCTGGTCTTCTCCGGGCCGGTAGGCATCGGCAGATCCGCGCTGTGCGGCGAGATCGCCCGGATCGCGCGGGAGCAGGGCGCACGGGTGTTGCGCGCGGTGGCCGGTTCCGTTGCCGTCCCGGCAGGGCTGTTGCATCGGCTTTTCCCGGACCTGGACGATTTCGCCGCGCTGCGGCGGGAATTGCTCGGATCCACCGGGCCGGTCGTGGTAATCGTCGACGATCTCCACCGCGCGGATGCGGATTCGTTGCGGTGGCTGGAATCGCTGGCGGAGTCAGCAGCGTCGCGGGTTCTGCTGGTCGCATCTCGAATGGACGGTGCGGACGGGCCGGCATCGCTGGGGAGTTCCACGTGCAGGCGGCTCGATCCGTTGACCGCGGACGGGATCTCGGCGGTCGTGGAAGATCTGTTCGGCGAGCGCGGCGATGACGAATTCGTGCGGGTGTGCCAGGACATTTCCGCCGGAATACCGTTGCTGCTGTACGCACTGCTGCAGGATCTTCGCGAAGCCGGCGGACGTCCGTGCGAGTCCGATGTGGAGTTGCTCCGCGCATTGCGCCCGCGGGCGGTCGGCGAGCGCGCGTTGGCGGTGTTGCGCGAGCAGCCCGAGCCGGTGCGGGCAGCCGCCCGCGACATCGCGCTGCTGGGGCCCGGTCTCGCCGCCCGGCAGCATTCGGCCGAGTGCGCGGCCGGTGCACTGGCCGAACTGGGCCTCGTGGTCGCAGCGGACGCCCCGCGTTTCGTGCACCCGGTGTTCGCCGAGGCGGTGGCATCGCAGTCCGACGCCGCGGAGGCCGCCGACGCGCACCGCGCGGCCGCGCGGTCGCTGCACGCCGACGACCAGCCGCCTGAAGTGGTGGCCGAACACCTCACCTGCGACGTCGTGCGCGACGAATGGGAAGTCGAGGTGTTGCGCGCGGCCGGGCGGTCCGCGCTGCGGCGCGGGGACGAGCCCGCCGCGATCCGCTGTCTGCGACGAGGATTGCTGGCCCGCCCCGATCGTGCGGACCTGCTGACCGATCTGGCGCGGGCGGAGCGCTCCGGCGACCCGGCCGCCGCCGTGCGGCACATCGCGCAGGCAGTGCCCGGTCTCGACTCGGCCGGGCAGCGGTCGGCGGCTCTCAACGAGATTCCGCTGGCGCTGCTGGACGCGGCGCCGCCTTCGGTGGTCGACGAATTGGGGCGGCTGCGCGGAAACGACGAGCTGCCGAGCGACGTTCGCGACGCGATGGACGCTCGGTACCGGTTCGCGCGGCTGCGCGAAGCCGGGTGGACGAGCGACACGGCCAGCCTTTTCCGCGACCTTCCGCAGGAGGACGCGGATCCGGAACGGGCGGCGGTCCTGCTGCACGCGGCCGCACTTGGCGGGACCGATGTGGACAGCGTGCAGGCTTGGGCGCGCAAGGTGCCCGCGGACGACGCGTTCGGTGCGGTTCCGCTGGCGGCGCACGCGCTGGCGATGGCCGACGAGTTCGGCGAAGCCGAGCGCAGGCTGCGTGCAGTGCGTGCGCTCGCGCCGGATTCGGCCGCCACCCTCATCATCGATGCGCAGTGGAGCTTCGTGCTGATGCGCTCCGGCCGCCCCAGCGAAGCCGCCGCGCTCGCGGAGCGGACCCTGCGCCGCTGCGACCCGGAATTGACCTCCGTGGTCGCGGACTGCCTCGTTACGCTGGTTTGGTCCATGTTGGACACCGGCGACCTGGTGCGCGCCGCACCGGTGCTCTCCCGGCATCGCAGCAGGAAATCCCCGGAGTGGGTGCGGTCGTTGTGCGCCGGTGCGCTCGCGGCGATCGGCGACGAAATCGAAACCGCGCTGGCGCACCTGCTGGAATGCGGCCGGGAACTGGATCGCGCGGGCTGGCGCAACCCTTGCCTGCTGCCGTGGCGCAGCTGGGTTTGCCTGCTGCAACACCGGCTCGGCCGCTCGGAAGCGGCCGTCGAGGTGATCGCCGAGGACCATCGCCTGGCGGTGCAGTGGGGCGTGCCGAGCGGAATCGGCCGCGCCCTGCGGGTTTGGGGCGCGGTCACCGACGGCGAAGCGAGCATCGACTTCTTCCGCCGCGCCCTCGACGTGCTGCGCGGCACGCCGTGCACGTTGGAATCGGCGAAAACGCACCTGCTGCTGGGGCAACGGCTTCGCGCGACAGCTCCCGCCGAAGCCGCCGAGGAAGCCGGTCGAGGCGAGCTGCTCGCCGCGGCCTGCGGCGTGCCCGGCCTGCGCTCCGCGGTGCACATCGCCGCCAACGGCGGGACGCACGCCGAGCCGACGCCCGCGGAACTGCGCATCGCCCGGCTCGTCGCCGCCGGGTTCGGCAACCAGCGCATCGCCACCGAGCTGGCGGTGAGCTCGCGGGCGGTGGAAAAGCACCTGACCCGGATCTACCGCAAGCTCGGGCTCGCCGGGCGCGCCGAACTCGCCCTGCTCGCGGCCTCCTGGGAATCGTGAGCACGGGACGGCGGCCAACCGGCCACCCGCGCAGAACGAGTTCGAGGACCGGCGCTCAGCTGCCGGGATGCCCGGTGAGTTCCAGGCTCCGCTCCCAAAGCGCCGCGCGAGCCCGCGGGTCGTAAGCCTGTTCGTGCGCCCGCGACTCGCTGGTCCGGTCGAAGTACCGGCCGGTGACCCCGGCGAGTTCGCCGTCCACCGCGAGCCTGCGGGTGGCCCGCACGCCGTCCTCGATGCTGTCGATCCGCTCCGCGGTCACGATCTTGGTCGGCATGTAGGTCGCCGGGTGCAGGCTGTTGACCACCACCTCGTCCGCGGGCAGCAGCTCGGCCAGGGTGAACCCGGACATGATCTGCGCGAGCTTGCTCTGGCAGTAGGCGCGGCCGCCGCGGTAGTCGTGCCGCAGCATCAGGTCGTCGAAGTCCAGCGCCTGCTGACCGGCCGAGGCGACGTTGACCACTCGCGACGGTCGCCCGCCTGCGCGGCCGGTTTCCCGCAGCAGCGGCAGCAGTTCCAGCGTCAGCAGGAACCCGGCCAGGTAGTTCACCGCGAACCGCAGCTCGTGGCCGTCGACGCTGGTGGTCCGTTCGCGCCCGCCCGGTCCGCTCGCGCCGATCCCGGCGTTGCTGATCAGCACGTCGAGCCGGTCGGTCGCGCCGCGCACCGTCTGGGCCAGTTCCCGGACCTGCGCGAGCTCGGCCATGTCGGCGACCGCGGTGTGCGGGCGCTCGCCGTGCTCGCGGTGGAGCTGCTCTGCGACGGACGCGAGTTTGTCCGGGTCGCGGCCGTGCAGCAGCAGCCGTGCGCCTTCGGCGGCGAGCCGTTGCGCCAGCGCGTGGCCGAGGCCGTCGGTGGCACCGGTCAGCAGGATCGTCGGGCGTTCGGTCATCGGCCGTCGCGCTCCTCGGTGTCTTCGGTCGATCTCGTCGCGGCACCCGCGCCGTGGTGATGGGGGACTGCGGAGATCGCTTGCCGTTCAAGGCTGGCACACCGAGCTTCCGCGGTCAGCCGGTGAACTCCGCGCCCAGCTGCGTCCGCGGCTGCGAGCCCACGGGTGTATCGGCCGCGGTGCCCGGGTAGACCCGGGATGAGGAGATCGCGGCCTCGGCCGACCGGGGCCGCACGCCGACGTGGCGACTCAGGAGGTTCACGACCATGACCACGGCACGCGAGATGATGACCGCAGGCGCGAAGTGCGTGAACACGGAACAGACGGCCGCGGACGCGGCGCGCATGATGGGCGATCTCGGGGTCGGGGGTCTGCCGATCTGCGGCAAGGACGACAAGATCAAGGGCGTGGTCACCGACCGCGACCTGGTGGTCAAGGTGCTGAGCCAGGGCCGCGACGCGGGCGCTTTCCCCGCGGGCGACCTGAACCAGGCCGAAGCCGCCACGGTGGGTGCCGACGACACCGCCGAGGACGTGCTGGCCACGATGCGGCACTACAAGGTGCGCAGGCTTCCGGTGATCGACCAGCAGCGCCTGGTCGGCATGGTCACGCTGTCCGACGTGGCCAAGGCACTGCCGCACCACGAGGTCGGGGATCTGGTGGAGACGCTGTCCACGGCGTGAGCCACCGGAAACCGCCGCTTCGGCCGGGCCGACCGGCCGTTGGAAAACCCGCCGGGTCGAGCACCCGGCGGGTTCCTCATGCGCAGGCCGTTCAGCCGACCCGGCGGTTCGCGGGGCGGATGCTCACCCGCGGGGCTCCAGCTCGCCCATCTTCGACCAGCCCTCGCCCGGCACCTCGGTGTTGATGATGTCCGGGGTCTTCGTGATCACGTCCGGGATCCAGGACATCGCGGTCTTGAAGTGCTCCGAATTGACGTGCTCCGAGCCCGCCTCCTGCGAGGCGAAACCTTCGGTGAGCACGAAGGTGTTCGGGTCGTCCACGCTGCGCGCCCAGTCGAAGAACAGGTTGCCCGGTTCGGCGCGGGTGGCCTGCGTGAACTCGTCGACCAGCGTGAGCCATTCCTCCGCGCGGTCGGGGCGGATGCTGAACTTGACGACGATGAAGATCACGCGGGCTCCTCGGTTTCGGCCGGTCACGACACCCAGATGATGGCCGCCGCGGGACAGCGGAGGGAACCGCCGTTGTCACATCCTGATAAGGCGCCGTCGCCGGAGGCAGCACGCCGCCCGGGCTGAATGATCCTCGCGCAGCCGCTGATCGGCGTAGTGGCCGCGAGTGACCGAGCCATTACCGTTCGGAGGTGACGGCGCACCCGGCAGGGAGGACCCAGCGTGCGTGAGATCGGCGAAATCGTCCGCACGATGCCGAAAGTCGAACTGCACGTGCACCTGGAAGGCACCCTGGAACCGGAGCTGAAGCTGCGGCTGGCCGAGCGCAACGGCATCCCGTTCCCGTTCGAAACCGTCGAGCAGGTGCGCGCCGGCTACCGGTTCCACGACCTGCCCTCGTTCCTGACCGGCTACTACGAGGGCATGGACGTGCTGCGCACCGAGGCGGACTTCTACGACCTGACCGCCGCGTACCTGCGGCGCGCGGCGGGCGAAGGGGTCCGGTACGCGGAGGTCTTCTTCGACCCGCAGGCGCACACCGCCCGCGGAATCCCGTTCGGCACCGTGCTGCGCGGCATCCGCCGCGCGCAGCTCGACGCCGCGCGCCGCCACGACCTGCACGCGCAGCTGGTGATGTGCTTCCTGCGCGATCACGAGCCCGGCTACGCGATGGCGACGCTGCTGGAATCGTTGCCGTACAAGGAATGGATCGTCGGCGTGGGGCTGGACTCCGACGAGCGCGGGAACCCGCCGCGCAAGTTCGCCGAGGTGTTCCGGCGGGCGCGGCAGGAGGGCTACCTGCTCACCGCGCACTGCGACATCGACCAGCAGGACTCGGTCGAGCACATCCGGCAGTGCCTGCACGAGATCGGAGTGGACCGCATCGACCACGGCAGCAACGTGCTGGAATCCCCGGAACTGGTCGCCGAGGCGCAGCGGCGCGGCACCGGGTTCACCACCTGCCCGGTGTCGAACAGCTGGGTGAACGGCGGCGGGACGAAGGCCGACGAGATCGGGCGGATGCTGGCCGCGGAGCTCGCGGTGACGGTGAACTCGGACGATCCGGCGTACTTCGGCGCCTACCTCACCGACAACCTGCTGGCGCTGCACGCCGAACTCGAACTCGCTCCCGCCGACCTGGTCCGGCTGCAGCTCAACGCCGTGCGGGCGAGCTGGGCGCCGCTGTCGATCAAGGACCGGCTCACCACCGCTCTGCGCGCCGAGTACTGACCCGCGCGAGCGTCGGAGTGAACGACTCCTCGGATATCCGTTGCGGCGAACGATCTCCGCGCGATCCCGGCTGATCGAGTGGCGTGCCCGCGGTTCCGAGGCGAGCGCGGCGAATCACGGAACCGGCACCGCCCGGTGCACCGCGATCGCGGTGACCGTGCGGCGGCAGACCTTGCCGGTGGGGGCCAGCGGCAACTCCGGGAGCACCACCAACGCTTCCGGCAGCTTCCGCCGCTCCAGCCCCCGGGCCTGCAGGAACGCGGTGAGCGCGGGCAGCTGCAGTTCGGCCGAGCCTGCGGCGAGGCTCACGCACGCGCACAACCGTTCACCCAGGTCGTCGTCCGGCACGGCGACGCAGGCGACGTCGACGATCGCCGGGTGCGCGCGGATCTCCAGCTCCACCTCGGCCGGGCTGATGTTGTGGCCGCCGCGGACCACGACCTGCTTGAGCCGGCCCAGCACGTGCAGCCTGCCCTGCCCGTCGAGGACGCCCCGGTCGCCGCTGCGCACCCACCCGTCGCGGGTGCGGTAGCGGGCGTCGAGGTCGGGTGCGGCGACGTAGCTCAGCGGGGTCATCGGCCCGCGCGCGCAGATCTCACCCGGCTCGCCCGGCGGCAGCGGGCGACCGTCCGGGGCGATGATCCGCAGCTGCGCGACCGCCGGATCGGGCAGGCCCGCGCTGCCGTCGAGGCCGGTGCGCGCGGTGTGGCAGTTGATGCCGTCCGAGGAGCCGTAGACGCTGATCACGCGGGCTCGCAGGCGTCGCGCGCACGCGTCGGCGGTGACTTCCGAAAGCGGCGCCGAGCTGGAAACGACGGTGCGCAGGCACGTGTTGTCCTCGTCCGGGCCCGGCGGGTGCTCGGCCAGGCGGCGCAGCATGGTCGGTACGCCGAACAAGTGCGTCGGACGGTGCTCGCGCACCAGCCGCAGCGCGGTCACCGGGTCGAAGCGGTCCATGAGCACCAGCGTCGAGCCGAGCGCTGCGATGCTCACGTGCGTCGCGCAGGAACCGTACGAGGAGGACAGCGGCATCATCATCAACGCGCGGACCGGGTCGGAGCCGTCGTGCAGCGCCCGGACGTAGTTGGCGCGGCCACCGGCCATCGCGTCGTGCGAGTACGCGATCATCTTCGGTTCGGCTTCGGACCCGGAGGTGACCAGGATCCGGACCGGTGCCTCGGAATCGATCGCGGGCGGTTGCCAGGCACCGGCGGGTGCGGTGTCCAGCGACCTCGGGCCGTCCTCGCCCGCGCCGAAGGTCCGCAGCACCCGCAGGTCCGGCAGGCAGGTGGTTCCGTCGGCGTCCGAAGTGGACCCGAACACGGCCGCTGCGGCGCGGGATTTCCCGAGCAGTGCCGCGGTGTCGCGGATTCCGCGGCCCGCGGGGTAGGGCAGCGCCACCGCGCCGATCGCGGCGACCGCGAGTTCGGTCACCACTGCGCGCCAGCCGTTGGGCAGCCGGATGCCGACGATGTCGCGGTCCCGCACGCCCGCGGCCGTCAGCGCCGAGGCGATGCGGCGCACTTCCCGGTCCAGCGCGGCGTAGTCGAGGGTGCGCTCGTCGTCGATGACCGCTTCGCGCCGCGGGTGTGCGTCGACCCGCGCGCGGAACAGCGTGTAGAGGTCGCGGCCGGGGCAGTGGCCATCGCGGACCCACCGGCGGCGTGCTTCGGGCGGTACGAGGTCGCGGATCTCCGTGCCGCTGCGCGATGTCCAGGTCACGAGAACTCCCAGGGGGTGCGGACGTAGGTGTGGCCGTCGTGGCCGAGCGCGTGGCGGAATCGTGGATCGGCCGCGAGTTCCGCGAGATCCGTGCACACCGGCGCCACGGGCGGACCTGCATCGGCGCAGCGGGAAACCAGTGCTTCCGTCGGCATCTCCCGCCGGTCCGCGAAGTCCGAGGTGGATCCTTCGGGGAGCACGGAGAAACCATCTCGGGTCCGATGCAGACGACGATCGGTGCGGTGCCGCGGCACGACTCCGGCCGCGGACAGCAGCGAAGTGTCCACTCTGGACCCTGAGCCGGTGCGCAGCCGCCGCAGCAGTGCGGCCAGCACTCCCTGCGCGCACACCAGGCCACCCAGCACGTCGGTCAGCGTCATCAACGACGGCGCCGCCGGTTTCGAGATCGCGGCGGCCAGGCCGCTGTGGGCTTGCACCAGGAAATCCGTGCCGAGCGGTGGATCCGTGCCCATCGCCGAGCCCCATCCGGAGGCCCACGCGTAGACGAGCCCGGGGCTGCTGCTCGCGAGGTCTTGCGCGTCGAGCCCGAGCTGCGCTGCTTTTCCGGGAGCCCAGTTGTGCAAGAACACGTCCGCCTCCGCGACGAGCTCGCGCAGCCCGCGGCATCCGCCCGGAGTCTTCAGGTCCAGTTCGACCACGCGCTTTCCGGCGTTCAACGCCAAGTACCGGGCGGATCGATCGCGCACCATCGGCGGAACCCCGCGCATCGGATCGCCGCCCGGTGGCTCGATGCGCACCACGTCCGCGCCCAGCATCCGCAGCACGTGCCCGGCGGCCGGTCCCTGCACCCGGCGGGTCGACTCGACCACCACGATCCCGTCGAGCGGCAAGGCACCGGGAGGTGGCAACCGATGAGGCTGCGATCCCGGCAGGTGGGTGAGCGTGCAGGCAGGCAGATCCATCGGGCCGGTGGGTTCGTCGCGGACCGGGAGCACGCTGATCCCCGTTTTCCCGGCAGCCGTGCGGATTTCGGCGTGCGTGGCGGCACCCACGGCATCGTGCAGTGCCGCGGGAAGGCCGCAGGTGGCGGTGGCGAAGCGTTGCTGGAACGGCCACCAGCCTCGGGCGATCGCGGAGTCCGCGGCGCCGAGTGCGCGCCAGAACCGCTGCCAGGCCTCGGCGTTGAGCGTCTCCACCTCGATTCGCACACCGTCCGCTGTCGTGAACGGAGGGCGCAGACCGGCCCGAACCTCCTCGGGCGGGTCGTCTGCCGTGGCGGCGGCCAGGTATTGCTGCACGCTCAGCAGCGCCGCTTGCGCGACGGAAGTGCGCACCGAGTTCACCCGAGCGCCGCGTGCCCGGGCGATCGCGGCGGCCAGAACTCCTTGTGCGGCAAGGACTCCGGCCACGGTCGAGGCGTAGTCGACCGCCAGCGGCACCGGGCGTCCCGCGGCACGGCCATGCACGTGCATGATCCCGCAGGCGGCTTGCACCGATGCTTCGTCGTGCAACGGCAGTTGAACCGGGCCGGACCAATCCACCACGCATTCCACGTCCGGATCGGACAGTCCGAGTGCGTCCAGCTGTCCCGCCGCCACGGCCGACGCGACGTCGGGAGCCGTCGGCGGCGCGCTCATGCGTGCACCTTCCGCCCGTGCACCGAGTACATCACGCTGGACGATGCCCGGAAGTCCGGCGCACGCACCAGATCCCGCAACTCGTCGAGCTCGTCCTCGGACATTCCTGCCGCGAGCAGCCCGTCGCGCAGCTGCCTGGTGTGGTTCGCCAGCAGCTCCAGGTCGGCGGAACCCGGTCGGCGGACCTGGACGTACGGCTGCGGGTCGATGCCGACCAAACCGGCTTCCCGCATCGCCGCCGCGATCCGCCGCCCGCACTTCGGGTCCACACCGGACGAACGCATCACGAATTCCTTGGCGGCGAGGAACTTCTCGTACAGCCGCGCGGCGGGCTCGTCCGGGGCCAGCAGCAGCGGCTCGTACGAGGTGTCGAACTCGTCGACCTGCAACCAGCCGCCCGGTTTCAACATGCGCACCAGCTTGTTCAGCACCTGCTGCCGCTTCGGCAGGTGGCGCAGCACCAAGCGGGCCACGATCAGATCGAAACCGGCCTCCGGCAACGGATCCACGGCCACGTCATGGGTCGCGACGCGCAGCCCCGGGCGCGATTCGAGCGGGCCAGGGCGGATGTCGGTGGCCAGCACCGTCCCGGTCGGAGCGACGCGCTCGGCCAGCCACAGCGCGATACTGCCGCCGCCGCAGCCCACGTCCAGGCAGTCCCAACCGTCGGTGACACCGGTCGAGGCGAGGCGGTCCGAGGTCATCGGGTCGTGCGCCCGCGCCAGCAGCCGATGCTGCTCGGTGCGGTGCTGTTCGCCGAAGACGTAGGACTCCGAGATCGTCATCGCTAGGTCCACCTGCCCGAACCGGCCGTGTCGGTGCTGCCGGTGAGCTGTTCGAGCAGTTCCAGCCTGCGCACCTTGCCGGTGCCGGTGCGCGGAACGCGGTCCCAGGTCAACGCGACCGGCTCCTGCATCGGCGGCAGGCCACGGGTCGCACGCCGCCACGCGGCGCCGGAAAGCCGTCCGTCCACGGTGACCACCACGGGAAGCGGCGGTGCGTCGGGCCTGCCGAGCACGACGCACTCCTGCGCGACCGGTAGCCGGTCCTCCAGCACGTCTTCGGTTTCCAGGCAGCTCAGCTCCGGAACCCGGTCGACCTCCCGATCCAGCAGCAGCACGGACCCGGTGCGGGTGCGCATCCCGATGTCGCCGGTGTTCCACCAGTCGCCGTGCCGCTTCGCGGCCCAGCGCCCGGATTCCCCCGCGTAGTCCTGGCAGCGGGCTGCGGTGCGCGCCAGCACGAGGCCGGGCCGCCCGCGCCGCACCGGCTCGAAGGTGTCCGGGTCGACAACACGCAGCCGCGTCTTGAACGGAACCGGCCTGCCCACGTCCCGGGTCTTGCCGCAGCCCGGGGAATCGTGCAGCGAACGGCGGGTGTGGAACCGGAACGTCAACGGTCCCGTCTCCGTCTGCCCCCACCCCTGCATCCACACCGGACCACGTCGCGCGGTCGCACCGAGGTAGGCGCGGATGGTCGGCGGGTGCACCGCGTCGTAAGTGCTGATGAACAACCGTGTCCTGCGGAACGGGTTGTCCAATCGGTCGGTCAGCGGGCGGAAGCGGACGTAGGTCGAGGGCAGCGCCTCGACGATGGTCGGCGGATGCGCGCGCAGCAGCGGGTCCGCGCGGTCCGGGTCCTGGTCGCCGAGCACCACGAGCTCGCGCGGCGCCATGCTCATCACCACCCCGGTCCAGCAGAACGTGCGCCCGTGGGCGAAGGAATTGGCGTTGAGCACCGTGTCGTCCCGGCCCACACCGATCTTCGGCAGCGGCATGGCCTCGAACCGCGCCAATTCACCGACGATCGTGCGAGTGGAATGCACCACCAGCTTCGGTACTCCGGTCGTCCCGGAGGTGTGGTTGATGACCAGCGGTGCGTCCCCGTCGCGGCGGCGCGGCGCGGGGGCGTCCTGGCCGTGCAGTTCGGACAAGCTCGCCGTTCCCGGAACCGCCGCGCCCGGATCGTCCCCGTCCAGCACGACGGTGCTGCGGGCGAACGCGACCAAGTCCGTGCCCTGCGCACCGGCGGCCCCGAGCACCGCGGAGGTGCTCACCAGCACCGCCGGTTCGAGCCGTTTGAGCAACAACTCCACCGAATCCGGCGGCAGCTGCGCGGAAAGCTGCGCGGGAACGGCACCCAGCCGGATCGCCGCGCAGGCCAGCAGGTCGTAGTCCCAGTGGTTCTCCTTGACGATCGCCACCCGATCGCCGCGGCCCGCCCCGGCGGCCGCCAGCCAGCCCGCGGCCTGCCGCACCAGGACGGCCAGGTCCGGGGCTTCGTAGCAGGTACCGCCCTGCGGTGCGATGTCGAACGGGCGGTCCAGGTGCACCCGCGGTGAGTCGCGCCGGTCCGCGCACTCGTCGAAGAGAACACCCATGTCGTGCGGTTTCAACGCCAGTTCCTTTCCGGGAGTGCGGGATGGATCGCGGTCAGGCTCGTTGCGGCGCAACGGTTTGCGGCCGGCCGCGCAGGCGGCTCAAGGTGCGGGAGGCGGCGAGCGCACCGGCGCGCACCGCCCCTTCGGACGCCGGACGTTGCATCACCCAGTCCCCGGCGTAATCGACGGAACGGAGCGGGCGTGCCATGAACCGCGGCCGCCGGTGCAGCGCCGCCGGAGCGGCCTCCGGCAGGCCGTGCCGGTACCGGTGCACGAAGTTGCGCCGGTTCGCGGCGGGCAGTTCGGGCAGGTAGCGCGCGGCCGCGTGCGTCAGCCGCGCCACGACGACGTCGTCGGGAGCGTCCACAAGGGAGTGCGTGAGGTCGGCGGCGGGCATCAGCGTCAGCAGGCCCTTGCCCGCCGGTGCCCGTCCCGGATGCTTCTGGTGGTCGAAGAGGATCGCGGACAGCACGTCCTCCTCGACCTCCGGAGTCAGCAGCGCGTACGCACGCGCGCCCGCGGGCGCCAGCGGCCGGTCCAGCAGGCAGCTCACCTTCAGCGCGGGCCGGAACGTGCAGGCCGAGAGGTAGGCAGACTCGTCCTCCGGCGGGTTCGCGTGCAGCATCGCCGCCACCGGCGCGGGTACGCACAGCAGCACCGAGCGCGCCGTCACGGTGTCCGATGTGGTCAGCAGGGTGGCCGATGCGCGCTCCGCGACGACCTCGTGCACCGCGCAGCCGGTCGCCACGTCCAGGTCGGCCGCCAGCAGGCGCGCCAAGGTGTCCATGCCGTCGCGGTACGTTCGCCAGCTCGACGCGTCGCCGACCGCGAGCAGGAGTCCGATCAGGACAGCCGCCGCGGAGCGCTCCGTGTTCCAGCCGAAGAACGTGCCCGCGACCGGTTGCAGCAGGTAGTCGTGCAGGTCCCGGTGGTAGCGGTGGGCGAACTCGGCGACGGTCGTGCCGCGCAGCGGGGAACGCTCCGGGTGGTCGGTGTCGAACCAAGCGCGGCGCCGCCGCGCCCACAGCTGGAACCGGGCCAGATCCAGCCGAGCCCGCGGCGTCAGACCGGCACCGGTGAGCATGCCGCGCGGTTCGGCGACTCCCGGCCGCGCCAGCCCATCGCGCCACACCGCAACCGGGCCGCCGAGGACCGGGACGTCGTCGAGCCGCACGCCCATCCGGTCCAGCAACCGCCACGTCGCGCGGTATCCGTGCGGCGATATCTGCTCCGCGCCGGTGTCCACCGTGTACCCATCCTGCCGGAACGAGGTGGTGCGACCGCCGACTTGCGGCTCCGATTCGAAGACCCGGACCGCGAGCCCGGCCCGGCGCAGCTCGGTGGCCGCGGCCAGCCCGGCCAATCCCGCGCCGACGACCGCGACGTCCAGATCCGTGCTCATACCGACCCAGCCAGCAGGTTCGCCAGCACCAGCAGCGCCACGCTGGTGCGGTGCACCGAGAATCCGAGCTTGCGGGCGCGCATCGTCTCGCCGCGCCGGAAACCCAGGTGGAACTGACGAGCCCGCAGCGCCGTGGCGGGCAGCATCAGCAGCACGAACCACCCCGGCGCGGCTCCGGTGGCCGAGGCGACCGCGCCGATCAGGAACTCGCCCAGCGAAAGCGCGCCGATGAACGCCACGTTGCCGCGCACCGAGGTCAGCGCGGCCACCGTCCACCGGCCCACGCCCCGGTCGCCATCGACGTCGTTGGTGTTGGAGTACACGCCGAACATCAGCACGCCCATGCCGAACAGCACGGCCTGCGCGCAGAGGAACCCGGAGAACCGGCCGGTCGCCAGCGCGTGCGGCGCCAGCACCAGCACCGCGCCCAGCGCCACCAGGAACGCCTCCTGGAAACCGCGGTAGCTGAGCTTGAGACCGTAGGAGTACTGCAGCGCGAACACCCAAGTCACCGCGATCATCGCGACCGTCCACATCGGAGTGTGCGGGGACACCGCGATCGCAGCGGTCCACAGCAGACCCCCGGCCACGGCGGTGAGCCAGCCGAACCGCAACGCCTCCGGCACCGTCAACGTGCCCGCGACCAGCGGCTTGCGCAGCTTCTTGCGCAGCGGATCGTCCGGCCCGTAGTTGACCAGGTCGCTGCCGTCGCGGAAGCCGGTCACGTCGTCGAACGCGACCAGCGCGACGACCGTGCCGACCTCGCCGAGCAGGAACAGCAGCAGCATCGGCAGCGTCCCCGGCGCCGCGGGCGCCATCAGCACGGCCGAAGCAGCCACCAGGATGCTCAGGTAGTAGTCGTAGATGTCCAGGTTGCCCAGCCGGGTGTAGCTGCGCGCCTTGCTCTCCGGCCGGGTGGCGCGCGTTCCGGCGGACACGGTGGGCAGCGTCATGATTCGGCGATCTCCTGGTGGGCGGCGAACTCGCGTACCGCGTCGGCGACGCGGGCCACGTCGGTGTCGGACAGGTGCGGGTGGATCGGCAGCGCCAGGATCCGGGCGCTGGCGCGTTCGGCGTTCGGCCAGCTCTGCTCCGCAGCGGCGTACGGAGCGAACGCGACCTGACGCGGCAGCGGCAGCGGGTAGTACACGTGCGAGCCGATGCCGCGCGCGGCCAAGTGCTCGCGCAGCCCGTCCCGGTCGTCGGCTTGCAGGCAGTACACGTAGTAGCAGCGGCCGTTGCGCCCGGGCGGCGGTGCCACGACGCCCCGGTCGGCCAGCGCGGCGAACCGCTCGGTGTAGTGCTCGGCGATCTCGGCGCGGCGGCGCAGGCGGTCGGCGAAACCGGCGTGCCGGTGCAGCTGGAACGCCGCCTGGATCTCGTCGAACCGGCTGTTGGTGCCGATCTCCGCGTAGACGAAGCGCTCCCGCTGCCCGTGGTTGCGCAGCAGCCGCACGCGCCTGCCCAGCTCGGCATCGCGGGTGACGACCGCACCGCCCTCACCCGGCATCCCGAACGATTTGACCTGCACGAACGAGAAAACTCCCGCGTCGCCCCAGAGTCCGGCGGGCACGCCGTCGAGCACCGCGCCCTGCGCCACCGCGGAATCCTCCAGCAGCCGCACGCCCCACTTGTCGGCCAGCTCGGCGAACCGGGGCATGTCCGCCATCACGGAGAACATGTGCGCGGGCATGATCGCCTTGGTGCGGTGGTTGATCAGCGGCTCCACGGCGTCCGGGTCGGCCACCATGGTCCGCGGGTCGACGTCCGCGAACACCGGCATCGCTCCCACCGAGACCACGGAGGACGCCAGCGGCGCGCAGCCGAACGCCGGCACGACCACCTCGTCGCCGGGGCCGACGTCCATCGCCCGCAGGACCAGCCCGAGCGCGGCGGTTCCGCTGCCGCAGGCGACCACATCGGACGCACCCAGCGATTCCCGCAGCAATTCCTCGAACGCGGCGGTGTGCTCGCCGAGGATGAACTTCTGCTCCGGCGCGCGCCCGATCTCGCGCAGCAGGTCGAGCAGCACCTTGCGGTCCGCTTCGAACAGATCGGGCGGGAAGAACGGCAGATCCCGGTTCATCGCGCGCTCCTCGCTGTGCAGAACTCGCTAACCGCAGCGCACACCCGGTCCAGTTCCCGGATGGACAGATCCGGGTAGAGCGGAAGGGCGAGCGCGCGTTCCGCCGCAGCTTCGGCGCGGGGAAAATCACCGGGCCGGTGGCCGAGTTCGCGGAAACAGGGCTGCAGGTGCAGCGGAACCGGGTAGTAGGTTTCGGTGCCGATTCCGCGTTCGGTCAGGTGCGCGATCAAATCGTCCCGGCCTTCCACTTCGATCAGGTAGACGTAGAAAACCGCGCCGGAACCCGGTCCGGAGTCGACGACCCGGGGCAGGGCGACGATTCCCGGCAGTCCGGAAAGCCTTTCCCGGTAAGCCGCCGCCAGCCGGGCGCGGCGCGCGATGTCGTCGTCCAGCCGGTTCAGCTTCGCCAGCAGCACCGCGGCCTGGATGTCGTCCATCTTGCTGTTGGTGCCGACCAGCGCGGTCTCGGTGGAGATGCCGGGGAAGTTGTCCACCGTGCGGCCGAACCGGCCGTGGTGGCGCAGCCCGGACACCAGCTCGGCCACCCGGGCGTCGTCGGTGAGCACCGCCCCCGCGTCGCCCAGCGCGCCCAGCGTCTTGGTGGGGAAGAACGACAGCACTCCGCCGAGCCCGTGCAGTCCGGCGTGCACGCCGACCTGGCGCATCCCGATCGCTTCGGCGCTGTCCTCCAGCACCGTGAGGCCGTGCCGCGCGGCGGCGCGGGACAGCGCGCTCATCTGCGCCATCTGGCAGAACAGGTGCGCGGGCAGCACGAATCGGGTGTGCGGACCGGCAACGCGGTCCACTTCGGACGGATCGAGCGCGTAGGTCACCGGGTCGATGTCGGCGAACACCGGGCGCCCCCCGGCCAGCACCACGGAGGTGGCGGTGGACACGAACGAATAGGCGGGCACCACGACCTCGTCACCGGGCTGGAGCCCGGCGGCGCGCAGCAGCAGCACGAGCGCGTCGGTGCCGCTGTTGACGGCGACGGCGAAGCGGGCGCCGGTGTAGTCGGCCAGCCGGCGCTCCAGCTCGGCCACCTGCCTGCCGTGCGAGAACTTGCCGTTGTCGAAGACCTCCTCGACCCGCGCGCTGATCTGCGGCCACAGCCGGTCGAAGGTACGGGCCTGGGTGAAGAAGGGAATCGGCGCGGGACCGGCCGGGGCCGGTAATTCCTCCCGCGCCCCTGCGGAATCCGCGCCGCGGGACACGATGACCACGCTCCTGTGGATTGGGCTCCTGTGGACTGGGCTGCTGCGGACTGGCGCGCTCGAACCGTGCGGTTTTCGAGCCCTTCGGTTTCGAGCTGCGCGTTTCGAGCTGGGGTTTTTCGAGCTGGGGTTTCCAGGGTTTCCGATCCCCGTCCGTTCCGGTGTCGGGTATAGGAGTCATTTGCGCCCGCGGGTCATTCCGGCGGCGGACTCAGGCGGAGATCTTCGGCCGGAGAACCTAGCCGAACGCGCCGATCGGCCGAAAGAACATCCGCCGTTTCCGAGCATCTTTCACTCTTTCCGGTGATCGTCTGCGTGAAGTGCTCCCACCCCGCCCATGGATCCGGAAACGGCAATCCGCTAGTGTCCCCCGCGGCCGCGCACCGAACGGTGCGCTCGCAGGGAAAAGCCATTCCGTGCGGCCATTCCTGCTTGCGTCCACAACGGACGAAAACGGTTCCGAAAAGGACGGAGCACCGATGCTGCACACACTCGTGGCCGGACTCGGCCGCGCGGGAGCCGGACTGCACCTGCGGGTGCTGGCCAAGGCCCGCGCGGCGGCAGGCGAGCTGTTCCAGCCCGGCCCGGTGCTGGCCTGCGACCCCATGGAGCACGCGTGCACCGAGCAGCGCGGGGTCACGGTGGTCGACTCGGTGCGCACCGCCGCCGGCCTCGCCGACCCGAGCCGGACCGCGGTGCACGTCTGCACCCCGCCGGTGCGCAGGCCGGAGCTGCTGCGCGAGCTGGCCGGACTCGGCTACCGGCGGATCATCGTCGAGAAGCCGCTGGCCGCCGACTCGGACGAGTACGCCCAGATCGCCTCGTTGCGCGAGCGGTACGGGCTGAACCTGGCCGTGGTGGCGCACTGGCTCGAGTCCGCGCTGACCACGCGGCTGGCCCGGCTGCTGGCCGGTAGCGGCCGCGGCCGGCTGCGCTCGATCCGATTCGCCCAGCACAAACCCAGGTTCCACCGGTCGCTGGTGACCTCCGGGCATCCGACCGCGTTCGACGTGGAACTGCCGCACTCGCTCGGGGTGGTGCTGCGGCTGGCCGGACCCGCCGGACTCGTTGCCGCCGAGTGCTCCGACATGCGGTGCGGGCACGTGGTCGCGCCGCGGATGGGCGCGGCGGCGATGACCCTGCGCCACGACAGCGGGGTGCTCAGCGAGCTGCGTTCGGACCTGACCGCGCCCGTGCGGGAACGCAGCATCACGCTGGAGTTCGAGCACGGCCGGGTCACCGGGCACTACCCGCTCAGCGATGACGACGACCACGCGCAGCTGGTCGTGGACGGGGCCGAGCCCGAGGTCTTCCCGGACGACGCGCTGACGGCGTTCATGCTCCGCGCCTACCGCGACTTCGCCGCCGGGCGCACCGCCGAGCACTTCGGACTGCACGGGGACGTCGTGCGGCTGATGACCGCGGCGAAGCGGTGCGGCCTGCCGACCGGAGCCGAGGGGACCGGAGCAGAGGGGAGTCGTGCACATGCCGGGTGACCACCTGCTGGCAGGCATCGGTGACGAAGCCGCGGTCGATCTTCCCGGTCAGCTGGCCGCGATCGAGCGCATCGGCTTCGGCGGCATCGAACTGCGCAATGTGGACGGTGCGGCGCTCGGAGACCTCGACGAGCAACGGTTCCGGCGGCTGCGCGCGGCGGTGCGCGATGCCGGGTTGGCGGTGCCGTGCCTGGCTTCCAGGATCGGGAACTGGGCGCGCCCGGTGACCGCGCCGTTCACCGACGACCTGCGCGAGCTGGAGGTGCTGGCGGCGCGGGCCGCCGAGCTGGGCACCCGCTACGTGCGGATCATGTCCTACCCGAACGACGGGCTGCCGGAAGCGGAGTGGCGAGAGCGCGTGCTGGACCGCGTGGCGCGCTTGGCGCAGCGGGCGGACGAGCTGAATGTGGTGCTGCTGCACGAGAATTGCGCGGGATGGGCCGGTCGCGATGCCGGTCGGATGCTGCGGATGCTGGCCGAGGCGGGTGCCTCGCTGCGGTTGTTGTTCGACACCGGCAACGGGATCGAGCACGGGTACGACGCCTGCGCACTGCTCGGGCAGGTCGTGGCGCACGTGGCGCACGTGCACGTCAAAGACGCTGTCGGCAGTGCGGGCAACGCCACCTACGTGCTGCCGGGGACCGGTTCGGCACGGGTCGCGGACTGCTTGCGCCTGCTGCGGGATTCCGGCTACAGCGGGGCGCTGTCGTTGGAACCGCATCTGTCCGCGCGCCCGCACGACGGAGTGGTCGCGGGGGAGTCCGCCGCGGATCGCTTCGTCGAGGCGGGACGGAGCCTGGAAGGTCTGCTGCGGGACTCGATGCCTTGCGCGGCAACACGAATCGCAGGAAGCAGCGGACGCGCATGACCGGCTTGATCTCGGCGCAGGACCGCGAACTGCTGCTGCGCTTGCTGCGCACGCCCACCGTCAATCCCCTGGAACGCAGCGGCGAACCCTCGGACATCGCCCGAGCCCAACGATTTTATGCCGAATCGGCACGGGAATCGGGTCTCCGGGTGGTGCACCACGCCGCTGCGCCATCGAGCGTGCTCGACGCGCCCGGAGTGCCCCGCACCGTCCGGGAAGCCGCCGCCGACGAGAACTTCCTCGCCGGGCAACCGAACCTCGTGCTGCGGCTCGGCCCGCAGCTTCCGCGGGAGTCCACGGTGATGTTCAACGTGCATCTGGACACGGTCGCCGGTCTTGAGCCGGTGTGCTTCGACGGCGAACGCTTTACCGGCCGCGGGTCCATCGACGCGAAAGGTCCCGCGGTCGCGCTGCTGGCGGGCATCCGCGAGGCAGCCCGCACCGAACCGGCGATCGGCCGCGACCTCGGCGTGCTGGTGCAGGCCGTCGCCGGTGAAGAAGGCGGCGCGATGGGAAGTTTCGGCACCAGGCCGCTGGTCGACGCCGGTTTCCTCGGGCGTCTCAACGTCTTCTGCGAACCGACCGGAATGCGCTACCTGACCCGATCCACCGCCTCGGCCACCGCGATGCTGAGCGTCGACGGTGCGGGCGCCATCGACGACCGTCCCGATGCCGGGCACAACGCGACCGTGCTGCTGGGTTTCCTGGCGCAGCACTTGGCGAAAGAGCTCGACCCGCAGGAGCGGCCCGGGAGGTTGTGCGTCGCGGGACTGCACACCGGCGAGCTGCACAACCGGGTTTACGGAAGCGGTGGGCTGCTGCTGAACCTCTCCTACGAGTCGTCGGACGAAGGCGCGGCGGCCGAACGGGACTTGGAGGACTCGCTGCACCGCGGGCTCTCCGAGTTCACCCGGACCTTCGGCGGTACCAGGGAATTCGCCCGCACCGCCGCCGAGGCCGCATCGATCACCGAGCTCCGATGGCTCAAGCGCGGCTTGCCCGCGCTCCGCGGCGGTCACTCGTGGACGGACGAACTGCTCGAACGCGCGGGCGTTCCCGGCTGGCCCGCCGAAGAGTCCGCGTTCACCTGCGACGCCATCTGGATGGCCGAGCGGCCGGGAACCGGCACCGTCGTGCTCGGACCCGGCTCGCTGGAGACCAACAACGCCCACGCCGAAGGCGAATACGCCGAGCTGGCGCAACTGCAGGACTTCGCAGCCGCCGTCGCGGCGCTGCTGAAAAGCGCCGCGGGAACCGCAGCCGAGCGTCCACTCAGGACCGAAGCACCGGCACAACGCACCGAGAGGCATCCCGCGACGGATGCCGGAAAGGGGACCGCCCGATGACAGCGCTCGCGGAGAACGCCGGGCACCAGGTCGCCGTGGACCACACCGCTCTGCTGGAGCTGGTCACCCGCCTGTTCACCGAACGCGGCGTGCCGCAGGCGCGTGCGGCCACCGCCGCTGCCGCGCTCTGCCACGGCGACCTGTGCGGCTACGAGTCGCACGGCATGTTCAACCTCACCAGGCTCTACCTGCCGCAGCTGGCGGCCGGGCGGATCGACCCGGGCGCCGAACCGCAGGTGCTGACCGACCTCGGCGCGTGCGCGGTGGTCGACTCCCGCCGCGCGCTCGGGCTGTGGGCCGCCGCGGACGCCATGGACTCGGCCGCCGACCGGGCGGACGAGCACGGGATCGGGCTGGTCTCGGTGCGCGGCGGCACGCACTTCGGCTGCGCCGGATTCCACGCGGTGCGCGCCGCCGAACGCGGCATGATCGGCATCGTGGCGAGCAACTGCGGCGAGCAGCGGATCGCGCGCCCGCCGCTGGGGGCGCTGAGCATGCTCGGCACCAACCCGCTCAGCGTCGCCGCGCCCGCACTGGAAGGCCACCCGTTCCTGCTGGACATGAGCACGACCGTGGTTCCGACGGGCAAAGTGCGGGTGGCCGCGGCCAACGCCGAGGAAGTACCGGAAGGTTGGCTGGCCGACGACTCCGGCGCAGCGGTGACCGACCCGGCCGCGTTCGACCGGCGCGAAGCGCACCTGCGCTGGCTCGGCGGCGAGCCGGAAACCGGCGCGCACAAAGGATTCGGGCTCGGACTGGTGGTGGAGCTGCTGTCCGCGGCGTTGTCCGGCGCGGGTCTCGGCCCGGCCCCGGAAGCGCTGGCGGGCGACGGTGGCGCGCACGGCCGCGACGACGACATCGGTTTCTTCGTGCTCGCCATCGCGCCGGGAGTGCTGCGCCCGCACGGGGATTTCGCAGGCGACGCCCGCGGACTGTTCAGCACGCTGGTGGAATGCCCGCCGCTGGGCGACGAACCGGTGCGGTACCCGGGCTGGCACGAAGCGGAACGGGCGCGGCAGCGCAAGATCGCGGGCGTGCCGATCCGCGCCGGGGTGTACCGCGAACTGGTCGAGCTGGGACTGGAAGCGGGGACATGTTGAGCGCGCCGCGGCGCGTCGGCGTGGTCGGACTCGGCACGATGGCGCACTACTACCTGGCCGCGGTGCAACGGTCGCCGCACTGGGAACTCGCCGGCGTCTGCGACGTGCACGCCGCCGTTCTGGGCCCGCACCTCTCGCGCGCGACCGGCTACCTCGACCACCGCGACATGTTCCACGCCGCCGACCTCGACGCCGTGATCGTGACCGCGCCCAACGACACGCACGCGCGCGTGTGCCGGGACGCGCTGCGCGCGGAGTTACCGGTGTGCGTGGAAAAACCGCTCGCGATCACCGTCGCGGAAGGCCGCGAGCTGGCCGGGCTCGCCGAGCGGACCACGCTGTTCACCGCGTTCCACCGCCGCTACAACGACAACGTGCTGCGGCTGCTGGCCGGGGCCGAAGGCCGGATCGAGTCGATGACGGTGCGCTACCTCGAACGCATCGAGGAACACCTCGGCGGCGACACCTGGTACCTGGACCCGGTCCGCTGCGGCGGTGGATGCGTCGCCGACAACGGTCCGAACGCGTTCGACCTGGTGCGGTTGTTCCTCGGTGAGGTATCGGTGCGCGACGCAGCCGTGACCCGCGACGAGCACGGCGTGGACCGGCAGGCCGTGGTGCGGCTGCGCTCGGCCACCGGCGTACCGGCCATCGTGGAACTCGACTGGTCGCACCCGGGGGAGACCAAGGACGTCGAGCTGCGGTTCGCGGACGGCAGCGTGCGGCGGGCGGACATGCTCGCCGGGCACGACGGGTTCAAAGCCTCGCTGTGGCACGAGTACGACGGGATCCTGGCCGACTTCGGCGCGGCCATCGACAACGGTCGCTGCGCAGGCGGAAGCAGCGGCGGCGGTAGCGGCCTCAGCAGGGACGGCCTCAGCAGGGACGGCGGGCTGGCCGCGCTGGAACTGGTCGCCGACACCTACCGGGTGCACGACCGGTCCGCCGGTGAGCATGGAAAGGAGTGCATTCGATGAACCTGGAAGAGGACGGCCCCAAGCGGACGCTGCACGCGACGCTGGTGAAGATCCTGCTGCACCGCCGCGAACAACGCGGCATGTCCCTGGAACCGCACGCCAGCCGGTGCGTGCGCCGCGGCGAACTGCACGAGCTGGTCAGCACCGACCACCGGGACGCCGAGCCGGGCGCCCGCATCGACCGGGTGGGGTTCCTCGGATTCGCCGAGTTCGGCTGCGCGGGCGTGCTGGACCGCGGTGACCGGTTCTGGATCGGCGGCGACCTGGTGGGCACCGTGCTCGGGTTCGACGCCTGCCACTTCCCGAACCACTACAACGTCCTCGTGCGCACGGAGCACGTGGTGACCGGGGCCGATTTGCGGTTGCAGCCGGAAACTCCGCTTTCGTTCACCCAGGGCGTGCCGGCGTGCGCCGGTGAATCACAGCTCGCGAGCCTGGTGTCGTAGCGCGCTGCGCGATAGCAGCGGCGATCCGAAGGAAAAGGCCGGTGACCCCGTGGCGAGGTAGGGGGCACCGGCCTTCTCGCGATCGTCGCCTGCTCAGCCCAACAGCTCGATCTCGGACCGTCCGAAGTGGAAGTCGCGGACCGCGGCGAGCAGCTCGTCCACCGAGAGCTCACCGTTGCCGTTCGCGTCGACCTGGGCGAACGTGCCCGATGCCTGCGACCGGTCCACGCCGACCGCGGTCAGCCAGGAGGCGAACTCCGCTCCGTTGATCTGGCCGTCGGCGTTCTTGTCGCACAGGCCCACGATGCCGCGCACCACCGGCCCGAGGACGCCGTCGAAGGCCGTCTCGCCGTCCTCGAACATCATCTTCTGCGCGACGCGCACGAAGTCGTCCTCGGTCAGCGCGCCGTCGGCGCCGACCCCGGCGTTGTCCGCGAGGTAGCCGAACATGGTGGTGAACGCCGAGCGCATGGCCTGCCCTTCCGGGCTGGTCGGCGACTTGCCGAACGCCTGGGCGATCTTCTCGCCCTCCTTCTCCAGGTCGGCGCGCTCCAAGCTGCCGCTGCCGTCGATGTCCCACTTGGCGAAGCGCTTGCGGAGCCGTTCGGTGGCCAGAGCGGTGCTCATAGCACTCTCCTCTCATTCGGGTACTGTCCACTTGCACCGGAGCCGCGGCTCCGGCCCTCACGCGGGATTTGGGGGGCAAATTCCGCGAAAGCCTCGTTCGTCCGCTGCGGCGCAGCGGTTCACAGCAACGTCACCGCGGCTCCGGCCGCCTTTCCGCGGGTGTCCAGCAGCACGCAGCCGGAAGCGGCGAGTTGCACCAGGTCGTAGCAGCGGTGGTCCTGCATCAGGATCGCCAGGTCGGCCGCCCGCAGCGCGGGATTCAGACCGTCCACTTTGGGCACTTCCGTCCCGTCCACGTGCAGCCGGGAGACGTTGGGGTCGTGGAAGGCCACCGACGTGCCGCGGGCCCGCAACCCGCGCGCGACCGGGTACGCCGGTGACTCGCGGGTGTCGGCCACATCCGGCTTGTAGGCCACGCCGAGCAGCAGCACCCGCGCCTCGGCCAATCGCTTGCCCTGGCCCGCCAGCAGCGCCGCGGCCCGGTCCACCACGTGCTCCGGCATCTGCTCGTTGACCGCCCGGGCCGAGGAGAGCGTGCTGAACGAGAAGCCCTCGTCGCGCGCTTTGCTCTCCAGGTACCTCGGGTCGACCGGGATGCAGTGCCCGCCCACCCCGGGGCCGGGCTGGAACGGCGCGAAGCCGAACGGTTTGGTGGACGCGCAGTGCAGCACGTCCCACACGTCGATGCCCACCCGGTCGCAGAACAGCGCCACCTCGTTGACCAGCGCGATGTTCACGTACCGATAGCTGTTCTCCAGCAGCTTGGCCATCTCCGCCTCGCGGGTGCCGCGGGAGACCACCAGGGAATCGACGAACCGCCCGTAGAACGCCACGCCGTGCTTGGCGCACAACGGGGTGCACCCGCTGACCACCTTGGGCGTGTTGATCATGCTGAAGCGCGCGTTGCCCGGGTCGATCCGCTCCGGCGAGTACACCAGGTGGAAGTCGTCCCCGGCGCGCAATCCGCTGCGGTGCTCCAGGATCGGGCGCACCACTTCCTCCGTGGTGCCCGGGTAGCTCGTCGACTCCAGCACCACCAGCGTCCCCGGCCGCAACCGCCCGGCCACCGTGCGCGCGGCCGCGCGCACCGCGGTCAGATCCGGTTCACCTGATGCGGACAGCCCCGTGGGCACGCACAGCACGATCGTGTCGGCGGCGGCGAGCACCGACGGAGCCGTGGTGGCCGTGAAGCCCGCCGCGACCATGTCGGCGACCACGGAATCGGGCACGTCGCCCACGTGCGAGCGTCCGGCGTTGAGACCGTCCGCCACCTCCGCGGAGACGTCCAGCCCGATGGTGCGCACACCCGCCTCGCAGGCTCGCGCGGCCAGCGGGAGTCCCACGTAGCCGAGTCCCACGACCACCAGATCGACCGGCGTCCCAGCGTCACGTCCGTCCGGAGCAGACGGAGGTGTCATGCGGAGAAGCTGCCGCTGCCGGGCGCGACGTGCGAACCGTGACCGGGTTGCACGGTCAGGCTCGGCGTCAGGCAGAACGGGTCGCCGTAGATCTGCACCGGCTCGTTCGTCTGGTTGGTCAGCACGTGCGCGGCCGGCGGCAGCTTGTGGCAGCCCGCCGGGTCGTCGTAGGTGCTCAGCTTCTGGACCTCGGTTTCGAAAACGGTGACTTGGCCGGTGGCTGCGCCGGCCGCTCCGGCGGGCAGCGCGGTCAGCGCGGCGGCGAGCAGGACCGGGGCGGATCGGGAAAGGCGCATGTGGAACTCCTCGTCTTCGGTTTCTTCGATCGAAACTGGTCGCGCGGCGTCCGGCGGCGTCAGTCGCGGAGCACCGGGGACGGCGCGCCTGCCCCGGCCGGGGGCGCAGGGACACCGGTGGCCGAGGTGGATTCGGCGACTCGCGCGGCGGGCCGGTGGCGGCAAGACCGCGCACCGGAGGACGGCGACCCGGCGGGCACCCGGTCGCCGGGCCGGGCCGCCGCCGCTGCGCGCCCCGCTGTCCGCGGGCACGCCCTCGTCCGCGCCGGGTGCAGCGGCCAAGCGCTGCGGCAGGCGCGGACGAAGCCATCGGACGGTCCGGTGATCCGCACCGCGCGGCCGTGTGAGTGCACCGGAATGTGCTTTCGCATCGCGATCCGCACGCTGATCTTCCCCCTCGACGCGCAAATTTTCGGCGAATGGCCGAAGACGTCCGTCGTGCTTTCGGCGTCCGGCGTTGCGCCGACCGTAGCAGCGGGGGAAAGTGCTCAAGAGTGGTTTTCTGGACCGTCTACTTTGGTCATTTGAGTATTCTGACCAGGCGTTCTCGGAACCGTATTACGCTTTCCGGGTAATGCGTCCGCCGAGCCGGTGCGGAACCGGCAGATGGCAAGATCACTCCATGTGGTGAATCTTGGTTCCGAGTTCGGGTGAACCCTCCTTCTCCGATCGCGGAGCGGGTACGGTCGCCGAGGGCCGGACCGGGGCTCGGCGGGCTCGGCGGGCGGCCCCTGCACGCGAAGTCGGAACGGAAATCCCCTTGATTCCCCAGCTTTCCGGCGACCGGAACGCTCGCGGCGTTCGTCGCCGGGCGCAACTTGCTGCGCGCTCGCCGGAAAGCGGCCGACGTGACCGTCCTGTCCTGGCGAAACGTTCGCAGTCGGGTGCGGCGGGGCCGCCGGTGCCGGTTCGCCCAGCGTTGAAGTGAGAAAGGCCAGTTCCATGATGAATGCCGTCATCAGCGACCGACTCAAGGCGCGCTTCGACCGGTGGGACGTCGCCGGCAAAGGGGTGTTGCGGCGCTCGGACTTCGAGCACGAGGCGGATCGGATCGTGCGCGCATTCGGCCGGGGCAGCACCTCGCCGGCCGCCCGGGATCTGCGCAACGCGTTGTGCTGGATGTTCGACGTGGTGGCCGGGGAATCGGGGGCCAGACCGGACGGATCCGTGAACGAGCAACAGTTTCGCAGGGTTTGCGAAGACCTCATCTTCGAGCAGGGCGAAGCCGCGTTCAACCGGATGCTCACGCCGGTGCTGACGGCGGTCATCGGATTGTGCGCGAAGAAGGACGAAGGCCGGATCGACCGCGCCGAATTCGCGAAGTGGTTGTCCGCGCACGGAATGAGCGTGGCCGACGGCGGCGTCGCCTTCGACAAGATCGACCACTACGGCCGCGGTGAGCTGTCGCTGAACCAGATGCTGCAAGCGGTGCGCGACTACCACTACGGCCGGCTGGACATCGAACTCATATCCGGCCGCCCGCGCAGTTTCCCGGCAGGCGGCGCTAGCCGTTCCGGAGTCCATCGAAAGCGATCTTCGTGACGGCCTCGGCGAGCTCCTCGGCGGACAGGCCGGTGCCCGGCCGGTACCACTCGATGACGGAGTTGACCATGCCGAACAGCAACCGGGTGGTCAGCGCCGGATCGAGGTCCGGGCGGATCGCGCCCTCCTGCTCGGCGGCCGCGACCAGGTCGCTGAGGAACCCGTCGATCTCGCGGCGCCGCGCCAGCGCCTGCCGCTCCACCTCGCTGTTGCCGCGCACCCGCAGCAGCACCGTCACGAACGGCTGCTCGTCCACCAGCACCCGCACGCTGCGCCGCAGCACGTGCCGCAGCCGGTCCAGCGCCGGACCGCGTTGCGCCGCGGGCTCGTCGGCCACCGCGAGCAGCGCGTCCAGCGCCCGGTCGACCGTCAGCCGCAGCAGTTCTTCCTTGCCGGAGACGTGGTGGTAGATCGCGGACTTGGTGATGCCGAGGCGGTTCGCCAGCAACTCCATGCTGGTGCCGTCGTAGCCGCGCTCGTGGAACACCGCGGCCGCGGTGCGCAGCACCGAGTCCAGGTCGTACCCGGGGCGGCCGCGGTTGCCGTTCGTGCGGGCCGGCATCACCCCTCCCGGTGATCGAGGACGCGCCGGAGCTTGCCGACCGAGCGTTCCAGCGTGTCCGGGGCGACCACGGCGATCTCGGCGCTGATGCCGACCGCGTCCTTGACCGCCTTGGTCAGCAGCTCCGGAGCCGCGGCCCGCTGCTGCGGGGTGATGTCCTCGTCGGCTTCGACGCGGATCGTCATGTGGTCCATCCGGCCCTTGCGGGTCAAGGTGATCTGGAAGTGCGGGGACAGGCCGTCCGCGCGCAGCACCAGTTCCTCGATCTGGGTGGGGAAGACGTTCACCCCGCGCAGGATGATCAGATCGTCGCTGCGGCCGGTGATCTTCTCCATCCGCCGCAGGTTCGGGCGGGCGGTGCCGGGCAGCAGCCTGGTGAGGTCGCGGGTGCGGTACCGGATGACCGGCAGCGCCTCCTTGGTCAGCGTGGTGAACAGCAGCTCACCGCGCTCGCCCGCGGGCAGCGGATCGCCGAGGACCGGGTCCACCACCTCCGGGTAGAAGTGGTCCTCCCAGATGTGCAGGCCGTCTTTGGTCTCGGCGCATTCGGCGGCGACGCCGGGCCCCATCACCTCGGACAGGCCGTAGATGTCGACCGCGTCGATGTCCACCGCCTGCTCGATCTCGCGGCGCATGTCCTCGGTCCACGGTTCGGCGCCGAAGATGCCGATCTTCAGCGAGGTCTCCCGCGGGTCGATGCCCTGGCGGTGGAATTCGTCGATCAGCGTGAGCATGTAGGAAGGGGTGACCATGATGATCTCGGGCTGGAAGTCCCGGATGATCTGGACCTGCCGGGCGGTCATGCCACCGGATGCGGGCACGACCGCGCAACCGAGCCGTTCCGCGCCGTAGTGCGCGCCGAGCCCGCCGGTGAACAACCCGTACCCGTAGGAAACGTGCACCAGGTGCCCGGGTCGTCCGCCCGCGGCCCGGATGGAGCGGGCCACCGCATCCGCCCACACGTCCAGGTCGCCGCCGGTGTAGCCGACGACGGTGGGCCGCCCGGTGGTACCGCTGGAGGCGTGCACCCGGCGCAGCTGCTCGCGCGGCACCGCGCACATGCCGAACGGGTAGTTCTCGCGCAGGTCGGCTTTGCTGGTGGTGGGGAACTTCGCGAGGTCGGCGAGGCTGCGGCAGTCGTCCGGGTGCACTCCGGCGGCGTCGAATTTGGCGCGGTAGAAGGGAACGTTGCGGTAGGCGTGCTGCAGCGTCCACTTGAGACGTTCGAGTTGCAGGGCGGCGAGCTCGTCGGCGCCGAGCCGCTCGGCGGGGTCGAGCTCACCGGGATCCGGCGCGGAGCCGAAACGTCCGGACGACACCGTTGTCGTGCGAGTCATGCCGTGTGTCCCTTCCCGCGAAGTCCCGTCATTGCTGCGGAACGCCGTCATTCCTTCAGAGTCCGGCTGTGGCCCCGGAACTCGGCGATCACCGGATCGCCGGGAGCGGGTCCGCGGCGCACCGTGATGTCGTAGATCCCGCTGCGCCCGAACCGGGTGCGCTCGGCCGCCTCGGCGTGCAGCACGTCGCCCTCGTAGGCGGCGGCGACGAAGGTGATCTCCGCGCTCGCGGCCACGGTCACCGGCCCGTGGCTGTTGCAGGCGCAGGCGAACGCGGTGTCGGCCAGCAGGAACACGTAGCCGCCGTGGGCCATGCCGTGCCCGTTGACCATGGCCGGGGTGACGGTCATGCGCACCGCGGCGTGCCCGTCGGCGGCCGTCAGCGCCTCGATGCCGAGGGTCTTGCTCGCGTTGTCGTCGTCCAGCATCGCGCGGGTCGCGCTAGCCACCTGCTCGGCCGGATCCACGTGGCCACCGCCTCCTAGTGCTCGGCCGAAGTGCTCGGCCCGAGTGCCGTTGTCCGATACCGCTGTCCGGTGCCCCTGTCCGGTACCGCTGCGCAGCACCGCTGTGCAGGGATTTCCGCGCCGCAGCCTTGCGTACTGACCGAACAGTCGGTTATTAATCTAGAGTGTTGGCCGCGCCGGTCGCGATGTCAACCCGCTGCGGCGGAGGCGTCCGGCGCCGCGCAGCGTCCGTCCGGGCAACGAAGGGGTTCGCGTTGAGCAGCACACCGGAACTGGTCGGGATCCTCGGCGGCGGGCGCATGGGCGCCGGGATAGCCCAGGTGTTCCTGATGCTCGGCACCGAGGTGCACGTGGCCGAAAACGACGACGCCGCGGCCGGGGCCGCGCGGCAGCGCGTCCGGGACGGGCTGGAAGGCGCCGTGCGGCGCGGAAAACTCGACGACGATCCGGAAGCGGTGCTGGCGCGGCTGCACGTCGTGACCGGCATCGGCGAGCTGCCCGCCGAGGCCGACCTCGTCGTGGAGGCGGTTCCGGAGCGACCGGAGCTCAAGCTCGACGTGCTGGCCGCGGCCGAACGCGCCGTTTCCGAGCGGACCGTGCTCGCCAGCAACACCAGCTCGCTGTCCATCGCGGAACTCGCCACCGCGCTGCGGAATCCGCGGCGGTTCCTCGGGATGCACTTCTTCAACCCGGTGCCTGCTTCCAAGCTCGTGGAAGTCGTGGTCGCACCGGAAACCGCCGACGACACGGTGCAGGCCGTCAGCGGGTGGGTGCGCGGGCTCGGCCGCACGGACGTGGTGGTGCGGGATTCGCCGGGTTTCGCCACCAGCAGGCTGGGCGTGGCGCTCGGGCTGGAGGCGATCCGGATGCTGCAGGAGGGCGTGGCCGACGCCGAGTCGATCGACACCGCCGTGGAGCTCGGCTACCGGCACCCGATGGGCCCGCTGCGCTCGACCGACCTGGTGGGGCTGGACGTGCGGCTGGCGGTCGCCGACTACCTGCACGGCACGCTCGGCGAGCGGTTCGCGCCGCCGCAGTTGTTGCGGGACAAGGTCGAGCGCGGCGAGCTGGGCCGCAAATCCGGCCGCGGGTTCCACGAGTGGCCGGATTGACGTTCGTGCGGCGGCGAAAGCGGCTTTAACAACACTTCCATCGGCCGATGAATGCAGTGCCGACCTCGAAGCGTGCGGAGGAAGTTCATGAGTGCGTTGCCCAGTTACGTGCAAGGCCGGTGGCAGGTCCCCGATGATGACGGGGTCGCGGTGCCGGACGCGGTGACCGGCGAGGAGGTCGCCCGCGTCTCGTCAGCAGGCATCGACATGGCCGCGGCGCTGGAGCACGCCCGCGGCACCGGGGGCCCGGCGCTGCGGGCGCTGACGTTCCACCAGCGCGCCGCGCTGCTCAAATCCTTGGCCTCGTACCTGCGCGAACACCGCGAGGAGCTCTACGAGCTGTCCGCGCGGACCGGTGCCACGCTCGGCGACGCGAAGTTCGACGTGGACGGCGGCATCGGAGTGCTGTTCACCTACTCCAGCAAGGGCCGCCGGGAGCTGCCGAACGACACCGTGCACGTCGAAGACCCGCTGGAACCGCTCGGCAAGGGCGGCACGTTCCTCGGCAGGCACGTGCACACGCCGCTGCGGGGCGTCGCGGTGCAGATCAACGCGTTCAACTTCCCGGTGTGGGGGCCGTTGGAGAAGCTGGCCCCGGCGTTCCTGGCGGGCGTGCCGAGCTTGATCAAACCGGCGAGCCAGACCGCCTACCTGACCCACCGGCTGGTCGAGCTGATCATCGAATCCGGGCTGCTGCCGGAAGGTTCGGTGTCGCTGGTGTGCGGCGGGGCCGGGGACCTGCTGGAGCACTTGGGTGATCAGGACCTGCTGTCGTTCACCGGCTCGGCCTCGACCGCGCAGCGGCTGCGCGCGCACCCGGCGGTGGTCTCCCGCGCGGTGCGGTTCAACGCGGAAGCGGACTCGCTGAACTGCTCGATCCTGGGGCCGGACGCGACCCCGGAGACCGCCGAGTTCGACCTCTACGTCAAGCAGCTGGTCACCGAGATGACGGTGAAGGCGGGCCAGAAGTGCACCGCGATCCGCCGCGCGCTGGTGCCGTCGAACCTGGTGGACGACGTGGTGGCGGCCGCGGGCGAGAAGCTGGCGAAGGTCACCGTCGGCGCCCCGGACGCCGAGGGCGTGCGGATGGGCGCGCTGGCGAGCCTGGAGCAGCGCGAGGAGGTGCGGCGCTCGCTGAAGTCCCTGCTGGCCGCTGGTCGGCTGGTCTACGGCGGCCCGGACGAGTCCCAGCCCGTCGGCGCGGACGCCGCGAACGGCGCGTTCATCTCGCCGATGCTGCTGCGCTGCGACGACCCGGAACGCCCCGAACCGCACGAGGTCGAGGCGTTCGGCCCGGTGAGCACGATCCTGCCTTACGACGGCGTCGAGCAGGCCGTTGACCTGGCGCGGCGCGGGCAGGGCAGCCTGGTGGGCTCGGTGGTCACCGCCGACGCCGAGTTCGCCCGTGAAGTGGTGCTCGGCGCGGCTTCCCGGCACGGGCGGCTGCTGGTGCTGAACCGGTACGACGCCAAGGAATCCACCGGACACGGCTCCCCGCTGCCGCAGCTCGTGCACGGCGGCCCGGGCCGCGCGGGCGGGGGCGAGGAGCTCGGGGGCATCCGCGGCGTGCTGCACCACATGCAACGCACGGCGGTGCAGGCCGATCCGGACACCATGACGGCCGTGACCGGCCAGTGGACGCCGGGCAGTGCGCGCAGCGAGACCGAGGTGCACCCGTTCCGCAAACACCTGGCGGAGCTGCGCATCGGCGACACCGTGGTGTCCGGGCCGCGCGCGGTGACGCTGCAGGACGTCGAGCACTTCGCGGAGTTCACCGGCGACACCTTCTACGCGCACACCGACGACGAAGCGGCCCGCGCGAACCCGTTCTTCGACGGGCGGGTGGCGCACGGCTACTTGGTGGTGTCGTTCGCGGCGGGGTTGTTCGTCTCGCCCGAGCCAGGGCCGGTGCTGGCCAACTACGGGCTGGAGAACCTGCGGTTCCTCACGCCGACTTACCCGGGCGACGAGATCACGGTGACGCTGACGGCCAAGCGGATCACTCCGCGCCATGGCGGCGACTACGGCGAGGTGTGCTGGGACGCGGACGTGACCAACCAGGACGGCGAGTCCGTCGCCAAGTACGACGTGCTGACCCTGGTCGCCAAGGGTTGATCCGGCGGGTGCGGCGCTCGGGGCTTGCGCCCGGGTGCCGCACCGCGGGAAACTAATTACTGACCGATTGGTCGGTTTCAGCAGCGGTCGGCCGCGCAGGCCGGTCGCACAGCGGGAGGTGAGCGCCGGTGACCAGCGGGACGGCCGAAGGCGAGCTGCAGCGGCACTTCGACGGCACGATCGAGCGCGACCAGCGCGTCGAGCCGCGGGACTGGATGCCCGACGGCTATCGCAAGACGCTGGTCCGCCAAGTCGCCCAGCACGCGCACTCGGAGATCATCGGGATGCAGCCGGAGGGTGCGTGGATCTCGCGCGCGCCCTCGCTGCGGCGCAAGGCGATCCTGCTGGCGAAGGTGCAGGACGAAGCCGGGCACGGGCTGTACCTGTACTCGGCGGCGGAGACGCTCGGCGCGGACCGGGCGGAGCTGACCGGAAAGCTGATCTCCGGGCGGCAGAAGTACTCGTCGATCTTCAACTACCCGACGCTGAACTTCGCCGACATCGGCGTGATCGGCTGGCTGGTGGACGGCGCGGCGATCTGCAACCAGGTGCCGCTGTGCCGCAGCTCGTACGGCCCGTACGCGCGGGCGATGGTGCGGATCTGCAAGGAGGAGTCGTTCCACCAGCGGCAGGGCTACGAACTGCTGCTGCAGATGATGCGCGGCACCGCGGCCCAGCGGGAGATGGTGCAGGACGCGGTCGACCGGTGGTGGTGGCCGTCGCTGATGATGTTCGGCCCGCCGGACGGCGATTCGCCGAACACGCAGCAGTCGATGGCCTGGAAGATCAAGCGGCACACCAACGACGAACTGCGGCAGAAGTTCGTGGACATGACCGTGCCGCAGGCCGACGCGCTCGGGGTGTCGCTGCCCGATCCCGAGCTGCGCTTCGACGCCGAGTCGGGCGGGTACGAGTTCGGCGAGCCGGACTGGGCCGAGCTCAAGGAAGTGATCTCCGGCGGCGGGCCGTGCAACGACGAGCGGATGTCCCGGCGCAGGAGCGCGCACGAGGACGGCGCGTGGGTGCGGGAAGCGGCCGCCGCGCACGCGGCGAAGCGGGCCGCGCGGAAGGAGCCGGCATGAGCGAGGAATCTCCCCGATCGTCCTGGCCGCTGTTCGAGGTCTTCGTGCGCGGCAAGCGCGGTCTCAACCACGTGCACGTGGGTTCGCTGCACGCGCCGGATGAGCAGATGGCGTTGCACAACGCGAGGAACCTCTACACCCGGCGCAACGAGGGCGTGAGCATCTGGGTGGTGCGCGCGGACGCGATCACCGCGTCCAGTCCGGACGAGAAGGACCCGATGTTCGCGCCGAGCGGCGACAAGGTCTACCGGCACCCGACGTTCTACGCCATTCCCGACGACGTTCCGCACATGTGAGGTCCACTGTGTCCTTCGACAACGCTTACGAGGCGCTGACCGAGCAGAACGACTCGCGGTGGGCGTTCGGGACCGGGTTCGACGATCCGCTGTCCGGTGTGGACGGTTCGGTGCCGGACGGGGTGGACGGGGCGGTGCTGGCGCACTACTGCCTGGCGCTGGGCGACGACGCGCTGATCGCCGCGCAACGGCTGAGCGAGTGGGTGACGCGGGCGCCCGAGCTGGAGGACGAGGTCGCGCTGGCGAACATCGCGCTGGACCTGCTCGGGCAGGCCAGGCTGCTGCTGGCGCGAGCCGGGCAGGCCGACGGGTCCGGCCGCGGCGAGGACTCGCTGGCGTACTTCCGCGACGCCGCCGAGTTCCGCAACGTGCGGCTCGCCGAGTTGCCGCGCGGCGACTTCGCCGAGCAGATGGCCCGGCTGCTGGTGCTGTCGAGCTGGCGGCTGGCGTTGTGCGCGCGGCTGGTCGACTCGCGTGATCCGGTGCTGGCGGCGGTCGCGGCCAAGAGCGTCAAGGAACTCACCTACCACCGCGACTACGCGGCGCAGTGGGTCGTTCGCCTCGGCGACGGGACCGCGGAGTCGCATCGGCGGATGTGCGAGGGGATCGCCGCGGTTCGGCCGCACCTCGCGGAACTGTTCCACACGCACGAAATCGAGCGGCGCGCGGTCGCCGACGGCGTAGGGGTGGATCCGGCCGAGGTGCGTGGTGAGGTGGACGAAGTGCTGGCGCGAGCGTTCGCCGCGGCGACCTTGCCGCACCCGGGAACGCCGCCCGCCGGTGACGAACTCGGGCGTGCCGGCGAATTCGGGCGTGGCGGCGAATTCGGCCGCGCGGGCGAGCACACCGAACATCTCGTGCCGCTGCTGGCGGAGATGCAGGGCTTGGCGCGGGCGCACCCGGAGGCGACGTGGTGACGATCGTGAACCGCGCGCGGGAGGTCGCCGAGACGGTGACCGACCCCGAGCTGCCGATGTTGACCCTGGCGGATCTGGGAGTGCTGCGCGGAGTCGAGGTCGGTGCGGACGGCACCGTGGTCGTGACGCTGACCCCGACGTACTCGGGATGCCCCGCCATGGCGGAGATGCGCAGCGACGTGCACCGCAAGCTCACCGGTGCCGGTTACCCGGACGTCGAGGTGCGCACGGCGCTGCATCCGCCGTGGAGCAGCGACTGGATCACCGAGCACGGGCGGCGCAAGCTCGCCGAGCACGGCATCTCGCCGCCGGGTGAGGCACCCGCGGCCGCCGGGCCCGTCCCGCTCACGCTTGCGCCGCCGCCGCGCCGCATCGCCTGCCCGCATTGCGGTTCGGCCGAGACCGAAGAGCTCTCCCGGTTCAGCGCCACCGCGTGCAAGGCGCTGCGCCGATGCACGGCCTGCGCGGAGCCGTTCGAGCACATCAAGGAGATCTGATCGTGACCGAGACACTGTCTAATGTGGATCAACGGGCCACTGCGGACGATCGGGCCGGTTCCCGCCGCGGCGCGTTCCACACCTTGCGCGTCGAGTCGGTGGACCGGCTGTGCGACGACGCGGTCGCGGTGACCTTGGACGTGCCCGCCGCGCTCGCCGACGAATTCGCGTTCCGGCCCGGCCAGTCCTTGACGCTGCGGCGTTCCGAGGCGGGTGGTGAACATCGCCGCTCGTACTCGATTTGCGCGCCACTGGGCGCGAAACCCCGCATCGGGGTGCGGCTGGTACCGGGCGGGATGTTCTCGAGCTGGCTTTGCGACGAGATCGCGGCCGGTGACGAGATCGAGGTGGCGCCGCCCTCCGGTTCCTTCACCCCGGATCTCGCGAGCGGCGGACGGCATGTGCTGGTCGCGGCGGGTTCCGGGGTCACGCCGGTGCTCTCGATCGCGGCGAGCCTGCTGCGCGAGACGGATTCGCAGGTGACCCTGGTGTACGGCAACCGGCGCAGCGACACGGTGATGTTCGCCGACGAGCTCGCGGATCTGAAGGACGCGCATCCGTCCAGATTGGACCTCGTGCACGTGCTTTCGCGGGAACCGCGGGAATCCGAGCTGATGTCCGGAAGGCTCGACGCGGACAAGCTGCGGGCGCTGGCCGGTGCGTTGATCCCGGTGGACGGCACCGAGCACTGGTGGCTTTGCGGACCGTTCGGAATGGTCACCGCAGCGCGGGAAGTGCTCGCGGAACTGGGGGTCGCACCGGGCCGGGTGCACCAGGAACTGTTCTACGTGGACGATGTGCCGCCGGATCCGGTGCGCCACGAGGAATCGGCGCCGCCCGGCGAGTGCAGCGAGGTGACGATCGTGCTGGACGGGCGCACCAGCACGCTGAGCCTGCCGAAGGACGAGCCGGTGCTGGACGCCGCCCAGCGCTCGCGCCCGGACCTGCCGTTCGCCTGCAAAGGCGGCGTGTGCGGCACCTGCCGGGCGAAGATCACCGGGGGAGAGGTCGCGATGCGCCGCAACTTCGCCCTCGAACAATCCGAAGTGGACGAAGGCTTCGCGCTGACCTGCCAATCGTTGCCGGTCTCCGACGCGGTGACAGTGGACTACGACAGCTGAGCCACCGGGACCGCTGCACAGCGTCGTACCGCTCCGGCGGCCCGGTCACTGCCGCGGACCGCTCGGCACGAGGTAGCCGCACGGGTAGCGCGCTTTCCGCTCGCGCCTGGTGACGTTGTCGGTCAGCGGGCCGGTGTAGACGCCCGGTGCAGTTAGCCGTTGGCGAGCACGTCCAGCCGATCAGTTCGCAAGCGAACTGCTCGTCATCGCCGGTGCCGCGTGCACGTCCGAACGGCCGCCCCGGGATGCGGCCCGCCGGTGACGATCAATGCACCCGTCCGGCGGTGCCGGCGCGGGACGAACCCCGACATGTTGATCAGAGCAGCGGCGGGCGCCCACAGCGGTCGACCGCGGTTCCGCCGCGTGGGCGGGGAGCCGTTTCGCGGTGCGGGACCGGGAGCGACGCCGCTTCGCACACCAGCTGGAAAACGTCCTGGGGGATCCACGATGCAAGCGGGCGGGCACGCCTGCACCGGTGCGCTCGCCGGTGCCTTCTCCGGCAACGCGGTCGCGGCCCTGACCGGCGCGCAACTCGGCGCCACGGCCACGGCGGTCGGCGCGCTGCTCGGCGCGGGCGCGGCACTCCTGCCCGACCTGGACGCGGACGGCACGACGGCGTACCGCTCCGGCGGCCCGGTCACCGCCGCGGTCGGCAAGTCCTTCCAGCGCCTGGCCCGTGCCGCGTACGCCCGCACTCGGCTGCCGCACGACCCGAAAGGCGACGGCGAGCACCGCGGATTGGTGCACACACCGGTCTTCGCGGTCGCCACCGGACTGCTCGTCGGGCTCGGCGCGCTGGTCACGCCGTGGGTGACGATGGCGACGCTGATCGTCGTGCTCGCGCCCGGCATCGCGGCGCTGTCCCGCTCCGGTCCCGGATGGGTGCGCCGCCGGTTGCGCACGCATCGGGACGGGATGGCGCTGCTGGCCGCCGCGGTGATCACGCTCGCGCTGCTCGTCGGCGGGGAAGGGGACGAACTCGGCTGGTACGCCGGGGTTTCCATCGCGGTCGGCATGATCGTGCACTCCGCGGGCGATTCCGCCACCCGCAGCGGAATCCCGTGGACGTGGCCGATGCGCCGCCGATGCTCGCAGTGCTCGGGACCGGCGGAGTGCGCGGGCAGCCGCTGGCGGCGCGGGCACGTGCTGCCGAAGAACCTGCGGTGGCGGGTGGGTTCCCGGTCCGGCCAGCGCATCGAGCAGGTCATCGAGGTGATCTGCCTGGTGCTGGTGGCGGCGCTGGTGCTCCCGGACCTGAGCACCCTGCTGACCGGTTGAGCGATCTGCTCCGCCGCGACCGGAGCGAACTCGACCGGCCCGGTGGCTGCAGCGGATCACGGCTTTGAACTGCTCGTAGCCGGTGTGCACCGAGCGCGGAAGCAGCGCCGCGCGCTCCTCGCGTCCTGAACCGGGGATTTCGTACGTTGACAAAGCAACCGGGCGGAGCAATCCTCAGTGGCCATTCCGGGCAGGGAGGCCGCACATGGACGCAACGCCGGCCATCGACGAGACACCGCGCACCCAACGCCGCCGAGCCGTCGTCGCCAGCGTCGTCGGCACGACCATCGAGTGGTATGACTTCTTCCTCTACAGCACCACCGCAGCGCTGATCTTCCCCAGCGTGTTCTTCCCGCACTCGGACGAGAGCACGGCCATCCTCGAATCGTTCGCCACGCTGTTCGTCGGCTTCGCCGCCCGGCCGGTCGGTGCGGCGGTGTTCGGGCACTTCGGCGACCGCATCGGCCGCAAGGCCACGCTGATCAGCACGCTGCTGCTGATGGGCGTGGCGACCGTGTTGATGGGTCTGATCCCGAGCCACGCGACCATCGGGTTCGCCGCTCCGATCCTGCTGGTCGTGCTCCGCATGTTGCAGGGCATCGGGGTCGGCGGCGAGTGGGGCGGTTCGGTGCTGCTGTCCATGGAATGGGGCACGCAGAACCGCCGCGGACTGATGGCGAGCTGGCCGCAGATGGGCGTGCCGATCGGGCTGCTGCTGTCCACCGGCACCGTCGCCGCGGTCAGCGCGGCCACCGGGGACGCATTCGAGGTCTGGGGCTGGCGGATTCCGTTCCTGGCCAGCGTGGTGCTCATCGCGGTCGGCCTCTACATCCGGCTGCGCGTGCTGGAGAGCCCGGACTTCCGCGAGGTCAAGCAGCAGCGCGCGGTGGTGAAGATGCCGGTGTGGCGGGCGCTGCGGGACCACCCGCTGGAGGTGCTCACGGCCGCATTCGTCCGGCTGTCCGAGCAGGCGCCGTTCTACCTGTTCATCACGTTCGTGCTGACCTACGGCACGACCGAGCTGGACATGCCGCGCAGCCAGATCCTCAACTACACGCTGATCGCGGCGGCCATCGGCCTGATCACCATCCCGCTGTTCGGGCACTTGTCCGACCGGTTCGGGCGCAGGCGCATCTACGCTCTGGGGATCGTGCTCACGGCTGCGTACGCGTTCCCGTACTTCGGGCTGCTGAACACCGGCAGCGGCGGGCTGGTGCTGATCGGCATCGTCGTGTCGCTGATCGTGCACGACATCCAGTACGGGCCGCAGGCGGCGTTGATCGCGGAAAGCTTCGGCACCAACGTGCGCTACAGCGGAGCGGGCCTGGGTTACCAGCTCTCGTCGGTCATCGCGGGCGGTCCGGCGCCGCTGATCGCCGCGGCGCTGTTGACCAGCACCGGAGGCAGCACGAGCATCAGCTGGTACATCGTCGGGTGCTGCGTGCTGTCGCTGGGCGCGCTGGCGCTGATGCCCGCGGCCGGTCGAAGCGGGACGGGCCGAGCGGACGGCTGAGCGCCGCCCGGCGCGCTGACCGCCCGCGAGCGGCTGCGGGGCCGGTGATCGGCAGGGCAGGTGGGTCCATCCGTTGCCCTGGCAGGGTTTCCGCGCCGATTCGTGAGCCGGTGCAGGCAACTGTGCGAAGGTGATCGCGACCGGCATCGGATCTCGGGGGCAAGGATGGACATGGCTGGTGACTCGGTGCGCGACGACGAGCTGGCGTGGCTGGACGCGACGGAGCAAGCCGAGCTGGTGCGCGGGGGCGAGCTAACACCCTCGGAACTCGCCGAGGCGGCCATCGAACGCATCGAGCGAACCAACGGCGCGCTGAACGCGGTCGTCACGCCGCTGTTCGAGAAAGCGGTGGCACAGGCCGCATCGGCGCAGTTGCCCGCAGGCCCGTTCCGCGGGGTGCCGATGCTGTTGAAGGACATGGTGTGCCACTCCGCTGGCGACCCGTTGCACGGTGGGATGCGGGTGCTGCGCGACCACGGCTGGACCGAGCCGGAGGATTCGCACCTGGCGGCGCGATTCCGCGCGGCAGGGTTCGTGTTCTGCGGCAAGACCAACATGCCCGAGCTGGCCACCAGCGTCACCACCGAACCGCTCGCGCACGGCGCGACGCGCAACCCGTGGGACCCGTCGCGTTCGCCCGGTGGCTCCAGCGGCGGCTCGGCCGCCGCGGTCGCCGCCGGGATGACGCCGGTCGCGCACGGCAACGACATGGCGGGTTCGATCCGGGTTCCCGCGAGCTGCTGCGGGTTGGTGGGGCTCAAGCCCACGCGGGCGCGCACCTCGCTAGGTCCGGGCCACGGTGAATATTGGGGACCGGTGGCCCACGAGCACGTGCTGACCCGTTCGGTGCGGGACAGCGCCGCGGTGCTCGACACGATCCGCGGCATGGCGCCCGGCGATCCGTACACCGCGCCGCCGCCTTCCCGGCCATACCGGGAAGAAATCGGCCTCGACCCAGGGGCGCTGCGTGTCGGGCTGCGCACCGCGGTGCCGGGAGCGGCCGGTCAGCCGCACCAGGATTGCGTCGCAGCGGTGGATGAAGCCGCGCGACTGCTGGAGTCGCTCGGGCACCACGTCGAGCCGTCCGCGGCAGCGGTGCTGGACTCGCCCGCGATACTCGAGGGTTTTTCCGCCGTGTTCGGGACCATCGTCGCTTGGGAGGTCGACCGCTGGTCGCAGCGCATCGGCAGGCGGATCGACCTCGGTGAGCTGGAACCGATGAACGCGCGGACTGCCGAAGTGGGCCGCTCGGCGCCCGCCACGCAGTGGCTCTCCGGTTTGCACACCTGGCAGCAATGGGCGCGAGAGGCGGCCGCGCTGTGGGAGCAGGAGCTGGACGTGCTGGTCACGCCGACGCTGGCGACGCCGCCGTGGCAGCTCGGTGAACTCGCGCCGACCGCGCTGGCACCGGCCGAGCTCGCTGCCGCGGTAGGCGAGAAGATCGCGTTCACCGTGCCGTTCAACATCACCGGACAACCGGCGATTTCGCTGCCGCTGCACCGGAATCCCGATGGCTTGCCGATCGGGGTGCAGTTCGTCGCCGCGTACGGGCGCGAGGACGTGCTGATCCGGCTCGCCGCCCAGCTGGAGCAGGCCGCGCCGTGGTCGATGGCGCGGCCGCCGGTGTCGGCGTGAGCGGGGTACCGGCGGATTGCGCTTGGGCGTGCGCTACCGAACCTCGTCCGGGCCGGGAGCGGCTTCCTGCGCCGAGTCGTCCTCCGGCTCCGAGCGCAGCGCGCTGATCCCGGCAACGGCGTAACCGCCCGTCAGCAGGCCGAGCACCCGGGCCCTGATCGACATTCCGCGGGAGAAGGCCGCGGCGGTGTCGGAAAGATCCACCAGCAGCCCGAGCAGCTGCCACTGGCGTTGCCGGCGCCCGCGGCTGGTGAGCGTGCCAAGCCCGAGGGCCGCGGCGCGTCCGGCGAACACCCGCATCAGGTAGTTCTCCCGCGGGCCGTCTGCTGCCAGGCCGACCAGCCGGGCGGAGCGCTGCGGCGCCACCCAGGCCGAAACCGCCAACAGCAGCCGCCCGAACGCGAGCGCGCGCACGAGCGGCGGGGTGGGCACGTGTTCGAGGTCGTGCGGCAAGAACTTCCGCCGCACCAGCAACGGCCCGACCCCGGAGTTCCACCAGCGCCGCCACGCCGCGGGCTGCCGGGCGAGCAGCGCCACCGCGGGCAGCGGATCGAGCCGGGCCTGCCTGCGCAGGATGCGGCCGTCCTCGTCGAGGGTGAGCTGATCGGTGACCGCCAGCCGCAGCGGCAACCGGCCGAGCGTTCCGGTCAGCCGCAGCTCGATCCGCACGGTGCGGCCTTCGGCCGCCCAGCGCAGCACCTCACCTCTCAGATCCGGGATGAGCTCGAGCAGCCGCCCGTACTCCTCGGCCAGCGCGTGCCTGCCCACCCGGTGCCGCAGCAGCGGCTGGACCAGCTCCGCTTCTTCGGCTAGCAGGTCGTCCCAGGCGTGCGGGTGCGGAGCTCGCCACCCGGCGGCGAACGCCGCCACGGCAGCCTCGGCGATCGATCGGTTCGCGGAGTTGTCGTGGTCCACGTCGTCTCCTCGCGGGTGGCGCGGACTCAGGTCGTGGGTGAGCCCGGGCGGTGATGAAGCCCTTCGGCGGTGTAGTAGAGCATGTCGGCGGCCGATTGCGGAACGTCGTGCGCGCAGTCCGGCAGCGAGTCTGCGCCGGTTCCAACAGGTCGTTGCGGAGGCTCCGTCAGAGGTCGAGCACCAGCGGGCCCTGTTCGGCGCGGGAAACGCAGATCGTCATGGAATCGGCCCGCTCATCGTCGGTGAGCACGTGGTCGCGGTGCTCGGCGGTGCCGCTGAGCAGGCCCACCTTGCAGGTGCCGCAGAAGCCTTGCCTGCAGGAGTAGGCGACATCGGGGAGCGCTTCTCGCACCACCTCCAGCGCCGTCCGGTCTTCGGGGACGTGCAGCGTGCGGCCGGTGCGCTCGAGATGCAGGTCGAACGGTTTCCCGTCGACGATCGGCGGCGCCGAGAACCGTTCGGAGTGCAGCTCGGCAGCCCGGCTGATGGCCAGGTCCATCCGCACACCGGTGATCATCGGTACCGGGCCGCAGCAGTACACCGTTGCGTCCTCCGGTGCGTGCTCCAGCAATTCACCGCTGGAGACCGGGACTCCGTACTCGGTGTCCGGGCGGACCCAAACCCGTTCCGGGGCCAGCCGGGCGATCTCGTCCAAGAACGGCATCGACTCCCGTGACCGTCCACAATAGACGAAGCGCCAATCGGTGCCCGCGGCAGCTGCGGCACGCACCATCGGCAGGATCGGGGTGATGCCGATGCCGCCGGCCACGAACAGGTAGCGCTGCGCCCGGATGAACGGGAAGGCGTTGCGCGGTCCCCGCGCGGTGATGCGGCTCCCGACGTCCAGCTCGGCATGCACTTCGCGCGAGCCCCCGCCGCCGTCGGCGATCCGGCGAACCGCGATCCGGTAGCAGCCGCGATCCGCCGGATCGCCGCACAGCGAGTACTGGCGCTGACGCCCGGACGGCAGGACCACGTCGATGTGCGCTCCCGGCGACCACGCGGGCAGCGCGGCTCCGTCCGCGGGCACCAACCGCAGGCTGCGCACGTCGTCCGCTTCGGCGCGCGCGTCGTCGACGACCAACCGCAGGTCGCGGTTCACCGCCCGCACCGGCGGTCGCGGCCGGTCGAAGGCGATCAGCTTGCTGTAGACCGACATCAGCGCGGCGAGGCCGCGCATGAACCGGTCCGGCCGGTCCCGCCCGTGCACGTCCGGTGGTGGCGTGAACATCGCGGCGCTCAGTGGTCGGAGGCCGGTGCGGCGGGGTGGTCGGAGGCCGGTGCGGCCGGGCGCTCGGAGGCCGGTGCGGCCGGGTTCTCCGCGGCCTGCGCGGCCGGTGACCTGGCCAGGTAGGACACCGCCCTGGTCGTCGAGCCGTGCTGCGACGGGTGGAACGAAGGCCGGAAGTACGGCGCCATCAACCGGGCGGTCTCGCGCGGCCCGGGCAGCAGGCCCAGCCGGGCGCTGCGGAAGTAGTCCCGCCACCGCGGCTTCGACCGCCCGCGCAGCTTCGGATCGTTCGCGATCAGGAACTTCGCCCCGCGCGCCCACAGCGTGAAGAACAGCGGCAGGGCGAGCAGGAAGAACCGCACCCGCTTGGAATACCGGCCGTCCAGGTGCATGAACAGGTCGAACGCGACCGAGCGGTGCTCGACCTCCTCCGCGCCGTGCCAGCGCAGCAGGTCCAGCATGGTCGGGTCGGCCTGCGCGCGGTCGAGCGCTTCCGCGTCGAGCACCCATTGGCCGAGGAACGCGGTGATGTGCTCGATGCCCGCGATGAGGCCGACCCGTTCCACCACCCAATCCTCGGCGCGCGCGCCGGTGTGGCCGCGGTCGCCGAGGAGTTTGCGGAACATCCAGGCGATCTGGCGCACGTATGGCTCGGTGTCCAGGTCGTGGGCGTTGAAGTGGTCCAGCACGCCTTGGTGCGACATGGCGTGCACGGCCTCCTGGCCGACGAACCCCTGCACGTCCTCGCGCAGCCGGTCGTCCTTGATCATCGGCAGCGCCTGCTTGAAGACCTCGACGAACCAGTCCTCGCCCTCGGGTAGCAGCAGGTGCAGCACGTTGATCACGTGGGTGGCGAACGGCTCGTCCGGGATCCAGTGCATCGGCAGCTCGGACCAGTCGAACCGCACGTTCCGCGCCTGCAGCGCAACGCGCTCCGGATCGTCCACACCGGACTCCGGTGGGTGCTCGTCGTGCGTCATCGCAAGACCTCCTCGCGGTGCGGCTCGGCGGGGCGTTGCTCGTTCGGCCGGTTCGGCGGTGCGACGGGTGACCGGCTCCGCGTGTTACTGGAAGTAACGGGTACTGGAGGTGGCACTATGCAGCGCTGCGCGCGCCGCTGTCAACGCCGGGCGAGGTGCCCGGCGCCGGTGAAGTCCAGCAACCTCAGAAGGCGCCGGCGTAGGCGTTCAAGGCAGGCTGACCGCCGAGATGGGCGTAGAGGACGTTGGAATCGGCTCCGATCTCGCCCGAGCGCACGAGGTCGATCAGACCGGCCATCGACTTCCCCTCGTAGACCGGATCGATGATCATGCCTTCCAGTTCGGCGGACGTTCGGATCGCGTCGAGGGTGGATCGCACCGGGATGCCGTAGCGATCGCCCGCCCAGCCTTCGAGCACGGTGATCTCGTCGTCCCGGAGTTCGCGCTCGAGCCCGCTGAGCTCGGCGGTGTTGCGGGCGATCCGGTCGACCTGGTCCCGTGCGCTGGCCGGCGTGGCCGATGCGTCGATCCCGATGACGCGACGCGGCCCGTCCTGCTCGGCGAACCCGGCGATCATGCCCGCGTGCGTGGACCCGGTCACGGTGCACACGACGATCGTGTCGAAGTGGACGCCGAGTTCGGCCTCCTGGCTGGCGACCTCGCGCGCCCAGTTCGCGAACCCGAGCCCGCCCAGCGGGTGCTCCGAGGCGCCGGCCGGAATTCCGTAGGGGATTCCGCCCGCAGCGCGGACTTCTTCCATCGCGCGCTCCCAGGAATCGCGGATGCCGATGTCGAACCCCGCCGGGTCCAGTCGCACGTCGGCTCCCATGAGCCGCGACAGGAGGATGTTGCCGACTTTGTCGTTGACCGCGTCGGGCCAGTCGACCCAGTTCTCCTGCACGAGGCGCGCTTTGAGGCCGAGCTTCGCCGCGACCGCGGCGACCTGCCGGGTGTGGTTCGACTGGTACCCGCCGATCGAGACGAGCGTGTCGGCGCCGGAGGCCAGCACGTCCGGGACGATGTACTCGAGCTTGCGGGTCTTGTTGCCGCCGTAGGCCAGACCGGAGTTGCAGTCCTCGCGCTTGGCCCAGATCTTCGCCCCGCCCAGGTGCGCGGTCAGCCGTTCCAGCGGATGCACCGGGCTGGGGCCGAAAAGCAGCGGATAGCGGGGGAAGTCGTCGACGGGCACGCGAATCTCCTAGTCGGGTCGAGGGGTGAGCCGGCTCGATGATGCGGGCTTGCCGGGCGAACGAGAAGCCCGGTGAGCGAGGCGGTTCGCCGCTGGCAGGTGTCGGAGTCTCGATCCGAGTGCTGCGTCGCCCCGACCGGCGGTCGGTCAGCGGAGCAGTCGGACGAGGTCGAACACGCGCACCCGGCCCGGAGCGGTCGCCGCGCAGGTCAGCGGCCGTCCGGTGTCGAGCCAGCGCTCGTGCAGCAGCACCGTGCAGTCGGGTTCGGCGAGGCGCACCCGCCAGCCGGTTTCCCCGTCGGGTTCGGCGCTGACCAGGCGCAGGGTGTCGACGCCGGTGGTTCCGGTGGCCGCCCGCGCGTGGTGCTGCGCGGCCTGAGCCGCAGGGGACAGCGAGGAGCGGCCGCGTACCCAGCGCGGGTCGAGCGTCCCGGCGCCGTAGTCCTGCACGGCCGCGAGCGCGTCCGGAACCGGAACGCTGCCGAGGAGGTAGCCGTGCGGTAGCAGGACCGTTGCGGGCGCGAACCGGCAGCCGCCGACGTGGCTGCACTCCCAGGTGCTCTCCGGCTCGGCCGCGGCGAGCGCGGCCGCCACCGGACGCCCGCGCACCGCGCAGCACGTGTCGTGCCTGCCGTGGGTGCAGACCAGCGTCAGCGGGCCGTCCAGGGGCTCACCGGGTGATCCGACGGCGGCGGGCAGCTCCGCGTCCGCGGTGAATTCGCCGGTGCGGATCGACTCGTGGCCCGGGCGGGAGTCCACTCGGAACCAGCGGCGCCTGGGCCTGTTCCGTTCTTCGCGTCCCGGTTTGCGCACGAGGACCAGCCGCGCGTTCCAGGTGGCCGCCCACTCGGAAAGAGCGGTCACGGCACCGGGATGGATGCCGGACCCGGTCAGCGCGTCGCGTCCCCACGGGCCGGGATGCTCGACCAGGAACCATCGCTGCGCGGGCGGCGCGGATCCCTCCAGCGGGTCGCCCGCCGCCTCGGCCACGAAGGAGCAGCGCGGCCACGTCGGTGCTAGCGACTCCGTCACGTCATGGTCGCCGGTACGAGCACGCCTTCCCGCAGCAGTCGGCGCACCAGTACCAACTGGTCGGCTTCGTCGGCTTCGGGCAGGTCTCCCACGCGCAACGTGCCGCCGGTCAGCAGCGCGCGCAGCGGCGCGGCGGTGGCCGCGGGCAGCGAGATCTGCCGGTCCGGCAGCTCCAGCACGACGTGGTCGTGGCCTTCGAGCAGCCGGTGGTGCAGCCCGGTGCGCCGTCGGACGGCGTCACCGACCGCCAAGCCGTCGGCGAAAGCGGCACCGGCCACCGGCCGGATCGGTTCCGGGCGGCCACCCGACCAGACCTTGCCGCGCACGTGGCGCGCGGCGTCCTCGGCGGACACGTCCTGCAGCGCAGCGGCCAACGCCGTGCGCACGGCGTCGAGATGCGGGGCGAGTTGTTCCGGGTCCGCCACGTCGATGCCCAGCGGCAGCGACGCGCGCAGCTCCGGGTCCTGCGCGCAACGCGCGGTCAGCGCCTCCACCAGCGCGAACCTGGTGATCACGTGCACGCCCACCGTCAGGTGCGCCGAGACGTCGTTGAGCGCGGTCGCGGCGTGCAGCCAGCCCCGCGGCAGGTACATCGCGTCGCCCGGCTGAAGCACGGTGTCGATCTCGGCGTCCTCGCGAGCGCGATCGGCCACGGCACTGGCGTGGTCGTTCCAGGGCTGATCGCGCAACGGGTCGCCGTGCACGGGAGCGTGCACTGTCCAGTGCTTGCTCCCGGCGAGCTGGAGCACGAACACGTCGTGCACGTCGTAGTGGGCGGAGAACCCGTGCGAGGTCGGCGGTGTCACGTAGGCGTTGGCCTGCACAGGATGGCCGAGCTCTTCGGCGAGCGTCGTGGTGAAGTCGATGACGCCGGACCAGCAGCGGTGCAGCGCCTGCAGCACCACCGTGGTCCCCTCGCCGAAGAGCGCGGCGACCTTGTCGTCGTGCACCTGGTCGCCGATCTCCGCGCCGACCCCGCCGGGGCCGGTGAACCAGCTCGAGTCGACGACCGCGCCTTCCCGCGCGAGCCGCAGGAACGGCGTGCGCAGCCCGCGGCGGGAGAGCAGCTCATCGACACCGTCGAGGTCGAGCACATCGCGGAAGGCGTCCGGATCGGCGCCGCGCACGAGCAGCGGTGCGCGACCCCAGTGCCGATGGCTGAACTCGGCCACGTCCGGTCCGACGACTCGGGACAGCGCGTCCGGGGGAGCGGCGGCGCCTTGCGCTGGTTCGCTGAGCTCAGCGGGCACCGCTGTCGGCTCCGCCGTCGGCGCCGCCGTCGTGCTGTCCCGGTGTGCCGGGTCCCGCACCGGAGTCGGCGGGTCCTTCGGCCCCGGAGTCGGCTCCGCCGTCGGCGCCGCCGTCGTGCTGTCCCGGTGTGCCGCGTCCCGCACCGGAGTCGGCGGGTCCTTCGGCCCCGGAGTCGGCTCCGCCGTCGGCGCCGCCGTCGTGCTGTCCCGGTGTGCCGCGACCCGCTCCGGAATCGGCCGGACCCTCAGTGCCGCCGCTGCCCGTGGTCCGCATGTCATCGTCGTCGAGTGCCACTGACAACCTCCTCGCGTCGTGTGCACCGAAGTGGTGCCCTTTTCGAATACCCGGGGCGCGCGTTGGCTATGCCGCAGCACGGCGGACAAGCGCCTCCGGCACGTCGACTCAACGGTCGAGCGCCGCTCAGAACTAGGGCGCCAGTGAACGGAGGTTCTCGGCGAATCCCGCAGGGGCCCGTCCGTGCAAGCGCGCGCTGGTACGCACAGGTTCTTCGACGGTCGCCAGTATCCGGAAGTTCCGCCTGTGCAAGCGGGTGAGCAGGCCCGCGTCCTCTCCCGTCGCCAAGGGTGGGAAACCCCCCACTCGCAGGTATGCGTCCGCGCGCACGCCCAGGTTCGCTCCGTGCGCGTGTGAATGCCCGGCTACGGGGCGGTAGTGGCGCTCGAAGGCGTCGTGCAGGTTTTCGTCGGCGATCCGGACCGTCCCCGCGACCGCGTCCCAGCCGCTCGCCGCAGCCTCGAGCTGAGCGACCAGCCAGTTGAGCGGTACGACGGAATCGGCGTCGGTGCAGGCGATCCACACCCCGTTGCTGCCCCACCGGCGCAGCATCGCCTCCGTGCCCACGGCCCGCGCGCGACCGACGTTGGATCCGTTGATCGGCAACGTGAACGCGCCGCCGTGTGCTGCGCGGCGCGCGGTGCTGTCCGTGCATGCATCCGCGACGACGAGCACTGCGAACGACACGTCGGTGGGCAACTGGCTCGCCGCAGCCCTGACCGACCGGACGCACTCGGCGATGGTGTCCTGCTCGTTGCGCGCTGGAATGATGACGGCGATGGCGCGTGGTGTCCGGTTCATCTGCCGCCTTGCTCGTTGGTCGTGACGAGGTCGATGACGAAATCCCGTTCGCTGTAGCAGCCGAGCGGCACGAACCGCCGGTCAGCACGTAGTTCGTCGTGCACCGTGTCGCCGTTGCAACAATGTTCTGCGCATGCCGGGCGCCAGTGCACGGCGACGAGGGTGCCGCCGCGCTGCAAGCCTGCCGCGGCCGCCGTCCACAGTGCACGGCGGTCGTTCGCGCACAGGTAGTAGGCGAGTTCGCTGACGACGATCAGGTCGAACGTCGATTTCGGCCAGTTGCCGGGAACCGCGCCTTCTTCCACGGTGACTCCGGGCTTGGGAGCCAGCCGCCGACGCGTGGTCTCGACGGCACGATCATCGATGTCCCAGCACAACAACCGGCCACAACGGCGAGAAAGCACTTCGGACAGTATCCCGATCGAGCAGCCCGGTTCGAACGCGTTGTTGTAGTGCTCCCGCGGGAGCAGCGCTGTCGTGCAAGCGTACTTTCGCCGCTCGTACCAGCTGTCGGAGAGCTGCCACGGGTCGGTGCTGGCCTGATATTTCGCCGCGAAGTAGGCGGCGCCGAGCGATTCCTCCGCTTGTCCGGTGCTCATACGAAGAACACCTCGAACTCGCGCAGCAGCCGGTCCAGCGCGTAATCGGGTAGCACCGGCCGGTCCTCGGGGCATGCCGACAACGGCTGCGTCTGCGAAACGAATTCTCCTGCCGCGAAACGCTTGGCCGCTGCGAACTCGGTCTCCAGCGCGACCGATCGGGCGCGATGCCAGGGAACCCGCGGGTCGGCGGGCGCAGCCCAATGCCACATCCAAACCGGGTAGCAGGCGTACCCGCATCCGGCGATGCCGGCCGCGCGGCGTGCTGCCCTGCCGACCGCTTCATGGTCGGGATGACCGTCGCCCGGCCATGTCGCCAGCAATAATGTGTCTGGTGTGGACAGTCGGGCCAGCGCGGAGGTGAGTGCTGACTCGCTGCCGGCTACTTCGCCGTCGCCGACGATCAGCCGTACGACCCGCCGGAAATCCAGCCCGAGCCGCGCCCATGCCGCTTCGCTTTCGGCGCGGCGTTGGTGCGCCATCGCGTCGACCGACCACGTTGGACTGTCCGGGTGGGACCGTTCACCGTCGGTCACGGCGACGAGCGTGATCGCGGAAGCGGCGCGCGCCCATCGAGCCAATGTTCCGCCTGCGCCGAGCACCTCGTCGTCCGGGTGCGGCGCGACGACGATCACTTCTTCCGGCATCGTGTCGAGACGCCGGGAAGGGCACAGCTGCGGCCAGCGGCGCCAGCGTTCTTCCGCGGTGCCCGTTCCGGAAAGATCGCGCATGGCTCACCGGTCCCCGTCGGATTCGTCGAGCAACTCGGCGAGCGCGGCAAGGTCCCGCTCGGCGTGGCTCTGCCGCACGTAAGTCGTCAGATCCGCGATGCGGCGCGAGTGCTCGCCGTCGGTCGCCAGCGGGCCCGGGCCGAGCGCCCTGCCGACGCGGTCGATCACCACTCGCGTCGTGTCTTCGACGATGGCCCGCACCCGCAGGGCCGTCACGTGTCCGGTGTTCGCGTCGTCCCAAAGTTCTTCCGCCGCCGAGGAAAGCGCCCAGCGGCTCCCGGCGAGGGAGGCGTCGACAGCGCCGAGGTGCGCTCGTCCGTGCTCGTCGAGCCGCCCGCGTGCGCCCGCCCGGTACAACGGCCCGGCGATGCCGACCGCGCCACCGAGCCAGCACGCGGCTACGGAGACCGCGCCGTACCAGAAACCGGGCCGATCGAGGTAAGCGCTTGGTCCGCCGACGGGGACGGCCGGAACCGCGTGCAGTGTCACGTGCCTGGTGTCGCTACCGGCCATGCCGACGCCTTGCCAACTGGGTTCTCCCGGGACGACACCGTCACCGCAGTCGACGGCGAAGAGACGAGGCCCGTCCCGGCAATGCGCGGTGATCAACGCGTGCGTGCACACGGTGGCTCCGGAACACCACTGCTTGGTACCTGAAAGCTGCCATGCGCCACGGTTGTCGACGAGTCCCTCGACGCGAGATGACGGCGACTCCGCCGCCCAGACTCCCCAGTACTGCCCCGGCTGCACCGGCGGACCGCCGAGTTCGAAGTTGATCGTGGCGGCATCCACGTGCGCTTCGACCAACCTGGCGAGGTCCAGGTCGTCAGCGCCGATCGAGCAGAGGTACCGCCACCGCCGCCGGTGGTCGTCGGGTCGCCGCGAACCCTGGCGCAGGCATTGCGAGACGGCCTCGTTGGCGACCGCTTCGAATGCCGAGACGGCTGTGCGGCCGGTGGCAGCTTCTTCTACGGCAACCATGCTGCCGCCATGCCCTGTGAGCGCCAGGCATAAACGCCGACGTCTCGGGGTACGACCGCCTACGATGCCGGATGAACACGCGACAGTTGTGGTGATCGGTGGCGGTCCCGCGGGCGCATCCGCTGCTCGTGGTTACCGCGCAGCCGGTGGTACCGGTCGGGTAGTGGTGCTCTCCGCGGACACCGCGGCGCCCTATTTCCGGCCTGCCCTTTCCAAGGAGTTCCTGCGCGAAGAGTTCGACGAATCCGATCTCCCCATCGAGCAGCAGGAGTTCTACGACCGCTGCGACGTCGAGTTGTGTTTGGACGAGCCGGTCGAAGCTCTGCGGCCCGGTGAGCATGTGGTCCGCACCCGAAGCGGCCGGACGTTCGGCTATCAGCGCTGCATCCTGGCAACCGGCGCACGCCCGTCGTCGCCGCTCCCGGGTGCCGATCGCGAATCCGTCCGGACGCTGCGGTCGTTGGACAGCGCACGCACGCTTCGCGCGATGACGGAACGCGCGAGCAAGGTGGCCGTCGTCGGCGCGGGATTCATCGGGTGCGAAGCGGCGGTTTCGCTGGCGCGGCGCGGCAAAACCGTGACGCTGACGGCACCGGATGTTCTGCCGCAGCAACGGAGGCTCGGAGCCGTGGCCGGCGGGCGCATACTCGGTTGGCTGCACGAGGAGAACATCCGGACCGAGCTGTCGGCGAAGGTCGACCAGATCGCAGACGGACCCGAGTTGCAGCTCGCCGACGGCAGAACGATCGACAGCGAGATCGTGTTGCTGGCGACAGGCATCCGACCACGCGTGGAACTCGCCGCGGACGCAGGGCTCGCCACTGCCGAGGGCCGCGTTCTCACCGACGCCCGGATGCGCAGCACCGCACCGGACGTGTACGCAGCCGGGGACGTGGCGCTCGCCCACAACGCGACGGCGGGCAGGCCGCTGCTCGTCGAACATTGGGGTGAGGCGCTCACCATGGGCGACCTCGCCGCGCGCAACGCGGCCGGCGACGACCGGGTTTGGGACAACCCGCCCGGCTTCTGGACCGACCTCGGTGGACGAGCCCTGAAGTACGCCGCGTGGGGAGACGGATACGACGACGCCCGGGTTCACGAGCACAGCGACGGAGCATTCACGATCTGGTACGCCAGCTCGGGTAGCTGCGTGGGTGTGCTGACCTACGGCGCCGACGAGGACTACGAACGCGGTATCGAGCTCATCTCCCAAGGGGCCGCATTGCCGAGCGAGGCCGCGTTGCAGAAGTAGCCTCGGCGAAGCGAGCTACTTCTGCTCCCCGAAGACGTTCGCCGCTTGTTCCCGGTAGTACTCGGCCTCGGCCGGTTCGGGCCGGTCCTGGGCGGTCATCATCCGGTGCCACAGCGGATAGTAGGCAGGCAGCTGCGAGGCCGCGGTGATGCGGTCGCGGTCCTGCAGCGGCAGCTCGAGCTCCGCGGCTTCGAGGTCCGCCTTCAAGTGCTGGGGGTCGCGTGCGGCGATCACGGTGCCGTTGACGCCGGGACGGCCCAGGATCCAGGAGATCACCACCTGCGGGATCGTCCACCCCAGTCCTGCGGCGATCTCGTCGAACAGCTCGATCAGGTCGTAGGCCCGGTCCCAGTCCACCACGTGCGGTTCGGGCCAGCCCGCGCCTTGCCGGGTGTCGGACGGCGTCTCGCGCCCCCGCCGCACCTTGCCGCCCAGCAGCCCCTCTCCGAGCGGGCTCCACCCGAAGGTTCCCACCCCGAGGTCGCGGGCCGCGGGGATGATCTCGTACTCGATCTCGCGGGCTTCCGGGGTGTAGTACACCTGCTGCGCGACCGGGCCTTCCAGGCCGGCCAGCCGCGCCTCGTACACCGTCTTGGCCAGTTGCCACGCGTTGAAGTTGGACACGCCCCAGTACCGAACCTTGCCGGCCTTGATCAGCTCGTTGACCGTGGTGATGGTCTCGGTGATGGGAGTCTGCCCGTCCCACTGGTGGACGTAGAGCAGATCGAGGTGATCCGTCCGCAAGCGCGCGAGGCTGTCCTCCACGGCACGGGTCAGGTGGTACCGCGTGGCGCCGGAGTCGTTGGGACCGCTGCCCACCGGCATTCGCGCCTTCGAAGTGAGGATGACGTCGTCGCGGGTGTTGCCGAGGACCTCGCCCAGCACCCGTTCCGCATCTCCGGCCGAGTACATGTCGGCGGTGTCGATGAAGTTCACGCCGCGGTCCAGCGCCTCGCGGATCTGGTATTCGGCGTCGCTTCCGCGCACACCCGCGATCTTCTCGAACCCACCGCCGGAACCGAACGGAATGGTGCCCAGCGCCAGCCGGGACACGTAGAGCCCGGAACTTCCGAGCCGTGTGCGCTCCATGTGGCAACTCCTCGCTCGTGCCGGGTTCGTCGGACCACCGCAGGCCGGTGCCGGATGGTCGCCCGCAACCGGTCCTCGCGAGCCGGGCTCGTTTCGCCACCTCGCGGGGGAGGCCGGTAGCAAGGGTGTTTCCCAAAAGGCGCGGGAAAACACTTCACCGGTCGCAGCAGGTTCCGGAACCGAGTCCGTCCACTGTGGTGTTTCCGGTGGCGGTGCTGCAGCAGGCGGTCGTCGCTGGCTGCCGCCTCAAGTGAAACGTTCGAGAGCACCCCGAGTGGTCGGCAACCGCTACGCATGCGGCGCGAGCCGCCGGAGATGCCGCGCTGAGCGCGGGGCGGCTCGCGCCGGTCCGGGAGACGCAGCGTGCTTTCCCCGAATCCTGCGACTCCGTGAGTGGAATCCCCGCAAAGCGCTTTCCGGGCCCGTCGTCGCGATCTGCCGGGCTGGTGCCGGTGATGAGCTGTGACGGCGCGGCGGTGCGGCCGACCTGTCCGATTTGGAGGAAAAATGCGTTCGTCCTGGAAACTCGGCACGCTGGTGGGCGTGCTGGGCTTAGCGGGGCTCGTGACCCTGCTGGCGGTGTCGCCACCCGGCACGGGGGCGATGACGTCGTCGGCAGCAGCCCGCGCCGCGGAGCCGCCGCCGTTGGACGCCCGGTGGTACGGGGCGGCGCCGTATGTGACGCCGATGTACGGCGATCCGCCGGACCTGGCTCGAGTGCTGCACGACACCGGGCAGAAGACGTTCCAGCTGGCGTTCGTGCTCGCCCCGGAGGGCGGCGGGTGCCGGCCCACTTGGGACGGCACGGCCCCGGTTTCCGCGGACGACGCAGCGGCGAACACGATCGACGGTGTTCGCGCGGCGGGTGGTGACGTCTCCGTGTCCGTCGGCGGCTACGGCGGGACGAACCTCGGCCAGACCTGCGGCACGCCGGAAGCCACGGCCGCGGCCTACCAGCAGGTCATCGACGCGCACCGGCTCCGGGCGATCGACTTCAACCTGGAAGAGCCGGAGATCGGGCAGCCCGGCGCGATCCGCAACGAGCTCGCGGCGGCCCAGATCCTGCAGCGGAACAATCCCGGCCTGTACGTCTCGGTGACGACCGTCGCGTCCGCGACCGGCACGACCCCTGCCGGGCAGGGCCTGCTGGACGCGGCCAAGGCGCTGAACTTCGTGCCGAACAACTACGCGATCATGCCGTTCAACGGGTTCCCGGACGCCGACAGCCAGATCGCCTCGCTCGAAGCGTTCCACGGCGCCTTGATGACCACGTTCGGCTGGGACGACGCCACCGCGTACGCGCACGAGGGCGCTTCGCTGATGAACGGGCGATCGGACGCGGGCGAGTACTACCGCCAGCAGGACATGCAGGCGGTGCTGGACTACGCGCTCGGCCGCGGGTTCTCCCGGTACACGTTCTGGTCGCTCAACCGGGACCGCCAGTGCGACCAGCCCGACAGCGGCCAGACCTCGGGCACGTGCAGCAGCGTGCCGCAGCAGCCGTGGGACTTCACCAAGTTGACCGCGCGGTTCGCCACCGCAGCACCGCCCGCACCGGCGCAGCCGGTCGCCGGCGGCTGACGGGAAGCAGGAGTGGTCGCGGGGCTGCTAGCGACCACCCGCTCTCACCGTGCGCTGCCGCGAGCGCAGGCACCCGGGTGGCTCACGACCTGCACGGTTCGTGAGCCACCCGATTGCATCACCAGGGCAGCGCCCCGTGGGCGTCGTAATAGCCGCCGGTGGAGCCGTCGGGGCTGGTTCGTGCCATGCGGACGATGATCTCGGCGCCTTCCGCGACGGTCTGCGTGCCGGTGTTCCCGTTGAGGTCGGTGGCGGTGTAGCCGGGTTCCACCGCGTTGATCCGAATGTCCGGGAACGCCTTCGCGTACTGCACCGTGATCATGTTGACCGCGGTTTTCGATGCCGGGTAGGCCATGCCCGGGTAGTCGTGGGTCAGCGTGTCCGGTTCGGTGATCCGGGTCAGCGAGGCGAGGCCGCTGCTGACATTCACGATGACCGGGGCCGCGGAACGCCGCAGCAGCGGCAGGAACGCGTGGGTGACGCGCACCAGGCCGAACACGTTCGTCTCAAACAGCGTGCTCATCACCTCCGCCGTGGTATTCGCCGTGTCGACCACGGCGTTGCCGTCGTCACGGCTTTCGACCCCGGCGTTGTTGACCAACACGTCCAGCCCGCCGTCGGCGGCGATCGTTTCGGCCGCGGCGGTGACGGACGTGTCGTCGGTGACATCGAGCACGACCAGCCGCGCGCCGAGCTGCTCGGCGGCGCGGTGGCCGCGCTCCGCATCGCGGCTTCCGATGTAGACGGTGTGGCCTGCTGCGATGAGCCTGCGGGCGGTTTCGAAGCCGAGCCCCTTGTTCGCTCCGGTGATCAGCGTTGTGGTCATGCCGCGATTCTCGTGCTCGGCCGCGCACCGCAACCAGCCGTCCGGCCTTCCTGGGATTGCCGATACCAGGCCGCTCGGCGGCCGGCCGGGGCACACTGGCGGATGTGGCAGCAGGAGAGTTCGGACGGGCGGTGCGCCGCTGGCGCGACCGGGTCTCGCCGGAGGCCGCGGGTCTGCCCGTCGGCGGACAGCGGCGTGCTCCGGGACTGCGCCGCGAAGAATTGGCCGGGCTGGCCGGGATCTCGGTGGACTACATCACCCGTCTGGAACAGGGTCGAGCGTCCCACCCCTCAACGCAGGTCGTCGAAGCCCTCTCCAGGGCACTGCGGCTCTCGCCCGACGAGCGGGCGCATCTGTTCCGCCTGGCCGGGCTGGTAGCCCCGGGCTCGGACACCGCTGCCGGATACATCACCCCGAGTGTGCAGCGACTGTTGGACCGGCTGACCGGGACTCCCGTGGCGGTCTACGACGCGCATTGGACGCTGCTGGTGACCAATCCGCCGTACACGGCGCTGATGGGCGACTCCTCCGGATGGCGCGGCAACGAGCGCAACGCCGTGTGGCGGAACTTCCTGGGTCCTGCCGGCAGAGTCCGGCACACGCCGGAATCCCGGCGAGCACTCGAAGCCGCGCTGGTCGCCGACCTGCGCGCGGCCGCCGCCCGCTACCCGGCCGACCAGCGACTCCGGCGCCTGATCGCCGAGCTGCACGCGCAGAGCAGCCGATTCGCCGAGCTCTGGGAGTCCGGCGCCGTCGGCCGCCACGAGGCCGCGCGCAAGACCATCGATCACCCGCACATCGGGCCGCTGACGCTGGATTGCGACGTGCTCACGGTGGCGGGCAGCGACCTGCACATCATGATCTACACAGCCGAGCCCGACACCGAGGACGCCGAACGTCTCGCCCTGGCCACCGTGCTCGGCACCCAAACACTGGTCGAGTAGGCAACACCGGAACCGGGTCGCGAATCGATACCCGCGACCAGGGAGCTGGTCAGCGCACTCCTACCAGGTGTTCGACGGCCAGTTGCTGCAGCCGGGCGTTCGCGCCGCCCCGCTCGGCCGCCGCTTCCACGTCGAGTTCCTCGGACAGGACGCTGGTGACGGTCTCGTCCCCGTCCAGAGTGGGCACCGACAGCTGGTCGAGGCGGGCGGCCTTCCGGGCTCGGGCGACCTCCGGGTCCTGGCGGAATTGCCGCGCCCGTTCGCGCAGCGCCAGGTAGGTGCGCATGTTGGAGCGCGCGCTTTCCCACACGCCGGCCCTGTCCTCGGTGCGCAGCGGCTTGTAGTCGAAGTGGCGGGGGCCGTCGTAGCCGCCGTTCTCGAGCAGGTCCACGAGGAAGAACGCGTTGATGAGATCGCCGTGCCCGAAAACGAGGTCTTGGTCGTAGCGCGGGCCGTGCTGGCCGTTGAGGTCGATGTGGAACAGCTTGCCCTGCCACATCGCCTGGGCGTAGCCGTGCACCGCGTTGAGTCCGGCCATCTGCTCGTGGCCGACCTCGGGATTGACGCCGACCATCTCCGGGTGCTCCAGGGTCTGGATGAAAGCCAGGGCGTGGCCGATGGTCGGCAGCAGGATGTCGCCGCGCGGCTCGTTCGGCTTGGGTTCCACGGCGAACCGCAGCTGGTAGCCCTTCTCCTTGACGTAGTGCGTCAGCGCGTTGAGGCCCTCCCGGTAGCGCTCGAGGGCGGCGGTCGGGTCGTAGGCGGCTTCGGCCTCCGAACCCTCGCGGCCGCCCCAGAACACGTAGGTCTGCGCCCCCAGTTCGGCGGCCAAGTCGATGTTGCGAGCCGCTTTGCGCAGAGCGAACCGCCGGACGTCCCGGTCCTTGGCGGTGAGTGCGCCGTCCTTGAACACCGGATGTCCGAACAGGTTCGTGGTCGCGGTCGGCACCGCCAGGCCCGTTTCGGCCAGCGCCTTGCCGAACCGCTCGATGATCGCCGTGCGTTCCGCGGCGGGCGTACCGAACGGGATCAGGTCGTCGTCGTGGAACGTGATGCCGTACGCGCCGATCCCCGCGAGCCCGTGCACCGCCTCGACCGGGTCGAGGCGCTCGCGGGTCGGGGCGCCGAACGGATCGTCGGCGCGCCAGCCGATGGTCCACAGGCCGAAGGCGAAACGGTCCTGGGGGGTCGGTGTGAGGTCCATGCGCTCTCCTCGCGTGATGTCGACGGGGTGCGGACGACGCGGCCGGGATCAGCCCGGCCACGCCAGCGCGGTGCGGTCCACGTCCTCGAGAGGCCCTTGGTCGGGAACCCGCTCGAGGACGAACCGCACCGACACCGCTGCGAAAGCGGTGCAGCCGAGACAGGTCATCGGCAGGCTGATCTCTGAAAGCGGTGGGAACGTCGCGGCAATGAGGAAGTTCGCCACGCACTGGGCCGTTGCGGGCACTGCCAGGGCGGGAGGCGGAAGAGCTCAGCAGCAGCGAGCTGGACTCGTCGATCCCCGCATTCGTGGAGGCGTCGGCTCGGCTGCCCGATCACGAGCCGTCCCCGACGCGGACGGTGAACGATGCCTGCTGCGTCCGGCCGCGGTACTCGACGGTCGCGGTCACCGTGGCGACACCGGCCGAGCCTGCGTGCACACCGGCTCGGTCGACCCGCACCACCTCGGGCCGGTTGGACTCGTAGCTGATGCGCATCCCCGGAGGCAACTGCGCAGCGGTGCCTTCGGCGTCGTAACCACGTCGGGTCCCGTCCGACATCGCCACCGTCAGGCGGGGATCGATGTCGGTTCCCGGCTCGTACATCACCCGGGAGGCGTTGCTGTCCTCCGGATCACCGGTGGCCTGCGGCGTCACCGCGACGGACTGCGGCTTCGGCACGAGCTCGCCGGTGACGTTCAGACGCCGCTCGTCGGCGACGTCAGTGCTGGAGCCGGCGAGCTGTAGGCGGTAAGCGTCATCGACGGCGTAGCGGTCGTGCTGCTCGTCGAAGAAGGCCAGATCGCGCGCGGGAACCCGGAAGGTGACCTCCCTGCTCTCGCCCGGTTCGAGCCGTACCTTCTGGAAGGCCGCCAAGCGCTTGTCCGGGCGCGGGTCGTCCCCGCTCCGTTGCTGGGAACCGCCGGCACGCTGCAGCGAGCTCGAGTACAGCTGCACGACATCGGACCCGGCCGTGTCCGAGCGATTGGTGATCGTGGCTCGCGCGATCACGGTTCCGTCGGCGTCGATGTGGTCCCGGTCGAGGCGCAGCTCGCCGTAGTCGAAGTCGCTGTAGCTGAGCCCGTGGCCGAAGGGGTAGGACGGCTCGCCCCGGAAGTACTGGTAGGTGCTGCCGGGATGGCCTTGGTGCGGCCGGATGTCGTAGTCGCCGAGCCTGCCCAGCTGCGCGTCACCGCGATACCACGTGAACGGCAGGTGCCCGCTCGGGTTGTGCTCGCCGGTGAGCACGTCGGCGAGGGCTTGGCCCTTGCGCTGCCCGTTGTAAGAGCTCCAAAGGAGCGCAGGCACGTCGTCGGCGAAGCGCGTGACGTCGACCGCGCCAACGGTTTCCAGGTACACCGCCGTATTCGGGTTGCGGTGCGCCACGCCTTCGATCAGCTCCGTCTGCGGCTCGGGCAGTCGCAGGGTCGCGCGGTCCTTCTCCTCCTCGGCGTGGTCGTCGTCGGTGCCCGCGTAGACCACGGCGGTGTCGTAGTCCGCGGCCTTGCGGATCGACTCGGCGTTGGCCCGCGCGGGATCCTTCGGATCAGCACCGGGCAGGAAGTCCACGGTCGCCTGCGGGTTGATCCGCTCGATCGCCTGCTTGACGCCTTCTAGCCCGTTGACGCTGTTGGCCCGGCCGGACGGCCCCTGCTCGCTCGAATAGCCGCCCAGGTACATCTGCTCCGGGTCGGCGTAGTCACCGATGACGGCGACTCGGAACGGCCCGCTGCGCGGCACATCGAGCGGTAATAGCTGCTTTCCACCGCTGGTCGAGCCGTTCTTCAGCAGCACGAGAGCTTCGCTGCCCGCGCGCCGGGCGAGGTCGAGTCGCTCGCCGGTCTGCGTGACGGCGTTGTTGGCCTCGGAGTTCTCCCAGCTGCCGCGGGGGACACGTTCCCGGGCCTGCTGCACCCAGGGGTTGTTCGCATCGTCGTCGAACTCGCCCAGCCGGATGCGGTTGGTGAACAGCCGCACCAGCGAGGAGTCCAGGAAATCCTCGGTGTAGGTGCCGTTCGCGGTGGGTGTGCCGAGCTCGACGGCGGTGGGCAGCGTGTTGCCGTAGTGGTGCTCGTCGTGCAGGCCCTGGTTGCAGTTCAGATCAACACCGGCCGCGTTGGCGTAGGCGTTGCGTTCCACGGGGCCGACGGGCTCGTCGTGTCCTGGCGGCTGCCAGTGGTGCCCGTGCTGCATCTCCCGCGCCGAGTCGCAGTCGGTCGTCAGGAAGCCGCGGAATCCGAACGTCTTGCGCGCCAGCGTGTCGATCAGGTGCGTGCTGGCCGTGGCGGGCACGTTGTTGACGCGGTTGTAGGCGGTCATGATCGACGCTGGCCGGGTTTGTTCGAGCACCTGCTCGAAGGGTTTCGCGTAGTACTCCCGCAGCGTGCTCTCGTCCATGTCGGACGATCCGGTGGTGCGGTTGTACTCGCTGTTGTTCGCCGCGAAGTGCTTGATCGTGGTGCTGGTCTTGAGGTAGCCGCCGCTGTCCGGCCGCGGCTCGCCGTCGCGGCCCCTGCCCTCCATGCCGTTGATGTACTGGGTGGCCAGTGCGGCGGTGAGTTTCGGGTCCTCGCCGTAGGTCTCGTCGTTTCTGCCCCATCGCGGGTCGCGGCCGAGGTTGATCGTCGGCGAGTAGAAGTTGAGGTCGTAGCGGTTGTCCCGCACCACCTCCCTTGCTTCGTCGGACACCTGGTCGGCGACCTCGTGCACGAGTTCCGGATCCCAGGTGGATCCCATCGACAGGCTCACCGGGTAGGACGTGGTGTTGACCAGGTCGGCAGGAGCGGCGCCGTCCTCGGTCTGCTCGCGCGAGACGCCGTGGATGGCCTCGTTCCACCAGCCGTAGGCCTTGACGCCCAAGCGCGGGATCGCGGGCGCTCGGCTGGAGGTGAGCTGCTGGGCCTTCTCCTGGACGGTCATGCGGGAGACGAGGTCGGCAGCGCGTTCGGCGGGTGCGTACGACGGGTCGCGATACACCGGCGCCGCAGCGGTAGCCGAGGCGTTCGCCCCAGCGCACGCGATGCACAGGCCCAGGGCCGTGGCGAGCAGGAGTGGTCGTCTTCTTCGGGTGCGCACGATGACCTCCAGGTGGTCCGTCACGTCGGTGGGACGGGCTGATCGGTCGATTATTATTTTACCGAGGAAAAAACAAAATGCCCCGGCCGTCAACCCCCGGCCGATCAGCAATACTGACCTGGGATCCCGCCGAAACGAGGAACGAGTGACTGCTTCGACCACCTCGGGCCGTGCCCCGGCCGGCCTGCGACGCCACAACCTCCGCACGATTCTGGAGCAGCTGCACTTGCACGGACCCACCAGCCGCGCGGATCTTTGCGAGGTCACCGGGCTGACCCGCAGCGCCGTGGCCGACCTCGTCGCCGACCTCGCCAACCGCGGTCTGGCCGCCGAAGGCGAAGCCGCAGGCTCGCAGAGCGGGCGCGGACGCCCGCCCCGGATCGTCTCCCCGAGCACCGACCGCGCCCAGGTGCTGGCCGTGGCGATCGAAGTGGACACGATCCGCATCAGCCGCGTCGGCTTCGGCGGCACATTGCTCGACGAGGAGCACGTGCCGCACGAGTCGGAACCCGGTGCGCCGGGGCGCAGCCTCGCCCAGATCACCGAGCTGATCGTTGACCGCGCGCGCCGAGGCGACGGCGAGCCGCTCGCGCTCGGCATCGCCGTGGCCGGCCTCGTACGCGGTGCCGACGGCCAGGTCACGCACGCGCCGAACCTGGCATGGCGCGACCTGGACCTCAGCGCGGAATTGCGTCGATCCACGGAGCTGCGGCTGCCGATCATCGTCGGCAACGAAGCCCGGCTAGCTGCGTTGGCCGAGCAGCGCCGCGGCGCCGGCCGCTACTGCGGCGAACTCGTCTACGTCTCCGCCGAAGTCGGTGTCGGCGGCGGCATCATCACCAGCGACCGGGTGCTCACCGGGCACACCGGCTACGCGGGCGAGATTGGGCACATGATCACCGACCCCGGTGGGCGGCGGTGCCGCTGCGGCGGGCGCGGCTGCTGGGAGACCGAAATCGGCGCCGATGCACTGCTGCGCCACGCCGGCGTGCACGCCCCGGCGAATCGGCACGCGGCGCTGAACGACTTGCTCGCCCGCGCCGCCACCGACACCGACGCCAGCGAGGCGTTGCGCGCGCTGTGCACCCCGGTCGCCAAGGGGCTGGCCAGCCTGGCCAACATCTTCAACCCGGAGCGCATCATCCTCGGTGGTCTGCTCTCCCCGCTGTTGCAGCACGCCCGCGTGGACCTCGACACCGCGCTGGCCGAATTCCGCGGCCCGGGCGTACCGCTGCAGCTGTGCCCGGCAGAGCTGGGTGAGCGCGGCGGCCTGCTCGGCGCGGCCGAAGCGGCCGTCGACCAGTACCTGACCCGCTTCGACTGATCCTCCGGACAACCGAGCACCAGGTCGTCGCCCCGGGCTGAAGTCGGTTCTCGGTCACGTGGCACGTCGATCTCGTCGATGCGGTTCACTCATGCGCGGAACCAACCCACCGACCGTCACCCGCAGCCACCTCGAGCCTGCAAATCGGGATCCCACCTGGCGGCCGACGTCTTCGAGCGTTCGGGCGAAGACGATCTCGCACGTACTGCTCGCGCGGCAACCGCAGCCGGACAGCGTCGACACCGCCGGGGGCATCTCAAGGAGACATCCAATGCGCATTTCTGCTGATCGGATTCATCGGCTCATCACCGACGTGCTCACCGCGTGGGGTATGGACGCCGATTTGGCCGAGACCACGGCCAACGTCATGACAGCCACTGATCTGGCCGGAACCGATTCCCATGGCGTGTCCATGTTGATGACGTACGAGAAGCTCCGGGAATCCGGGCGCCTCGACCTCCGTGCGCGGCCCACGGTGACGCGGGAGAACGCGTCGGTGGCGCTGGTCGACGCAGGGGGCGGGATCGGACACCCCGCGAGCGTGTTCGCGATGCGCAAGGCCATCGAGAGAGCTCGCACCAACGCGGTCGGTGTGGCGTCGGTCGTGAACTCCCATCATTTCGGTGCTGCCGGCCACTATGCCGAGATGGCAGCCGCCGAAGGCTTAATCGGACTGGTCACCAGCTCGGCGAGCCTTCCGTCCGTGGCGCCGACCGGCTCGGCCGCACCCAGGCTTGCGACCAACCCGCTCGCTTTCGCCGCTCCTGCGCGCCGGAATCCCAACTTCATGCTGGATATCGCCACGAGCACGGCCGCGGTGAACAAGGTCAAGGTCTACGACTACCACCGGGCGCCGTTGCCGACCGGCTGGGTCACGGACGCTGACGGCACGCCGGTCGACGACGCGGGGACGGCGTTGCGCATCCTTCGGGAGGACGATCTCGGCGGGCTCACACCGCTGGGCGGAACACCGGAGATGTCGAGCCACAAGGGCTACGGCCTCGCCATGATGGCGCACATTCTCGGAGCGACCCTCTGCGGTGGAGCTTTTCCTGCTCTGCGCGAACCCGAGGACCCCCACAACATCGGGCACTTCTTCCTCGCGCTCGATCCTGAGTTCTTCCGCCCGCAAGGCATGTTCGAGGACGACCTGGACGACGCGATCGATCTGTTGCACGAGACTCCGCCACTCGACCCGTCCGCTCCCGTGCTTGTCGCGGGTGATGCGGAGGCCGCCACCCGCGACGAACGCAACGGATCCGGAATTCCGATCCCGGACACGTTGGCCGAGCAGTTGCGCGCCGTGGCCGAGCGGGCGGGGGTGGCGTCCGATGTGGACGACTGGACCTGAGCGCCGGACCTGACGGAGCCGCAGCGGCGTCGTCAGCCGATGGCAGGCACACGAGTGCCGATGGCTTGCGCGGCGCGGCGGACATCGGCGGGCAGCGTGCTCGACTCCACGTCGCGGAGTTCACTGCTTGCGCCGCTGATGCCGATCGCGCCGAGCAGCTGGCCGGTGGAGTCGGTGATGAGCGCGGCGACCGAAGTGGTGTCGAATTGCCGTTCGTCGACCGAGATCGCGAAGCCGCGGGCGCGGATGTGCTCGAGGTCGGCGCGGATCGTGGCTTCGTCGAGGACGGTGCCATCAGCCAGTGTGACCGATGGCAGTTCGGCCGCTACGTGCTCGAGTTCGGCGTCGTGCTCGCAGGCGAGGAACACTTTGCCCGCCGCTCCCGGGTAGAGCGCAAGTCGTTCCCCGATGGGCAGCGAGTAGAGCGGCCGTCGTCCGCCTTCAACGCGGTCAATGAGCACGCGGCTGTCCTGAACCCGGACGTAGAGCGAAGCGGTGAGCCCGGTCGCGGTAGCGAGTTCTTCCAGCACGGGGCGTGCCACCAGCCGCAACGGGCTCGTCGTGGCGAACGCGTGCGCGGTGGACAGCGCGGCAGGCCCTGCGGTGTAGCCGTTGGCATGCCTGCTGGCGTAGCCGTGCTCAGCGAGGACGCTGACGAGGCGTTGTGTGGTAGCGACATGGAGTCCGGCGCGTTGTGCGATGTCGGTCAGCCGCAGCGGCTGCTGGGCGAGCTCGAGGACTGACAGCACCTCGAACGCACGATGTACCGAGCGCATGGGGCTCTGTTTCGGGGCAGTCATCGCCACCGAGCCTATCACTGTATGAGAACTTTCCTCGCTTCGTGCCGCGATGTATTGACTGCCGTTCATCTCATGACCAACAATCTCACTCATTGAATATAAATATCATTCTATGATAAAGAGGTTGGATCGATGAGGATCGCAGTGCTGGGCCTCGGCGAAGCCGGAACCATCTACGCGACGGCGTTCGCCGCCATCGGCGCCAGCGTCAACGGGTACGACCCCAGTGACGTGCCGACGCCTGACGGCGTCTCCCGGATGCCCAGCGGCGCGGATGCCGTGCGCCACGCGGACGTGGTGCTGAGCCTGGTCACTGCCGCGCACGCGGTCACGGTTGCCGGCGACGTCGCCGGGCATCTGGAGCCCAGCGCGGTCTACGCCGACCTCAACGCGGCGGCTCCGGAATGCAAGCAGGACGTTGCCGCGGCGCTCGGGGACGCAGGCGACCGCTTCGCCGACGTCGCGGTGATCGGGTCCGTGCCGCAGTTCGGTGCCGGGACGGCGCTCGTGGTGTCGGGTCCCGCTGCCGAAAGAGCCGCCGCATCATTTCGGGCACTCGGCGCCGACGTCGAGGTGGTCGGAGTGCGGCCCGGCGCTGCGTCCCGGCGCAAAATCCTCCGGACCGTGTTCATGAAGGGCCTGGGCGCGGTGATCACCGAGGCGATGGACGCCGGCGTGGCAGCGGACGAGACCGAGTGGGTCCGGGCGCAGATCTCGGCCGCGCTCACCGGCGGCGAGCAGGCACTCGACCGGCTCGACCAAGGGACCCGCAAACACGCCCTGCGACGCGCCCACGAATCCGAGGCCGCCGTCGACCTACTGGCTTCGTTGGGGGTCTCGCCCTTCGTCACGACCGGAGTGGCCAGCCGGCACAGCGCGTTGAGCAGGGGGCCTGCGCAGGACCTCGAGGCATTGATCACCGCTTTCGCCGAGCTTCCGACGGCGGCGATCGGCGACGCCCGCGACCGCCTGGGCATGGTCGATCCCCGGGTCCGGTCGGTCTGGCCCGGCCCGCGCCTCGCCGGTCGAGTCGTGACGGTGCTCTGCCGTCCGGGTGACAACAAGGGCATCCATGAAGCGCTCACCCGCGCCCGTCGCGGCGACATCCTCGTCGTCGACGGGGGCGGCCACTCCTCCCGTGCACTGATCGGTGAACTGATCGCGCACCGAGCGATCAACCGCGGCATCCGGGGCATGATCATCGATGGCGCCGTGCGGGACGCCGCCGCGTTGCAGGAGGCCGGGTTCCCCGTGTGGGCCGTGGGTGTTTCGCCCGCCGGCCCCTACAAGTCCGGTCCATACCGGATCGGAACCGACATCTCGCTCGGCGGAGTCGTCGTCCACCACGGCGACATCGTGGTGGCGGACGACGATGGCGTCGCCGTCGTCCCGCTCGCCGACGCCGAACGCGTACTCGCCGACTCCCGTGCCGTCGTCGCCGACGAATCCGCTCGATACCAGCGGATCCTCGCCGACCGCGCTTCCTGACCGTCGCCCGCCGACCCCACTTCACCGTCGCAGAGGGGACTTCCCGTGCCCGCCGGACTCATCGCGCTCGGCGCATTCATCGTCGTCATCATCGTCTGGAACGTCGTCTTCAAACGGAACATGGGCGAGGCCATGCTGTTCGGCCTGCTCACCACCGCAGCGTTCGCCGGAACCGGCGCCCCCGAGGCGCTGCTCGGCGGCCTGCGCGACGCGCTCAACGAGGAAGTGCTCTACGCAGCGTTGGCGTTCGTGTTCATGGCCTACGTCGTCGACCGCACCGGTCTCATCCACAAGCTGCTGGCCATCCTGAACTCGCTCATCGGCAGGGTGCGCGGAGGCCCGGCGCTCGTCGACACCGCAGGCTCGGCCGTCATGGGCGCACTGTCCGGGTCGAACTCCGGCAACACCGCTGCGACCGGAGCTTTCACCGGACCTTGGATGGTGCGCACCGGGTGGAGTCCGGAGCGCAGCGCCACCGTCATGGCCGGCAACGGTGGCCTCGGGGCCGCGCTTCCGCCGAGCGCCTCCATGGTCATCATGATCGGCTTCGCCGGCTCGATGGTCACCACCGGCCAGATCTACCTCGCCCTGCTGTGCGCGGGCCTCTATCAGCTCGTATGGCGTTTTCTGCTCGTCGCCTACTTCGTGCGCCGGGACGGCATCCAGCGCGCACCCGACGAAGACCTCCAGCCGCTCCGCCGCGCGCTCAGGGACGGTGGAACCGCGCTGATCATCGTGCTCGGCGCACTCGTTCCCATCTTGGTCACCGTCGGTCCGCTGGCGAATCTGCTGACCAACTCGACGCCGCTCGGAGAGTCCATCGAGGACATCTCCATCCTCACCTGGATTCCCCTCCTGGTCACCGCGCTTGCGCTGATCGTCGGCCGGCGCACCCTTCCGCGCGGCGCGCGGAACTGGGCGACGTGGATCACCGACGCCATGCCGCGGTTCGCCAGCATCGGGGCGCTGCTGTACTTCGCCGTCGCCGCCAGTGAGGTGCTCAGTGGACTCGGGCTGGCCGCGGACATCGACGCCCTCCTGACCGACTTCCAGTTGAACAAGTACGTGATGGCGGTGCTGGTCGGTGTCCTGGTGGCGGTCGTCGCGGGTCCGCTGTCGTCGACGGCGACCCTCACCGCGGTCGGTCAGGTCTCGCTGCTCGCGCTCGTCTCCGTCGGCGTCGACCCCGTGCTGGCCGTCACGGCGATCCTCGTGTTCGCCTCGACCGAGGGTGCGTCCCCGCCCGCCTCCGGCTCGATCTTCGTCGCCGCAGGCCTCACCGGAGCGAAACCGGAGAAGACCTTTCTGCCGCTGGTCACCTACTACATGGTGCCGATCACGCTCATCGGCTGCCTGATCGCCTGGGGCGTTCTGCCCGTCCTGTCCTGAGCCACCCCCGACCGGAAAGGAACCCCATGACCGCCGCTCTGCAACGCTCGCAGGTCATCTGCCGTGCCGCGTTCATCGTTACCCTGCTGGTTTTCCTCACCATGGCCGCGGTCCTGGTCGGCACCCAGCTCGCCGGTGTCGTGTTCATGCAGCCCGACTGGGTCACGTGGGCCGCCGATCACCTGCTCACACCGAGCATCACCGCCGGCGTCGCTTTTGGACTCGTGGGATTCATCAGCGGCTACGTCATGCCAACCAAGGACGGTGGCGAGTAGCAATGGAGACCGTTGAGATCAGCCACTCGCGGATGACCGTGATCGGCATCGTCCGACCCAGCACTTCGATCGAGCCTGCGTCGAAAGCGCCGTACCGGTCACGGGGGCGCATCGACGTGGTGATCGAAGACGAACATGTGCCCGGCCCGGTGCGTGATCACGTATTCGGCCCCGGCGTCCGGCAACACCAGTTGCGGGGTGACGCCGCAGGCCCAGAACACCGGCACCGAGCCGGGGTCGACCACCGGGGCTGGGCCGAAGTCCGGTTCGTCGAGGCTGGCGATGCCCAGCCCTGCTGGGTCGCCGATGTGCACCGGGGCGCCGTGGCCGGTCGGGTATCGGGAAGTGATCTCCACGACCCGGGCGACGTGGTGTCCGGGAACCGCTCGCATGCTCACCACCAGCGGACCGGCCAACCGGCCGGCCGGTTCGGTCGGGCGATCGGTGCGGTAGACCGGGGGAGCAGCCGATTCAGCGGCGCGCGGCACCGGGATGCCCGCCTGGCGCAGTGGACCTTCCCAGGTGTGACTGCATCCCAGCAGGAAGCCGACCGAGTCCGCGCGCCAGAACTCGCCGATCTCGGTGGGTTCGGCCACCAGGCGTCCGTCCCGCCAAACCCGGTAGCGCGGCAGCGAGTTCCGCAGATCCGCCCGGGTGCTGCCGATCCGGACGATCGGGTCGCCCGGGTCGGTCACCGCGAGCACCGGGCAGGGTTTCGGGTTCCGGGTGCAGAACAGCAGGAATTCGTAGGCCAGGTCGCGCGGTACCACGGCCAGGTTCGCCTGCTGGTAGCCGTCGAGCACGCCCGCGGTCGGGCCGGTCCAGCTGCCTTCGGCGATCATCCGGCGCAGTTGTGCGGGATTCGCGGGGGCGCTCATCGGGCCAGCTCCGATCGCGAGGTCTCCCGGACGGCGAGCAGGGACAGCAAGGCGATCACGCAGGCACCGATGAGCAGCCAGCCGGGCGCGAGCAGGCTGCCGCTGGCCGAGATCAACCAGGTCGCCGCGTACGGCATGATGCCGCCGCCGAGGATGGTGCCGATGTTGAAGCTCAACGACAGCCCGGTGTAGCGCACCCGCGTGGGGAACTGCTCCGCGTAGGTCGGGTAGCCCACCGACTGCACGATCGGGAACGGAATCGTCGCGATGACCATCGCGAGCAGCGCCAACCAGATGTCGTCGTTGTTCATCAGCAACATCATCGGCAGCACCAGCACCATGTATCCGATGAATCCCGTGGTGAGCACGAACTTGCGCCCCTTGCGGTCGGACAGGCCGCCCCACAGCGGCATCAGCACGCCCATCACGAGGTTGACCACCATGATGATCCAGAACACCGCGGTCTGGTCGTAGCCGAGGTTCTTGGTCAGGTAGATGTTCATGAACACCAAGCCGACCCAGTACCCGGCGTTCTGCCCGAACGACAGGCCGACGACCTTGGCCACTGCGCCGAAGTGCCGGGTCAGCACCTCGCCGAGCGGCGCCTTGACCAGTTCGCGTCGCTGCCTGGCCGTTTCGAATTCGTGGGTGTCCTCCAGCTTCTTCCGCATCACGAGCGAAACCACGATCAGCGGAATCGAGCACAGGAACGGGATTCGCCAGCCCCAGGCCGACATCTGCTCGGCGGTCAGCACCGTGGAAACCACGCCCGCGACCGTGGCGGCCAGCGCGCCGCCGAGCGCGACGCCCATCGGCGTGAACCCGCCGTAGAAGCCGCGCCTGCCGGTCGGCGCCGATTCCGCGACGTACGCGGCGGCGCCGGTGACTTCGCCACCGGCGAAGAACCCCTGCAACAGCCGGACGATCAGCAGGGCCAGCGGGGCCAGCAGACCGATCGAGCCGTGCGTGGGCAGCAGGCCGGTCAACGCCGTTGCGCTGCCCATCCCGATCACGGTGAGCAGCAGCACGGCCTTGCGGCCGATGCGGTCGCCGAGCCAGCCGAGCAGCACCCCGCCCAGCGGGCGCACCAGGAACGAGCTGCCGAACACCGCCAGGGTGGACAGCAGTCCCGCGGTGGGTTCGTTGCTCGGGAAGAACAGCGGGCTGATGGTGACCGCGAGATAGCCGTAGACGCCGAATTCGTAGTATTCGATCGTGGTTCCGGTCAGGGCCGCGATCGCCGCTTTCCGAGTGGACCGCTCGGTCGCTGGTCCGCGCACTTCGGTGGAGCTGGACATGGTGCACTCCAACGCTTTTCGGGTGTGCTGGTGCTGATCGCCGACTGCGGCGATCGGTTTTTTCGGTTTTCGTCCGCCTTTCGGTCACCGGTGCGGGGTGGGTGCCGGTGCGTCCGTTCCGGGAATTGATCGGAACCGGATCGCGGTTCCCGGTGGTGCTTGGGCGAGTAGTCCGATGTCGGGTTCGGTGAGCACGCCGATCACCGGGTATCCGCCGGTCACCGGGTGGTCGGCGAGGAACGCGATCGGCTCCCCGGAAGGTGGCACCTGGATCGCGCCGGGCACCATTCCCTCGCTGGCCAATCGGACCTCGCCGATTCGCAGCGGTTCGCCGAGAAGCCGAACGCCGATCCGGTTGGATTCGGTGGAGATCCGCCACCGGGTGGTGGTGAACCGTTCCCGATCGGCCGCGTCGAACAGTTCGTGCCGCGGGCCCCAACCGAATCTGAGGGTCGCGAGTCCGCTCGGGCAGCGGCTGTTGGCGAGTTCGATCGGCGCGGCCGGTTGTGGCCGGTCCGGACCGATCGCCAATTCGTCGCCCGGCCGCAGCGGTGCGGGGCCGTGCCCGGCGAGCACGTCGTGTCCGGCGCCGCCGAGCACCCGCCGCACCAGGAACCCGCCGCCGACGGCGAGGTAGCTGCGCAGCCCGATGCTCGGACGGCCCAGGTGCAGCACCCGCCCGGCCGGAACTCGGAACCGCCGCGGGTCGACCACCGGGCGCCCGTCCACCAGTGCCGATGCGGGTGCGCCGGCGAGCGCGACCCAGCGGGCGGCGGTGAACCGCAAGCTCAGCCCGCCGAGGGTGCATTCCAACGCCGGGGTTCCGGCCGGGTTGCCGACGAGCCTGTTGGCCAGCCGGAGGCTTTCCGGATCGGCCGCCCCGGACGGGCTGACCCCGAGGTGCGCGTAACCGGTCCGGCCGAGGTCCTGCACCGTGCTCAGCGGTCCGGGGTCCACCACCTCCAAAGTGGACGGCGTAGCGGTCAACATGGCGAAACCGCCTGGAAAACAACGTGATCGCCGACTTCCAACCGGTTCGGCGGATCGCCCTGCGGGTCCCACATCCGCTGTTCGGTCCGGCCGATCAGGTGCCAGCCGCCGGGGGTGCCGCCCGGGTAGACGACGCTCTGGTTTCCCGCGATCGCCACGCATCCGGCCTCGATCCGGGTTCGCGGGCTGCTCCGCCGGGGCAGCGCCAGTACCTCGGGCAACCCGTCGATGTAGGCGAAACCCGGCGCGAAGCCGAAGAATCCGACCACGTGCCGCACCGAGCAGTGCCGCTCGGCGACTTCGTCCGGCCGCAAACCCACCGCCTCGGCCACGTCTTCGAGATCCGGGCCGTCGTAGCGCACCGGGATCCGGATGGTGCGCGGCTGCCAGGTCGGCGTCGGGTGTTGGGCGGAATCCCGCAGCATTCCGGCCAATGCGGTGCCCAGCGCGTTGGTCATGTTCGGGTGCATGGCGGTGACCAGCACTGTTCGGGAAGCGGGAACCACTTCGGCGACCTGCCCGGCCCATGGCTGCTGTCGAACAGACGCGGCCAATGCCGCCGACCGCCCCGGGGGCAGTTCGACCAGCCAACCGCGGTCACCGGCCCGCAGCAGGCGCGGGCCGTTGGACTCGGGAGGGCACTGGCGCATGCGAACCTCACAAGTGGTCGGGCATCGGCCGGTCGTAACGGTCTTTCCGGTCTGTAACGGGAATCCGCGTCTCGCGGCGAACAGCGCTGAGCTGGACGGGCTGCGCGACCACCGCCGGAGGGACGCGCGAAATGGCGCGTCCGAAGTCCTCAGCGGATCGGAATCATCGGAATGTCGTTGGCGCGCAACGCATTTGCGACGGCCGAGGCGAGTTCGACGGCTCCCGCGGTGTCGCTGTGCACGCAGAGCGCGGTGGGGGAGAGTTCGACGTCTTCGCCGGTCACGGCCGTGACCTTGCCCGCGATGGCCATTCGCACCGCGCGTTGCGCGGCTTCGGCGGGGTCAGTGATCAGCGCGCCCGGTTGATCGCGCGGCACCAGTAGGCCCTCAGCCGTGTAGCCGCGGTCGATGAACCCCTCGGCCAGCGTGCGTAGCCCGGCTGCGCCGGCCTGCCGCCAGGTTCCGGTTCCCGGCTGGCACAGCAGTGGCAGCGAGTCGTCGAAGGACGCGACGGCTCGCACGATCGCCGCCGCGTGCGGCTCGTGCCGGGCGGCGGCGTTGTAGAGCGCGCCGTGCGCCTTGACGTAGCCGATCCGGCCACCGGCGAGCCGGGCGAACGCCTGCAACGCCCCCATCTGGTAGATCAGGTCGTTGACCAGGCTGTCCGTCGGCACGTCCAGGAAGCGGCGGCCGAATCCGGCCAGGTCGCGGTAGGAGACCTGGGCGCCGATGGCCACCCCGCGCCGCACCGCGTGCTCGCAGGTGCGGCGCAGGATGTCCGGGTCGCCGGCGTGGAAGCCGCAGGCCACGTTGGCCGCGGTGACCAGGTCCAGCAGCGCCTCGTCGTCGGCGATGCGCCAGGCGCCGAAACCTTCCCCCACGTCGGTGTTGATGGCGATTCCGGTCATGCCGCGATCCGTTCGGTCAGCCAGCGGCGGAACCGGTCGGCGTGCACCACCGGGTCGAGCAGCAGCAGCGGGGTGCCCGGCTCGTTGCCTGCTTCGATGCGCGCGTGCACGAACCACGGGCCGGGTTCGGTCAACGTCCGACCCAGCGTGGCATCGAGCTCCTCGGCGTCGGTGGCGCGCAGCGTGCGCAGGCCGACCGATTCGGCGATCGCGCCGAGGTCCAACTCCGTTGCCTGGGTGGGGATTCCGGCGGTGGACGCGTAAACCCCGTTGTCCAGCAGTACGATCACCAGGTTGGGCTGCTGCAGGTAACCGGCGGTGGCTGCCGAACCGAGGTTCATCAGCAGCGAGCCGTCCCCGTCGACGACCACGCTGCGCACCCCGGCATCCGAGGCGGCCAGCGCGACTCCGGTGCCCACGGAGACGGTGAGCCCCATCGCGTCCAGCAGGTACAGGTGGTTGTCCCGGTCGGCGACCGCGGCGAGTTCCCTGCTGGTGGCCGCGCAGGTGGCGGTCACCGGGAGGTCGGGGGTGCGCTCGGTGATCACCCGGAGGGCTTCGATGCGTTTCATGCGCGGCTCTCCTCGTCGTCGAAGTCGAAGAACTCCATCAGCACCACGACCGGCCGGTAGGTCATCCGAGCGTGCTTCCCGGCCTCGGTGACCGTGGCTCGCCAGTCCCGTGGGGGATTGCGCCGGTCCAGTTGGAAGACCGGGATGTTGGCGGACTTGAGCATGTCCGGCACCGGCGCGGAGATCGAGTGGATCATCGAGTTGTACTCACCGAGACCACCCCGGGTGTTGGCCAGGATCAGCAGCGGCAGGTGGTAGGAGCCGGCGAAGGTGGTGAGCGCGGTGAGCGCGTTGCCGAAACCGTTGTCCTGCATGACGATCGCGCCGAACTTCCCGGCCAGCGGGAGTGCCCCGATGATGCCGACGGCTTCCTCTTCCCGGGATACCGGGAAGATCCGGGTGCCGGACGCTGCGTGTTCGGTGAGGCCGTTGATGATCCCGGCGATGCTGTTGCTCGGCACGTAGGCCACGGCGTCCGGGGCCATCCCGAGCACGGCGTCGACCACGTCGGCGTGCCGCTGTTGGGTCGTCGTACTCATGAACCTGCCTTCTGTGTTGATCGCGTGAATGTCACCGGCCCAGTGCGGTGCGGATCCGGCGCAGTCCTTCGGTGAGGTCGGGCAACGGGCAGGCGTAGGAGATCCGCAGCGAATGCGTGCCGCCCGCCGGGTCGAACGCGGTTCCGGGCACCACCGCGACCCCGTGTTCTTCCAGCAGCCGCAGCGCGAGTTCCTCGGCCGGTTCCGCGGTCGCCGGGTCGTAGCTGAGGTAGAGGTAGAACGCGCCGTCCGGGGACGCCACCCGAACCCGCTCGGTGCCGCGCAGGATGTCCAGCGCCGCGTTGCGCCGCTGCTCGAAGGACCGGCGCATCGACTCGGAATCCTCCCGCGCCGAGCGCAGCGCCGCGGCCCCGCCGTCCTGGGTGAAGGTGGTGGAGCAGACCGTGGTGTACTGCCGCACCCGAAGCGCCGGTGCGATGAGTTCTGCGGGTCCGGCCAGCCAGCCGAGTCGCCAACCGTCCATCGCGAATGCCTTGGCGAACCCGCCGACGGACAGCGTCCGCGGGTGCAGCTCGTCCAGCGCTGCCGGGGACACGTGGTCGGTGTCGTAGGTGAGGTCGGCGTAGATCTCGTCGGACAGCAGCAACGCGTCGGTGCCGCGCAGTAGCTCGGCCACCGCGTCCACATCGGACTTGCTGGCCACCGTCCCGGTCGGATTGTTCGGCGTGCACAGCACGACCATCCGGGTGCGTTCGGTGATCGCAGCCGCCAGCGCCGCGTGGTCGAGCCGGTGCCCGTCGGCGGCGTTCAGCGGGACCTCGACCGGTTCGGCACCGGCCAGCCGGACGCAGGATTGGTAGTGCGCCCAGGCGGGCACCGGGATCACCACCTCGTCGCCCGGGCCGCAGAACGCCATCATGGCGAGGAAAACCGCCTCGTTGGCGCCCACCGTGGCGATGATCTCCCCGTCCGGGCAGTAGCGGACGGCGCGCTTGTCCGCCAGGTACTCGGAGATCGCGGCCCGGAGATCGGCCGTGCCCGCGTTCGGCGCGTAGTGCACCTTCCCGGCTTCGAGCGCGGCGATCGTCGCCTGCTTGGCAACCGCCGGGCTGTCGAAGTCCGGTCGGCCGATCTCGAAGTGGTAGATCTTGCGGCCCTCCGCCTCCAGCCGCGCGGCGCGATCGAAGATCGCCCTGATCGGCGAGGGTTTGATCGCGGCGAGCCGGTCGGCGGGGCGGGCGAAGGCATTGCTCATCGGCGTTGCTCCAGAACGGTTTCGGGGTGTTCGGCCCGGCGCTGCCACGCACTGCGCAGGCCCTGCTGACCACCGTCGATGTGGTCGTGGATCTGCCGCTCGAGTTCCGCGGTGTCGCCGTCGGCGAGCGCGGTGACCATCGCCTTGTGCTCGGCCTGCACCCGCTCCAACGCGTGCGTGCTGTGCACGTAGAAGCGGGAGTACGGCTCCAACTGGTGGTACAGCCGGGAAATCACCTCGTAGCGCATCGGCAGCCCGGCCAGTCGGTACATGTCCAGGTGGAAGGCGAAGTTCACCCGGGACCAGCCCTCGCTGCCAAGCCGGTCGACGTGGTCCAGCTGCTCGGTCATCTCGCGCAGCCGGGTGATGTCCGCGCGGGAGCAGCGCTGCACGACGTGCTCGGCGAAGCTGGGTTCCACCAGCTTGCGGAGGTCGTAGATCTCGTCGATCTCGGCCAGGTCGAGTTCGGTGACGAAGGTGCCGCGTCCCGGCCGGCTCTGCACCAGCCCTTCGCCGACCAGTGTCCGGACCGCCTCGCGCAGCGGGATCCGGCTCACCCCGAACCGGTCGGCGAGTTCTTCGTGCACCAGCCGGTGCCCCGGCGGGAAGACCCCGTCGACGATCGCGGTGCGCAGTTCCGCGGCGATGTCGTTCGGGTTCCGCCGGGAGCCGGAACGCAGGGTGTGGTCAGCAGCCATGGCAACTGTATACAGTGGATACAAGATCCGGGGCAAGAGTGCGGGACCGGCTTGCTGGGGTTGCCGATGCGTGAGGAGCGAGGATGGCCGAGATCGATCGCGCGGCGGCGCTGGCCGCGGCGCCGGCGGAACTGTTCATCGGTGGCCGGTGGCGGCCTGCGCGCGGCCGGGCGGCCTTCGAGGTGGTCGACCCCGCCGACGAATCGGTGCTTCGCCGGGTCGCCGACGCGGGACCGTCCGACGCGTCCGACGCGCTGGATCACGCCGTCGACGCCGCCGCCGACTGGGCGGGCACGGTACCGCAGCGGCGGGCCGACATCCTGCGCGCCGCTCATGACGGGCTGCTCCGGCGACGCGAAGAAATCGCCACGCTGATCACCCTGGAGATGGGCAAACCGCTGGCCGAGGCGCGCGGCGAAGTGGACTACGGGGCCGGGTTCTTCCGGTGGTTCTCGGAAAGCGCGAGCCGGCTGCACCTCGACGGCGACTACGGCGTCGAACCCGGCGGCCAGTACCGGATCATCACCACGAAGCGCCCGGTTGGGCCGACGCTGCTGATCACGCCGTGGAACTTCCCGCTCGCGATGGGCACTCGCAAGATCGGCGCGGCGCTGGCCGCCGGATGTCCCGTGGTGATCAAGCCCGCCGAGCAGACTCCGCTGACCATGCTGCTGCTGGCCGAGGTGTTGCGCGAAGCGGGCCTGCCGGACGGCGTGCTGGGCGTGCTCACCACGACCGACGCCGCCGGGTTGGTGCAGCCGATGATCGCCGACCCGAGGCTGCGCAAGATCTCCTTCACCGGATCGACCCGGGTCGGCAAACTGCTGCTCGGGCAGGCGGCCGAAGGCGTGCTGCGCAGTTCGATGGAACTCGGCGGGAACGCGCCGCTGCTGGTGTTCGACGACGCCGACATCGACGCGGCGGTGGACGGTGCGACCGTGGCGAAACTCCGCAACGGCGGGGAGTCCTGCGTCGCGGCGAACCGGATATACGTGCAGTCCGGGGTGCTGGAGGAGTTCACCGGCAAGCTCACCGAGCGGCTCGCGGCGGTGCGCACCGGATCCGGCTTGGACCCGGACACCGGGCTCGGCCCGATGATCGATGCGCGGCAGCGGGACAAGGTCGCCGAACTGGTCGACGACGCCGTCGAGCGCGGCGCCGAACTGCTGCTCGGAGGCAAGGTTCCGGGTGGACCGGGCTACTTCTACCCACCGACAGTGCTGCGCGCGATCCCGGCGGACGCGGAGCTGCGCACCGAGGAGATCTTCGGGCCGGTAGCGGCGATCTACCCGTTCGACACCGAGGAGCAGGCGATCGGCGCGGCCAACGACACCCGGTTCGGCCTGGCCTCGTACGTGTTCACCAAGGACCTCAGCCGGGCGATGCGAGTTGCCGAGGCGTTAGACAGCGGCATGACCGGCGTCAACCGCGGCGTGGTCAGCAACCCGGCCGCAGCGTTCGGCGGCATCAAGGAATCCGGCCTCGGCAGGGAAGGCAGCAGCGAAGGCATCGAGGAATATCTCGAGACCAAGTACATCGGCCTGCAACTCTGACGCGAACGCCGTGGCAGAGACAGGGTTCCGCAGCGCGCGCACCGGTCCGGTGCCGGTGTGCCCGCGCTGTACACCGCAAGCCTGTCTCTTCAGGCGGGGCCGGGCGAGGACTCGTGGTAGTGGACGAGTGCCCAGCGGTTGTGGCGTCGTCGCGCGATGGCCGTGATCCGGATGTCCACTTCGAAACGCTCGTCGCTCGCTGCTTCTCGTCCCGCGAAGCGGAACCGGAAGAAGGCGCGTCCGCGATCTCCTGCGGCCTCGACCGACAGATCGGTGACTTCCGCACTGTCCACGCTCCCGACGGGGCCGAGCGCCTCCCGGTAGTACCGCTCGATCTCGCCGTAGGTACGCAGCGGGCGGGTTCGCTCCCCGGCGACGTAGACGAGGTCGTCCTCATCGCCTGCCCACAACGCGGTGAGGAGTTCGGCGTCCGCAGCGGCGAACCCCCGGCCGAACCGCTCCACCAGGCCGATCAGCTCGCCGTGGTCGTCCATGGCGTCGACCTCGGCCACCGTGATCAGCGTCCGACCCACCAGGCCACCGCCCTCGAAAGCCGTATGGGCCCCGGCCACACCCTCGAGCGGGAAGATCGGACCGACGACGGGTCGGATCCGGCCAGCGGCGGCCTCGCCGAGGACTCGTTCGGTCAGCCTGGGAGTCGCTCCGCTACTTCCGAGGTGGACGACCTCGGTGCCGAACGGGGTCACGCCACGTCGACGGGCCTCGTCGGGTTCCGGGCCGGGCTCACCGCTGTAGCTGAGGTAGCGACCACCGCTTGCGACGAGCTCGAACGCGGCGCGGCCGAGAGCGTCGCCGACCCCGTCGAGAACCACGTTCACGGGTTCACCGAGCTGGACCGTCCAGTCGCTGCTCGCGGCGTCGACGACCCGTGCGGCCCCGGCAACGGTCGCCGCCGCGAGCTGCTCGGTGCCCCGTGCTGCGGCGATGACGGTGCCACCGGCTAGGCGGGCGAGCTGCACCAGCATCAGGCCCAGGCCGCTACCAGACGGCACGACCAGCGGGGCGGACCGCGGTGGCCGCGGTGAGCCCGAGGCCGTCGGGCACCGTGACGAGGTCTTCGGCGGGGACGGCGACTTGTTCGGCACAAGCGCCTTGTGCGCCCGCGGACAACAGTTCGCGCCAGGCGCGCTCCTCATCGAGAACGACACCATCGCCGCCGCCGTCGAGGCCGACTTCGACACCATCGAACACTGCACGTTCCTCGGTCGGAACAGTGTCCCGGACCTCCGCGACATCGTCGCCAAACGCATGGTCGCCTCCGGCATCGCCGCCTCGCCCGCATTGCCCACCGGATGGCGCCAGATGTGGGAAAAGCTCGGGCCACAACGCGCCGAATCCATCGCCCACCGACTCCGATGGCTCACCAGCAACGGCGTGCCCCTGATCTTCGGAAGCGACGCCGGAGTCCCCATCTCCCAACACGGCGACCCGGTCAGCACCCTCGAACTCTACGAACACATCGGCTTCTCCAACGCCGACATCCTCGAACTCGCCACCACCACCAGCGCCCACCACATCGGTCTCCAAGGCATCACCGGAGCGCTCCGGCCCGGACACGCCGCAGACATCCTTGCCGTTCACGGAAACCCTGTTCACGACCTACAAGCCCTACGAAACCCTGTTCATGTCCTCCAGGCAGGCAAAGAGGTTCTGCTCTGAACATGGATTCCGCCGTCGCACCGACGGGGAGTGTCGGTCGAACGGTGTTTCCGGCCTGCGCCGTTTCCTTAACAGCCCCGAAAATCGAATGGGACTACACTCTACTGCCCTGCGGAGAGGGTGCTGAGGAGGTTGCGGCTGATCGCTTGGCCGTTTTGAGCGAGCCCTTGGAGGGGGATGGTGTCGTTGCAGACCAGGAGGTTGCACTCGGGGTTGGGCGCGAGGTCATGCAGCAGCACGCGCGGGTCGGCGTAGTTGAGAGGGTTGACGTCGAGATCAAGAGGTGGCGGAGTGTAGGGCCCGGGGTCGGGGATGTGGTGATCCTTGACGCCGCGCATGAGGATGCGGAAGAAGTTGTAGTACAGGTCCGCGGGTTGTGCACTGGCGATGCCTTGCAGGTTGGGGGCGGTGTCGCCGAGCATTCCGGTCCAAGTCACCGTCATGTTCAGACTCGGGATGACGAAGTTGTTCTGGTGGAAGGCGCCCACCATGGCGTAAGCGTCGCGTGGTGCGCTGGGGATCGCCCTGCGGTCGACGGTTTGCGCGTTGGGAATGTTGGCGCCGGTGCAGGGCTTGCCGGCGTTGGTCCAAAACAGCTGCCCATAGCACCCGTTGGTGGTGGTGGGTTGCGCGACCTGGTGCATGTAACCAGGCGAGATCACCTGGTGGTCGTTCCAGGCGCCGTTGTTCTGCATGAGCAGACCGAGCTTGGCGAACTGGTCCGGCGGGATGAACAGGTGGGCGTAGCCGTAGGAGTTGCCGGAGCGGTCCCGCAGCCAGAAATAGCTGGAGTGCGGGATACCGATGGGGTCGAACAGCGCGTGTTGCGCGAAGGCTTGTAGATCAGTGTCGACCGCGCGCTGCACCACGTAGGCCAGCAGGTCAGGGGTGCGTTGGCTGTATTCGAAATGCGTTCCCGGCCGGTGGGTCAGCGGTTGCGCGAGCGCCTCCTGGGCCACGTTCGGGTCGGTGCCGGTCGTGGCGGCTTCGGACAAGATCGCTTCCTGCAGTCCTGATGTCTCAGTGAGCAGTTGCCGGATGGTGATCGCACGGTGCGCGGCATCGCCCCACTCCGGCCCCCTGGGCAGGTACTTACCGATCGGATCGTCAAGTTCAAGCTGGTGCCGGTCTGCGGCGATCCCGGTCAGCATCGAGACCACGCTCTTGGTGGAACTCCAGACATTCCATGGAGCCTGCTCGGTCACCGGGTCCAGCGGGCCCGCGCCGACGCGGCAGTTGTTCCGGAAAATCTGCACCGACGTGCGCAAGTGTGTGCTTGCATAGTCGATCGCTTGCCGCACCGCCGCTGGGTCCAGGTGCTCGTGTTCCGGTGCGGCCGAAGCAGCCCCGTCTGCGCCCGGCAACGCACACTGCTTCGCCGCCGATCCGTCCGCCCTGGTGGCCGCACCGCCCACCGCCGCGTTCGCGGCGGCCGGTGAGCTCCCGATCATCGGTATGGCCGCGACTACCGCGGCAGTGACAGCTACCAATGCTCGTGCTCGTTCCCGAGGCATCGGCATTCTCCATTTTCCACGCAACCAGCACGGTGACCTGCACCATCCATTACCAGACGGTAAAGATGTAGCATGGCTTTACCGCACAGTAAAGTGACAATGTGACCAGTGGTAGCTCCTCAGACGAGGTTGTCAGCCCACGAGTCGGCACCCGTGCGCGCCGTAGCCCGGCCGCTCGGCCCGCAGACGATCAGCCGAGCTTGCTGTCCCGGACGCCGGTGGCCGCTGGGATGGTCGCGACCTCGACGCAGGCCCCGCCGTCGCCGCCGCTTCGGCTGGACTTGCGCCAGGTCGCCTGGGTGAAGTCCGAGGTGTTCATGTTTGCTCCCTACCGTGCTCGCAAGTTCCCGGCGAGCGCCGTCGCGTAGCTGACTTCCACACAGCTCCCGTTCGGCTCGCTAGCCGTGGTCTTCGCTCACCGGAAAACTCAGTTGGGATCGTGCACCTCTTTGAGAGGACCCGTACTGCTCGGATGTCCAGATAAGAGACCTTTTGATCCGTCAGGAGTGGTTTCGCTTTACGGCGCTAATAAAAGCCCTGTACTGCTTTTTGTTTACAACTAAAATAGGGCTTTCCTCTCCAGTCTTGCTGTCTCGGAAGGCGCGCTGATCAAAGGATTTCCCTACTTCGAGACAGTTGCCACCGCTAGTTCCGCTGCGGCTCGATTTCTTCCAGTTGTCGAAGATCACTGTGTTTCCTTTCGTGCGTGATCGTCGGCGTGTTGCTCGATGATGGAGGCGGAGTCGGACACGTTCAAGGCTTTGTGTCCGATGTGCCCGACGGTACCTCCGAGAGGACACCGCCCGCGCTGAACCTCGACGCCGAACTGACCCTCGCCGAGCTGCCCGTCGTGCACTGGCTGGCCCACGGGCTGACCAACAAACAGATCGCCGAGCGCGCCTTCCTGACCGAAGCCACGGTCAAAACACACCTGCATCACATCGGCGTGCTCGCCGGCGCGAGATCGCGCGCCCACCTGATCGTCTGGGCCTACGAAAAGGGCTACTTCGTGCCCGGCGCCACAGGCAGCTGCAGCGACACCGCCGAGCTGTTCCCGCACCAGCCGGACTCGCCAACCCCGCACGAGTCCGTGTCCTTGGCGGAATGGTGCGAGCGACTCCGGACAGCGCGGGCTGACCTCGATGCCCTCCTGACCCGGCTCGGCCAGCGATGAACCCTGATCCCGGTATTCGCACCGACAGCTGCCCGCCGCGTGCAGCACGCTGGCCTGATCGGAAGGCACGGCCATGACCGCTGGTATCGGCCTGGTGTCCCTGGACGTCGACGGGCTGCTCGGGCGCACGGCCGGTCCGAGCCTCGGTGCCGCGTTGACCGCGGCTTGCCCGAAAGACCCGGCCACGGTCGCGGCCGTCGTCCGCCGCCGACTGCACCCGGCTGCGGACCTCACCGAGGAACTGCTCCAGGAGGTCGCCGACGACCTCGACGTGCCGATCAGGCAGGTTCGCGACCTCGTGTGCGCCCCGCGTCCGCTCCGGATCGACCCGACCGCGCGGGCCTTGCTGGCCGGACTCCGTGACGCCTGCCCGAACGTGCGGATGGTGGTGTGCTCGAACCTTTCCGCCGCCGACCGCGCGCACATCACCGCGGTGCTCGCCGAACTCGGGCACCTGCTCGACGGCGCCTATTTCTCCTGCGACACCGGCCTGGTGCAAGGAAACGGCCCGGCCGCCTTCGAGCACATCGCCGCGGGCCACGGCATTGACGTCGCCGAGATCGTCCACGTCGGCGACACGCTCCACGACGACATCCACGCGCCCCTGCTCGCCGGAGCACGCGCCCTATGGGCCCACCGCGACCACGCTCGCTTGCCCCGGATCGCCGCAGCCGATCGGTTCCGCACCGCGGCCGATCTCGCCGGCGCCGTGACGGTGCTGCGCGACTGGATTCCCGCGAGCCAACCGCGCCCTACACTCGCCGTCCGCGCCGCCGCGCTCATCCGCGGCCACAACCAGCGCATCCTGCTCGTCCGTGGACCCGACGACGAAGCGTTCTCGCTACCGGGCGGGCGCTGCGAGAGCTTCGGCCCCGACTCGCCACCCGCGGCGATGGTCCGCGAAATCCACGAAGAACTCGCGATCACCGTCCGGCCCGGCAACCTCGCCTGGGCCGGCTGGTCCGAAGCCGAAGCAACAAGCGGCCACAACAAGATCCATTTCATCTTCAACGCCGACATCGTCGGCGCCACCGTCCCGATCCCGGACCCCACCGAGATCGCCGAGATCCACTGGGCCACCCACCACGAGGCGCTGTGCCTGCTGCACTCCGCCGAAGCCGACCGGCTCCACCGCATCACCTGCGACCGCACCCACGGCTGGCAACACCACACCACCCGACCGCTATGACGGTGGCCATCGCATGGTGGCTTTTCTCCGGCGGTGACCGAGTTTTCTGTTCGCCTTCGGCATGTTTGGCCGGTGCAGTACAGTCGTCTCGACCTGTCGTGATCACGGGTTACTGGCGCGCGTGAGTCTGTGCCACCGCGCTGCCGCTGGTGCAGAGATGTCGGTGCGCATCACCGCGGGTGCGGGCTCGCGTGGTGCGGTGGGGGTGGGTCCCGATGGCGGATTTTCCGGAGCATTTGTTCTCGCTGGGCGGGTCGCCGGAGGCGATCGCGGGTTCGGCCCGCCGGTATGACCGTTTCGGCGAGTCCGCGGCGCATGCGGCCGAGCGGATCACCAGCATGGATACCGGCCAGTTCCAGGGTCCGGAGGGTGAGCAGTTCCGGGAGAAGGTGGATTCGGAGTTGCCGCCGGACCTGCGGGCGACTGGCACGGCCTTCAGCCAGGTCGGCACGGCGTTGAACACCTTCTCGTCGCGGTTGTCGGAGCTGCAGGGCAAGATGCGACCGCTGGCGCATCAGGCGCCTGGGTTGTGGGAGCAGCTCAAGGCCAGCGAGGGTCGTGTGGAGCGCGCGCAATCCGCCGACCGCGCCCACACCCAGGCCGAACAAGATCGCGTCGCGCACGCTCCGGCCGGGCAGGCTCCGCCGCGGGGCCCTGCGTATGAGTCGGATACCGGGGACGCCTCGGCGGCGTTGTCGTCGGCGCGGGCGGCGTGGCAGGACTGCGTGGACAAGGCCAACGGTCTGCGCACCGAGATGACCGCCGCGGCCCGTGAGTGCACGAATCGCATCAACGAGGCCAAGGGGATGCGGTTCAAAGAGCCCCCGGCCAGCTACGACCTGATCGGGCAGGGCCAGGACTTCATCCGTGAGAACAAGGATGTGCTCAAGGAGATCTCCTCGGCACTGAAAGTCGTCTCCGGCGCCCTGGCCGTGGTCGGTCTGGTGTTGCAGGCGATTCCGGTGGTCGGCAACGCCGTCGGTGGCGCGTTCCTGATCGCCGCCGGGATCACCGGTGGCGCCGCCCTGGCGATCGACGCCGGTATCTACGCCGCCACCGGAGAAGGCAGTCTGACCTCGATCTTGGTCGATACGGCGTTGACCATTGTCCCGGTGGGGCGTGTCCTCAAAGTCGGCGGCACGTTATTGCGTGCCGCGGGGCGCACCGGTTTGGCGAAGGCGGCGAAAGCCGGGATCGGTCGAGTCGGCCGCCAGTTGGGAGACGCAGCCGCGCACGTCACGCAACGCTTTCAAATGCAGCTTCGGTCGGATCCGATCGACGTCGCAAGCGGCCGGATGGTCGCCGACGAGACGGATGTCGAACTGGGCGGTGCCCTCCCACTCACATTTCAGCGGACCCACCTGTCCTCCTACCGAAGCGGACTGTTCTTCGGGCCGAGCTGGGCGTCCACACTGGACCAACGCTTGGAAATCGACGAGGACGGCGTGTACTTCGCGTCCGAAGACGGCCTGACGCTGGCCTACCCACGTGCTGAACCGGGCGAGACGGTCCACCCGACCAATGGGCCCCAATGGCCGCTCGCCCGCAGCCATGACGGGAATTTCACGATCACTGACGTGGAGCAAGGACGTACCCTGCACTTCACGCGATTCGACGGGTACTGGCCGCTTACGGCGATCACTGACCGCAACGGGGACCGGATTCAGTTCACGTACGACGACACCGGACTTCCTCTGGAAGTTCATCACAGCGGTGGTTATCGCGTACGGGTGGAGACCACAAACCGTCTCGTCACCGCCCTCTACCTTTGCGGTGCCGACGATGGCCGGGACCTGGCGCTCATGCGCTACCGCTACCAGCAAGAACGGCTGACCGAGGTCATCAACCCGTCCGGACAGCCGATGCGCGTCGAATACGACGGACCGGGTCGCATCACCGCATGGACCGACCGCAACGACTGCTGGTATCGCTACCTCTACGACGACGAAGGACGATGTGTTCGAACCGAGGGCGCGGGCGGTTTCCTGAACAGCACGTTTACCTATGACCGTGAAAACGCGGTCACGTACGTGTCCGATTCACTCGGCAATGAGACCGCGTTCCACCTCGGCGAATCCGGTCAGATCCTCCGCGAGATCGATCCCCGCGGCGGGCAAACCCTGTCCGAATGGGACGAGCGTCACCGGCTGCTCGCCCGCACGGACGCTCTGGGACGCACTACGGAGTACGAGTACGACGAAGACGGCAACCTCGCCGTCGTCACCCGCCCGGACGGCCAGCAGGCACGATTCGCGTACAACGATTTGCGGCTACCGATCACGATCGTCGCTCCGGACGGCACGATCTCCCACCGCGAATACGACGATAATGGCAACCTCACCCGCATCGTTGACCCCACCGGAGCCGCGACCTCCTACGGCTATGACGCAGCAGGCCACCTGGCTCGCGTGACCGACGCGCTGGGCAACACCCGCACCGTGGAGAGCAACGCCGCAGGCTTACCCACCACCGTCACCGATGCGCTCGGGGCCCACACATCCTATGAGCGGGATGCGTTCGGCCGCGTCGTCGCGATCACCGATGCGCTCGGAGGCGTGACCCGATTTGGTTGGACCATCGACGGCAAACCCGCGTGGCACACGCTGCCGGACGGCGCGACGGAGCGCTGGTTCTACGACGCGGAAGGCAACGTCCGTACGCATGTCGGTGTCCTGGGCGAGACCACCCACACCAAGGCCACCTACTTCGACTTGCCCTCGGCAGAGGTGCGCCCGGACGGGACGCGACTTGAGTTCGGTTACGACACCGAACTTCGCCTGACCAGCGTCACGAACCAACAGGGACTGGTGTGGCGCTATGCCTACGACCACGCGGGCCATCTCACCAGCGAAACGGACTTCAACGGGCGCACCATCACCTACCGCCATGACGCCGCTGGTCAGCTTGTCGAACGCACCAATGGCGCCGGGGAGAGCACGGTGTTCGTCCGCAACACGCTGGGCGAAGTCGCCGAACGCCGCAGCGGGGACTCGGTCGCGGCGTTCCACTACGACGAGGCCGGTCGGCTCCGTGCGGCCACGAACGCCGACGCCCACGTCACCTTCGAACGCGATCCGCTCGGACGGGTCGTCACCGAAACGATCAACGGCCGCACCGTCAACTCCACCTACGACCCCCTCGGACGACGGACCAGGCGGGTCACCCCGTCCGGGGTGGAAAGCCGATGGGAATACGACGCAAACGGCGATCCGATGACGCTGCACACAGCTGGGCACATGATGCGCTTCACCTTCGACGCGGCGGGGCGGGAGACCGAGCGCGTTCTGGGGGCTGGCGCGGTGCTCACGCAAAACTGGGACGCCAAACACCAACTCGTCTCGCAGACCCTGACTGGTGCGAAAGGGCGCCAGACTCAACATCGCGCCTTCACCTACCGCACCGACGGAGTCCCGGCGGTGATCGACGATCAACTCAATGGACGCCGGGACTTCGCTCTGGACACCGCAGGACGTGTGACCGGCGTTCAAGGATCGGGCTGGACCGAACGCTACGCCTACGACGCAGCCGGCAACATCACGAGCGCCTCCTGGCCGGCGTCGGAGGACTCGATCGAGGCCGACGCACTAGGTGAACGCGAATACAGCGGCACCCTGATCCGTCGCGCGGGGAAGGTCCGCTATGAACACGATGGTCAGGGTCGTCTTGTGCTTCGCCAGCGGAAACGGCTATCGCAGAAACCGGCTACGTGGCACTACTCCTGGGACGCCGATGATCGCTTGGTCGGAGTCAGCACGCCGGAGGGAGCGCGGTGGTGGTACCGGTACGACCCGCTCGGACGCCGTGTCGCCAAACAGCGCCTCGACCAGGACGGGTCCGTAGCTGAGAAGATCGATTTCCACTGGGACGGATTCGCACTCGTCGAACAAATCCACACCGGCGGAACGCCCGATGTCCTACAGCCCAGCGGGAAGCGGATCACCGCATGGGACTACGAACCAGGCTCCTTCCGGCCGCTGACCCAGCTCGAACGCTCGTCGCCCGGTGGTCCGTCCCAAGGATGGTTCGACGAGCAGTTCCACTCGATCATCAGCGACGTCGCCGGGTTCCCGATGGAACTGATCGACGAACACGGCGAGATCGACCGCCATCGACGCACCACCGTCTGGGGCAGCGTTGACGCGGGCACAGGTGACGGCGCTACCACACCGCTGCGCTTTCCAGGACAATACTTCGACCCGGAATCGCAACTCAGTTACAATTTCCAACGCCACTACGACCCTGCGACCGGCAGGTATGGCAGCAGCGACCCATTGGGTCTGCTGGCCGGGTTAAACCCCCATATGTACGTCGCCAACCCCTTGGTTCTGACCGACCCTCTGGGGCTGTATTCATGCTCCCAATTACTCGGCCAGAACATGGCGCGCGAGGGACGCCCGGTCGGGCCGGGACAAGCCGCAGCGCACATCGTTCCGTCAGGCTTCAACCGCGGCGGCGGACCTCAAATGCGTGCGCTGCTGCAACGGTACGGTGTCGATATCAATGACGCGGCCAACGGTATCCCGCTGGGCCACCACCGACCGCACAACTACACTCATAGCAACGCCTTCTTAGGACGTCTGCAAGTGCACCTGGAGGGACTGGTGGAACAGCGAACGGCCGACGGCTACGGTGCGCGCGCCATTCGCACCGCGCTTCGAGGTGAGCTGCGCAGCATCGGTCGGCAGGTCGAAGCGGAGCTGGCCGGCGGTTCGCCCGGCCCCGGCGCGTACTGGACACCGAACCCATGAGCGAGAAGCCGCACGACTCGGTCTCCGTCTACCGGTTGCTGCCCAGCCTGAACGACCTACGCACCCTGGGCCTCGACATGGGCTCAGGGGTCAAGCTGGCCAAATGGGCCCGCAGCGGGTCCGAGACGGATCGACCTACCTCGGTCAGCGCGCACTGGGTCGGTGAACCCGAAATGCGCGCAGCCGACTTCCCTTCGATCAAGCCCTATGGTCCGATGCTGAGCCGCCGGATCACCGACCTCGTGGCGGATGAGCTTGCTACCGCAGGGAGCTTCGTCCCAGTCCAAATCGACGGTGATGAGTCGGACTACCTCCTCTACCTCGTGGAGGCAGTGGTCGACTGCTTGGACACTCGCCGCTCATCGAAACCACGGAAGTCGGGAGATCCGCTCACGAAAGCGTCCTTCCGGACAGAGGCAGTCCCCACGCATCTGCCAGCATTCCGGGTCCCGGATAGCCCGAGGGCGGTGTACTGGAACTGCTGGGCGGTCGAACAGCTGACGAAGCACTTGGGAGAGGACCTCGAAGCACGCCTAATCTGGTCAAACGACTCCACGAGAACCCCACACCCCAACCCGTGGGGTATTGTCTGACAGCTACCCATTCAATGTTCAACTAAGACTTGTGGGTGGTGGCAGTACATGGAACCGCCGGCTTCGGGTATCTGCTTAGACGTCGTCCTCTGGCACCATTTGTGTGTCTGGATGATAGTGGACTTGACGAGGTGTGGGTCGTCAGCATCATAAGCAGGGGGCGTGGACATCATGACAGCGCTTGATCAGATCAAGAGTATCGTTCCTCCGCCGGCGGAGCCGAGCGTTGCGGTATCCGACTGGGATCAGGTCGAAGGTGAGTTGGGCCTCCGGCTTCCCAGCGACTACAAGGGGCTTGTCGCGGATTACGGAGCGGGTTCATTCGATGAGTTCTTGTTGGTCCTTCAACCGTACGAAGAGAACTCCAACATCGACCTCCTGACGCAGCGATCGGTTCGGTTGGATGCGCTCCGCTCGCTGAGCGAGCAAGGAGAAAGCGTACCGTTCGACCTCGAACCTGGAAACGAGGAGCTCCTTCCCTGGGGGATCACCGACAACGGTGACGTTTGCTACTGGATGACCGAGCCCGACAAGGACCCGGACGAGTGGACGGTCGCTGTGAATGAGGAACGCGGACCGCACTGGGAGCAGTTCGACGGGTCGGTAACCGAGTTCCTGGTAGCGGTATTTTCGCGAACGCTGGCCGTGCCGATATTTCCATCGGACTTTCCCTCAGAAGAGTCAGAGTTCGAGGCGTTGACCTGAACTTGTACCGTCTGTGCCGGTGAGCGAGCGTTAGGCGAGGTCTCCGTCCCAGAAAAAACGCCGTCCGCTCAGCTTGCCAAGCCCCATCGCGCACTTCCTCGGCATCATCGGTTCGCCCGAGAATTCGTGATCAAGTCCGGGCGGCCTGGGCCAAGGCATCGGGCTAGGCGTTCCTCACCAGCCTTCACTGAGGTGACGAGTGCGTCGAGCAGGTGAGATGGCATCGTCCCACTGCTCAGCCCGGAGGAGTCCACGGTCTCGACCAACGTGTCGAAGTCGTGCTCGGAGAGAGCAGGTCTGCACCGCTCGTGTGCGAGCACGTCCGATGCGATGTGCGCGTCGGTGGCAGCGACGGCTTCCTGGTTCACCCGCTCCAGCACCGCCGTCATGGCCGCACGGTTGAGGTCCGCGGCTAGGTCGATCACACAGAGGCCGAGGCGGGTTCGGAATTCCTGCTGTTCCGGCGAAGGCCGAAGGTGGAAGTAGGCGTTGACCATCGCGTCGGTGTCGGCGCGGTGGTTGCCGAGCTGGAGGCACAGCGTGTGGAGGCAGTGCGAGACCGCGTGTTCCCACGGTTCGGGTGTGGAGCTGGTCTTGATCATGTTGACGGCGCTGTCGTAGTCGCCCTCGGCGGCGTGAGCAAGGATCGTGGTCTGCCTGCCGTCCAGAAGGCGTTTTCCGAGTCCGCGGTAGCGCCGAAGGTGCTGGACGGCGTCGGTCCAGCGACCGGCTTGGGTGAGTGCGCGGGTGCCCTCGGCCAGTAGGACGGTCCAGGCGAACCTCCGCAGTTCGTGATGATGTTGCTGGGCGTCGGCGACGAAGTTGCCGAAGTCGATGTCCCTGCCGTCGATGTTCTGCGTCGTCTGGTTGGTCACGGCGTCGAAGATGCTGGTGAAGATGGCGTAGGCGCGGTCGCTGTCGCGAGTGGCCAGTCGGCCGAGGTTGACCAGTGGCTGGAGGGCCATCTTCGCGGCTTCGCCGGCGAGGGGCACGGCGGTGTGGAAGATCTCGAACTGTCGCCAGCACAGAGCACGGGCGAGGTCGGCAAGTCCGCAGTCGCTCGCGATCAGTGCCGCCTTGTTGAGTGCTTCGGACGCCCGGGTTGCCGAGCGTTCCCTGGGTTCCTGCGTTGCGGATTCCACGAGTTCGGCGAGTTCGTGGACGCGACGGAGGAGGTGTTGGCCGGGTGGTCTGCTCCGGGGCAGCAGGGGAAACCGGGCGGCGACCGTGACGAAAAGCGGGTCCTGTCCCGCGGTGTTGGTCATCTGCTCGGAGACCTCTCCTCGCGTCCCAGTACGGCTGTTTTTGCTGTGCTGGCGAGGGCGCATTGCGTCGCGAGCGGCACGCCGATGCGGTTCCAGTGGAAGATGACGTGGTGGGCGAGGACGGCCCGCAGGCCGCGGCTGAGCGTGCCGCCGTGGGCGAGCGCTCGCAGAGTTCGGCCAGCGTGCGCGAAGGCAGCGAACCACGGAGACAGCGGTGCGAGCGATCCGCCTTCGCGCATGAGCGAGCTGGTCGGGCTCGTGTCGGCGGTGATCAGGCGGCGCAGGCCGGATTCCCGATTGTTCAGCCGCGCCGGCGACGTGTCGTGTGGTGCTGAGCGGATGTCGGCGACGCGCGCCCAGACGTCGCCTTGTTCGTACCAGTCTTGCCCGGCGGCGCGTATCAGGTTCGTGCACAGCAAGAGGGTGAGTTCGCGCCGTCGGTCGCTGCGGGCGTCAGGGGTGTCGGAGCCGGTGTTGGCGAGGTAGGCGAGTATGTGGTGGCTGTCGGCATGGAACAGGTGGTGGGCAGCGTGCATCCCTGCTGTGCCGCCGAAGGCGTACGTTTCCGGTTCGTAGATGGTTTCGGTCCAGCAGGCGATGTGCCCGGCGCTTCGGAGTTTTTCGAGCCGTTCGTGGATGAGGGCCGCAGTGGCCTGGCCGATGTCGTGGTGTGCGGGTTGGAAGCGCAGACGCCAGCTCGGGCTTTTGCGGATGAAGAACCATGCTGCGATTAGCCCTTCGGATTCGGCACGTGCCATCTCCGGTCCAATGTGGATCGTTCCTGTTTCCTTGGCAGCTGCGTAGTCGTGGAAGTGCACGAGCACTTGGTGCCATGGTGGCTCCGCAGCGAGCGGGTCGATGCCGTGGTTCATCCGTCGCGTTCTTTCGTCGTGCTCGGTCAGGTCAGCAGAAGGCAGGAGTCCCAGCGCGTGACGGGGGCTGTGCCGGTTCCGGCGGTGTGCAAGGCGAGAGCCACACCGGCATCGCCATCGAGAAGTTCGGGATCATCGGGAGATCGGAGTTGGCTCAGCAGTCGCGAGACCAGTTTTGGTAGCTCGTGGGCGAGGTCGGGGGTGCGGGAGTCTGCGGCCATGCGCCACGCGGTCTGGAGAAGGCCGGCGGTGCCGTGGCACAGGCCGCGGTGGGCGAGGCGGTCGAGTTGGTTCGAGTCGCGCAGGCAGCCGAGCATGGCGGCTTCGGCGGTGTGGCGGCGCTGCGTGTTGCCGGTAGCCAGGCCGGCGAGTTGGTGGGCTCGCGTCTGGTCAGAGATCACCTCGGCAGTGAGCGATCTAAGCAGCCCCACTTGACGCCCTCCGTGTGGACCCAGTGCTGCGCCCGCTGCGCGACGATGCAGGTTGAACTGACCGGCGAGGGGCGGTAGCCACGATGAAATCGGAGGCCATTTTGGACCAGTCCGTGCCGGATCTGCGCCAGGGCATCGACCAGCTCCGCGAGGAGCTCGCCGGGTTCCGCTATTCGTTGTTTCGCCTGGAGACGTTGCAAAACTACTCCGGTAGCAGCGGGGACGAGGCATTTGCGGAGTGGCGGCGCACCGGCCGTGTCCCGGTCACGGCGGAACTCGAGCAGTGGTGCGTACGCACCCGTCAGGCCGTTGCTGTGGGTTGCCGGGTTCAGCGCGTGCATGTGGTGACCGAGCCGCTGAGCGACTACGTACGGTTCGAACTCGCCTCGTATGCCCCCAACGTCCAATCGAGCGAGGAGGTCCGGATCATCCCCGTCCGCGGAGGTCGGTGGCCGGCTGACGTGTCGGCTGGCGACTTCTGGCTCATCGACGCACGCAGGCTGTGGACGATGCGCTACGCCGCGGACGGTGCATGGCTCGGCGCCGAGCCGACAACCGATCCGCAGTGCCTCGCCGCTGCCTGCGCCCAACGCGACGCCGCGCTTGCGCAGTCAATCTCGTGGAGCGAGTACAACTCGCGTTAAAAGAAGGCAAACCAGCGTCCGAATACGCCGCAGCGGGCACTGCTCGCCTGACGTATTCGCGAGCAGGGGCTGTCGGGTTCGTCGAGTTCGTGGTGCGCGTCGCGAAGACGGCGCGGTCTCGATCGTTGCCTGGGCACACGCACTCGTCGTGATCTCGATCAGGGACTGAATGTGGGTTGACCCAGCAGAGATGCCGGACGTGCACGGCCGCCCCTGAATCCCCCGCGGCGACGCTCCGCACCGGCTGACCTCAGCTGAGCGGATCTACGATGGCGAAGCGCTTCACACTCCACCCCTAGAGTTCAGATGCAAAGGCCGGTTCGACCATGTCCGTGGGCTTCACCCTCGTCCAGCTGCGCTACTTCGTCATCGCCGCCGAGTGCGGTTCGATGACCGCGGCCGCGGACAAACTGCGCATCGCCCAGTCAGCGGTCTCCTCGGCCGTCACCAACCTCGAGCACGAACTGCGCGTCCAGCTGTTCATCCGGCATCGCGCCCGTGGTTTGACCGTCACTTCGGCCGGTGAGCGCCTGCTGCACCAGGCTCGCGATCTGCTCGCCCGCGCCCGCGAAGTCGAATCAGAAGCCCGCGGTAGCGGGGGCTCGCTGACGGGGCCGGTGACGATCGGCTGCTTCGTGACGCTCGCGCCGTACTACCTGCCCGCGCTGTTCGCGGCGTGCAACAGCCGCTACCCGGGAGTCGAGCTGAACGTGGTGGAAGCCGAGACCGAACACCTGCACCGATCGTTGCGCGCGGGTGGCATCGACTTCGCGCTCACCTACGACCTGAGCACCCCGGCCGAGACCGACCTGCGCCGCGAGACCATCGACCAAGCACCGGCGCACGTGATCGTCCCTGCCGGTCATCGTCTGGCCGATCGCGCCGCGGTCGATCTCGCCGAACTGGCGCCGGATCCGATGGTGCTGCTCGACCTGCCCTACAGCCGGGACTATTTCCGCGCGCTCGTGGCCGCTTCGGGTGCCGAACCCGACGTGCGCTACCGGAGCCAGAGCTACGAGACCGTGCGTTCCCTGGTCGCCCAGGGGCTCGGGTACTCGATCCTCAACCAGCGGCCGCGGACCAGCGAGACCTACGGCGGCGGGGAAGTCGTTGCGCTCGACCTGCACGGACAGCGCCCTCCGCTGGAAGTCACGATCACGGTCGTGGACGGGGTGCGCCAGACCGCGCGCGCCCAGGCCGTCATGGAGCTGCTGCGCGCGACCTGCCGAGGCTGAGCCTCATCTGCTTTTCAGATGGAGTTCAACGAAAACATCTGTTGGACGTATTCACGGGCGTCGGTTCAGTCTGACGTGCATGAATCCCGAGGACCCGGCGTCGGCGACCTACCGCAACCGGCGCACCGCCGCGGGGAACGCCGCGCACCGCACCGAGCACGACATGCTCGGCGAAATCGACGTTCCTGCGGACGCCTACTACGGGGCGCACACCGCTCGCGCGGTGGCCAACTTCCCCCTCACCGGGGAGACGCTCGCCGCGCGGCCCCACCTCATCGCAGCCCTGGCCGCGGTCAAGCACGCCGCGGCCCGCGCAAATTCCGAGGTCGGCGCCTTGGACGGCACGCTCGCCTCGGCGATCGGGGACGCCTGCGCGGAAATCCGGTCCGGGGCGCTGCACGACCAGTTCGTCGTCGACCTCATCCAGGGCGGCGCGGGCACCTCGACGAACATGAACGGCAACGAGGTGATCGCCAACCGGGCGCTGGAGCTGCTCGGGAGGTCCCGCGGGGAGTGCTCGGCCCTGCACCCCCTCGACCACGTCAACGCGGGCCAGAGCACCAACGACGTCTACCCGACCGCGGTGAAGCTGGCGCTGGACGCGCACATCGCCGAACTCCTCGCCGCGCTGGGCGGGTTGCGCGCCGGCTTCGAGGACAAGGCCGCCGAATTCGCCGACGTGCTCAAGATCGGCCGCACCCAGCTCCAGGACGCCGTGCCCATGACGCTGGGGCAGGAGTTCGGGGCGTTCGCCGCCACCGCGGCCGAGGAGGAGCAGCGGCTGGCCGAGGCCCGGCTGCTGCTGCACGAGCTCAACCTCGGCGGCACGGCCATCGGCACCGGCCTCAACGCCGGTGCGGGCTACCGGGAACGCGCGGTGGAGCACCTGCGCCGCCTGACGGGTATCCCGACGCTGGTCTCGGCGCCCGACCTCATCGAGGCCACCCAGGACGCCGGGGTGTTCGTGCAACTGTCCGGAGCGCTCAAGCGGCTCGCCATGAAGCTGTCCAAGATCTGCAACGACCTGCGCCTGCTGTCCTCCGGTCCGCGGGCCGGGCTGGGGGAGATCAACCTGCCCGCGCGGCAGGCCGGATCGTCCATCATGCCCGGCAAGGTCAACCCGGTGATCCCCGAAGCGGTCAACCAGATCGCCTTCGAGGTCATCGGCGGCGACGTGACCGTCACGCTCGCCGCCGAGGGCGGCCAGCTCCAGCTCAACGCCTTCGAACCGATCATCTACCGGACCCTGGGCGCCGGTTTTTCCCATCTCACCGCGGGAATCGGCATCCTCACCGAGCACTGCGTGCGCGGCATCACCGCCGAGCGGGACCGGCTCGCGGAGACCGTGGCCGCCTCCACCGGGCTGGTCACGGCGCTCGGCCCCGCGCTCGGGCACGAGACCGCTTGCGCCATCGCGCTGGAGGCGCACCACACCGGCAGGCGCGCGCTCGACCTGATCCGCGAGCGCGAGCTGCTGACCGAGGCGGACCTGCGCGCGCTCACCGATCCCGCCGCGGTGACCGGCCGCCCCGGGCTCTGACGGCGCAGAACTCCGACGGCGCGAAGCCACCGGCTCCGCCACCCGTCCGCACAAGGAGGTGCGAATGCTCACCAGCAACAACGGCGTCGCGACGACGGGGATCGAGATGCCCGCCGACGTCGCCGCCTTGCGCCGAAGCGTCGTGGCGGGAGCCGTCGGCGTGTTCGTCCACTGGTTCGACTGGGCCGCGTACGCCTATCTCGCCGATACCGTCGCGACGGTGTTCTTCCCGGCCGGGAACAGCACGACCGGGCTGCTGGCCGTGTTCGGCGTGTTCGCCGTGTCGTTCGGCATCCGGCCGATCGGTGCGCTGGTGTTCGGTCCGCTCGGCGACCGGATCGGCCGCAAGCGGACCCTTTCCCTGGTCATCTTCTTGATGTCCGGGGCGACCCTGACGATCGGGCTGCTGCCCGGCTACGCCTCGATCGGGATCACCGCCCCGATCCTGCTGGTGGTCCTGCGGTTGTTCCAAGGCTTCGCGGCGGGCGGCGAGTTCGGCAGCGCGGCGAGCTTCCTCGCCGAGACCGCCCCGCGGCGCCGCCGCGGATTCGGCGTCAGCTGGCTGGAGGTCGGCTCCCTGCTGGGATTCCTCGCCGGTTCCTTCGTGTTCTTCCTGCTGTCCGCGGGCCTCGACGACGGCCAGCTCACATCCTGGGGCTGGCGCATCCCGTTCCTGGTCTCCGCGCCGCTGGGCGTGATCGGGTTCCTGATCCGCAACAAGATCGAGGACACCCCCGAGTACCGGGCGCTGGAAGCCAACGACACCGTCCCGCGCAGTCCGGTCCGGGACCTGCTGCGCTCGAACAAGCGGCAGTTGTTCCAGGCTTCCGGCCTGATGCTGGCCATGCACGTGCCCTTCTACATGGTGCTGACGTACCTGGTCACCTACCAGACCGACTACCTGGGGCACGCGGCCGACAGAGCCGCGCTGCTGTCCACTGTGATCTCGTTGGTGGGGCTGGTGCTGGTGCCCGCGTTCGGGCTGCTTTCCGACCGCGTGGGGCGCAAACCCGTCTTCGTCGGGGCCAACGCGGGCCTGCTCGTCCTGGCCACGCCGGCATTCCTGCTCATGCGGACCGGGCCGCTCGGGACCTGGGTCTCCAGCCTGCTGCTCGGCGTGATCCTCGCGGCGATCCTCGGCACCCACGCGGTTTGGTCTGCCGAGACCTTCCCGACCCGCACCCGCCAGAGCGGCCTGTCGATCGGCTACAACATCACCGCCGCGTTGTTCGCGGGCACCGTGCCGTACGTGATGACCGTGCTGATCTCGGCGACCGGCAGCACGTTGGTGCCCGGCCCGTACGTGATGGTCTTCGCCGTCGTCGGCCTCGTCGCCGCGTTGTCGCTGCGGGAGACCGCCGGATGCGCGTTGCTGCGCCCCGAAGACGTTTCCGCCTCGGACTCGGCGCACGGCTGAACGTTGCATCGAAAAAATCGAACCAGAAGAGCAAAAACATCTGTTGGACGGAATTAGTGCCGTGCTCGAGGATTTCTTCGCGGCAGCGCGGCAACTCGACGTCGAGATGGCTACCGCCGGAATGGAGGTTTGAATGCCGAGTGAGCAGACCGAAGTGGTCGTCGTAGGGGCGGGCCAGGCCGGAGTGGCGATGAGCGAACACCTGGGCGCCGCCGGTGTGGCGCATGTGGTCCTGGAACGGGACCGCATCGCCGAGCGGTGGCGTTCGCAGCGCTGGGACTCCCTGGTCGCGAACGGGCCCGCGTGGCACGACCGCTTCCCGGGGCTGGAGTTCTCCGGCGTCGCACCCGACGCCTTCGCGTCCAAGGACCAGATCGCGGACTACTTCGCCGCGTACGCGGAGAAGATCGACGCGCCGATCCGGTGCGGTGTCGAGGTCACCTCGGTGCGCAAGAACGCCGGGCGGCCCGGCTTCCGGGTGGGGACCTCGGAAGGCGTCATCGACGCGCGCTTCGTCGTGGCGGCCACCGGGCCGTTCCAGCGGCCGGTGATCCCGCCGATCGTCCCGGACTCCGCCGTCACCGAGCAGATCCACTCCAGCGGGTACCGCAACCCGGAGCAGCTGCCGCAGGGCGCGGTCCTCGTCGTCGGCGCCGGATCCTCGGGGGTCCAGATCGCCGACGAGCTGCGCCGGTCCGGCCGCCGCGTGTTCCTCTCGGTCGGTCCGCACGACCGCCCGCCGCGCGAGTACCGGGGGCGCGACTTCTGCTGGTGGCTCGGCGTGCTCGGGCGCTGGGACGCGGAGACGCCTCCGGAGGGCGCCGCGCACGTGACCATCGCGGTCAGCGGTGCCCGCGGCGGGCACACCGTGGATTTCCGCGCGCTGGTCGGTACCGGCGTCGAACTCGTCGGCATGACGGCGTCCTACGAGCGCGGCGCGCTGCGCTTCGAGCCGGACCTCGCCGCGAACATCGAGCTCGGCGACCAGAAGTACCTCGAACTGCTGCGGGCGGCCGACGAGTACGTCGAACGCAACGGGCTCGACCTGCCCGCGGAACCGGAAGCGCACGAACTCGGGCCGCTCCCGGCGTGCGCCACCGACCCGCTGCGCGAACTCGACCTGGCCGAGGCCGGCGTGACCTCGATCGTCTGGGCCACCGGTTTCGCCGCCGACTACAGCTGGCTGCAGGTCGACGCCTTCGACGAAGGCGGCAGGCCGCAGCACCGCCGCGGCGTGTCCGCCGAGCCCGGCGTGTACTTCCTGGGGCTGCCCTGGCTGTCCCGGCGCGGGTCGAGCTTCATCTGGGGCGTGTGGCACGACGCGAGGTACGTGGCCGACCACATCGCGACCCGGCGCGCGTACCTCGCCTACGACAAGGCCGAAGCCGGATCGGCCGGGAACTGAGGAGCAGCCGATGACCTCCACGAGCGAACCCCGCCGGGCGAAGGCGCCGATCGTCGCCGGTGGCCACAAGCGGATCAGGCCGTTCAACACCAGCGACACCTACCCGGAGCAGAACCTCGACAACGACCTGTGCCAGGCCGTCGTAGCGGGCGGCACCGTCTACGTGCGGGGCCAGATCGGGCAGGACCTCGACACCAGCGAGTCGGTCGGCATCGGCGACCCGGCCGCGCAGACGGAACAGGCGATGGCCAACATCGACCTGCTGCTGAACGAAGCGGGTGCCCGGATGGAGCACCTGGTCAAGCTCACGATCTACATCGTCGACCCGCGCTACCGCGAGACCGTCTACCGCACCATCGGGCGCTGGACCCGGGGAGTGCACCCGATCTCCACCGGGCTCGTGGTCTCCGCGCTGGCCCGGCCCGAGTGGCTGGTCGAGGTCGATGCCATCGCCGTCATCCCGGAGGGTGATCAGTGACTTTCTCCGTGCTGGCCAACGACTCCCGCGGCGCCGTGGGAATGGCCGTGACCTCGTCGAGCCCCGCCGTGGCCGCCCGTTGCATCCACCTGCGCGCCGGCGTCGGCGGCGCCGCGTCGCAGAACGTCACCGACCCGCGGCTCGGCACGGCGCTGCTGGACGCGCTGGAGGACAGCGGCGATGCGCGCGGGGCGCTGGAAGCGGTGGTGCGCGACCGCGAGCTGATCGAGCACCGCCAGCTCACCGTCCTCGGGCTGAACGGCAGCGGCGCCGCCCACTCCGGATCCGAGTCGCTCGGCGTGCACCACCACCGCGTCGGCACGCGCGTCGTCGCGGCCGGGAACATGCTGTCTTCACCGCAGGTCGTCGACGCGATCGTCGACTCCTTCGAGGGGTCGACGGGCGAGCTGGAGGAACGGTTGCTGCACGCCCTCTCCGCCGGGCTGTCCGCCGGGGGAGAGGCGGGACCGGTGCACTCCGCCGGACTCGCCGTGGTCCGCGAGGTGCCGTGGTGCGAGACCGATCTGCGGGTCGACTGGAGCGAAACGCCCGTCTCCGACCTGCGGGCGCTGCTCGACGTGTGGCTCCCGCAGCGCGACGACTACGTGACCCGCGGGCTCAACCCCGCGTCCGCGCCGTCGTACGGCGTGCCCGGGGACGAGTGATGGGCGGCGACATGGCGGGGTCGGGCGCCGAGGCGGCGAAGGAGCGCGCGGCCCGCTGCGTGACCGCGGACGCCGAACGACTCGTCCGGCTGTCCGAAACGCTCCACGCCCATCCGGAAACGGCGTGGCAGGAGCACCGCTCGGCGCGCTGGGTGGCGGAAACCTTGGAAGAAGCCGGATTCGCCGTCACGCCCGCCTACCTCGGCCTCGAAACCGCGTTCCTCGCGACCTACGGCAGCGGACCGTTCCGGCTGGGGCTCTGCGCGGAGTACGACGCGCTGCCCGGCCTGGGGCACGCCTGCGGGCACAACCTGATCGCGGCGATCACCGCGGGAGCCGCGCGGGCGCTGGCTCCGCTCGCGGAAGCCGCGGGGCTCACGATCGAGGTCTACGGCACGCCCGCCGAGGAGGGCGGTGGCGGCAAGATCGAGCTGCTGGAGCGCGGCGCGTTCGCCGGACTGGACCTGGCGATGATGGCGCATCCGGCCCCGGTCGACGTCGCGGAGGCCGAGCCGTTCGCGGTGTCGCACTCCCACGTGTCGTTCCAGGGCAAGGCGGCCCACGCCGCGGCCTATCCGGAGCACGGCGTGAACGCCGCGGACGCCTTCACCGTCGCGCAGGTCGCGATCGGGCTGCTGCGGCAGCAATTGCCGTCCACGGTCCGGGTGCACGGTGTGCTGACCAACGGCGGCGAGGCGCCGAACGCCATCCCGGCCCGCACCGAGGGCCGGTGGTACGTCCGGGCGGAGAACTCGGAGCAGCTGGCCGAGACCGAGCAGCGGGTCCGGCGCTGCTTCGAGGCGGGGGCGCTGGCGACGGGGAGTTCCTTCGAATCCACGCCGGAGAGCAAGCCCTACGCCGAGTTCCGCACCTTCCGCCCGGCACTGGAGGCCTACATCCGCAACGCGGAGCGGCTCGGCCGCACCTCCGACCCGGACTCACCGGGACGGCGGATGAACCGCGCGTCCACCGACATGGGCAACGTCTCGCAGGTGGTTCCCGCGATCCACCCCTACGTCGGGATCGGCTCGCTGCCCGCGTTGAACCACCAACCCGAGTTCGCCGCCCACTGCATCGGAGGTGCCGCCGAGAAGGCCCTGCTGGACGCCGCCACCGCACTCGCGTGGACCGCCCTCGACGTGTCAGCAGGCCGAATCCCCTGACGCCGCGCGGTCCGTCGGCGGCCGACAGAGGATCTCCAACGACTGCGGAGGCGGATCCGGTGTCTGTCCCGAGCCATTCACTCGCCGCTCAAGTGGGAAGCGCGGTCGTTGAGCTGCATGTTCAGCGCCGCTTGGAGCGAGGTCGTGCCGGCCCGCCCGGCTTCCGCGCCTGGGTCAGGATGCCGAGCGGGGTGCGCCGATGCCGGGATCTATGCGGTGCGGGCCGTTCGCCGAGGGGCGCACGTCGAAGTCGAAGATGGCGGTCGGCAGGTAGATCGTCGCGCACGAGTTGGGGATGTCGACGACACCGGAGAGCCTGCCCTCGACCGGCGCGGCACCGAGCAGCAGGTACGCTTGTTCGGGGCTGTAGCCGAACTTGCTGAGGTAGTCGATCGCGTGCAGGCACGCGCGTTGGTAGGCCAGCTGGGAGTCCAGGTATCGCTGCTCGCCGTCGAGCGTCACGGACGTGCCGGAGAACGCGAGCCACTCGCTGTACTGCGGGTCGGTGTTGCCGGGCAGGAAGATCGCGTTCTCAGCGACTCCGTAAGTCTGCATTCCGCCTTTGATCAGGTCGACGTGCAGGTCCAGGTAGCCGCCCATCTCGATTCCGCCGCAGAAGGTGATTTCCCCGTCGCCTTGGGAGAAGTGCAGGTCGCCGACCGAGAAGTTCGCTCCCGGCACGAAGACCGGGTAGAAGACCCGGGTGCCGCGGGTCAGGTTCTTGATGTCCTGGTTGCCGCCGTTCTCCCGCGGCGGTGCGGTGCGGGCGGCTTCGGCGGCGACCCGGTCGTGGTCGGCTCCCGTCAGTGACCCGAGGATCGCGTCGTCGGGCTCGGGCGGCAGAGCCAGCGGCGGTACGCGGTCCGGGTCGGTCGCGATCAGGGCGGCTTCGCGGGAGTTCCACTTCGCGAGCAGATCCGCCGACGGCGCGGTGGCCATCAGACCGGGGTGGGTGATGCCGGTGAACGAAACCTCCGGGATGTGCCGTGATGTGGCTGTCTGGCCGGTGAAGTCCCACACCGCCTTGTACGCGTCCGGGAACTGCTCGACCAGGAACGATCCGCCGTTGCGTTTGGCGAAGATGCCGGTGTAGCCCCAGCCCTGACCGGCCAGCGGCCCGGAGTCCTCTTGCGGCAGTGGTCCGACGTCGAGGATGTCGACGACCAGCAGGTCGCCCGGCGCGGCACCCTCGATCGCGACCGGTCCGGAAAGGGCGTGCACCTTCGATATCGGTGCTTCGCGGATGTCGTCGGCGGAGTCGTCGTTGCGGATGGCACCGTCGAACCATTCCCGGCAGTGCATCCGGAACTGCTCGCCGGGTCGGACGTGGACCGCGGCGGGGATGTCCGGGTGGTAGCGGTTGTGGCCGACGAGCTGCTGGTCCGGGAAGCTCCGGGTGGAATCGAGTGGGAAGACGACCTCGGGCATGGCGGGCTGCCTTTCTCATTCGGGACTGGAGCGGCATTCGTGCGACCGCGCGGGAAGCCGGACGACTCTGGGTGCCCGGTCCTCGAACGGGAAACTGCGACTTGATCGCTGCGCGGCAATCGCGCCCGAACGTCCGATGTGGACGGTATTTGGGGCGAGCGGCAGCGCGCGCTGATCCGGGACGGAAGCGTGCAGCCCCGCCGCCCGTCCATGTTCGCCGACCACCTCCGTCACGGCCGCGGCAAGAGCCGATGCTTCGGATCAGTGGTGACGTTGCGACCGCGACACCGCGCTGGAGGGGGATCGGAGACCACCTCGGGCCGTTCACCGGTCCGCTCGGTGTGCTCGATCAGCGCCATCCGCGCCGGCGACGACGCGAGGTGCGGTGCGGACCAGACCCGAGCCGCGGCCGCCCGGCACGTGGGGCACGGTCTGCTCGGTGGCGCGGTGCCGATCGGGTGCGAGGTGTCGAAGACGCCGTGCGCCTCGCATCGGAATTGGTATACCGCCACGCGCGCCCCTTTCCTGGCTCCTGGCCACATTGCAGCACCGCTGCGGTCTCGGTGCCGGGTCGAAGGCCCTGGCGCGCAGGTGCGGTCGCTGGATCGGGGATCAGCGGTCCGAGGATCGCTCCGACATCGGCGGCCATCTGGAACGCGGCCGGTACCGGTCCGCCCTTGTTCTGCGCGCCGATCAGGTCAGCCACGGCCGCGTTCGTGCCGGGTTGAGCAGGCCCGCGCCCACCCCGGCGACCAGCGAGATCGCCAGGAACACCGGCACCGAGCCGTTGAAACCCAGTGCCGCGGTGCCTGATCGTGGTGACGGAGAGCCCGGCCAGCACCAGCGGCTTGCGTCCGCGGGCGTCGGAGAACGTCGAACGCTCACACCGCATCGACGCGGAGGAGTTCTACCGCCTGCTCGGCGGCGTCTTCATCGACGACGCCGCCGTGTTTAACGACGAGCTCAAGAATGGCAAGACTACTACAACTACGACCGACCCCACGGCAGCTTCGGAGGATAAACCCCCTATGAAAGGCTGCTACAGAAGTCGAAGGTCCAGCCGGTCAACGGCCAACGTCAGTAGCACATCTAGATCTGCGGTGATGGGCGGGAAGTGAAACGGCCGACGTTCCGAAACGTCGGCCCTTTCTTGTTGTGGCGTTTTAGAATTGGTCCAGCCACAGGAGCGTAAAGGCATGGCTGGCCTCGAGGATGGTGGGCTGCAGCAGTGCCAGGCCAATGATGCCGAGGGCGGCCAGTGCGCTTACGAGGCGCAGGGTACGCGTCATCGTGGTCGTACTCTCCGTGATCTTTCTCGCCCGCGCGCGGCGCGGTTTGTTCGTGCCCCTGGCGGGGACCGGCGTCGCCGGGTAAGCAAGATCATTACATGGCGTGGATCACGACATGGTGCCGGGTCCACCTAGGACGGTGTCGAGTCCATGAAGGACCGGAGAGGGTTTTAGAAGCCGGTGACTCCGAGGGTGCGAAGGCGCTCGCTGATGGTGATCCAGTGGGGATCCTGCAGCCTACGGTGGAGCTTGTCGGCCTCACTGCAGTAGACGCAGCCGGGCTGCCGTCTGGTTCTCGGTCGTCTGTGCGGTCTTTACGGTGTCGGTGGCGAATTCGTGCAGAAGGTCGTGCAACGCGTAACGGCCGTGTTCTTGGTCGAGAAGGTTGGCCTGGATCAGTTCGTCGAGCAGGGTGCGGGTGGTCGCGCGGGTTTCGTCGGTGAGCGCGGTGGCAGCTCCGAGCGTGATTTGTGCTGTGGGGTGTAGTCCGAGGAGATGAAACAGCTGCTGTGTCGGTCCGCGCAGGTTTCGGTAAGACAGTTGGAAACTGGCGTGCAGGCTGGTGTGCTCGGGATCGCTGGCATCGCCCATGGACAGCAGTCGGTGTTCGGTGCGCAGGATGTCGACGATCTCGGTGAGCGGGGTTCGGGGCCGATCATGGGCGTACTTGCCGATGATGCGCAGTGCCAACGGGATGCCGGCGCTCAAGGACACTAGGGACTCGAATGCCTCGCGTTCGGTTCCGACCCGGGTACCGATGGTGTCGTGCAGCCATGCTGTGGCGTCTGCGTTGGTGAGGGTGGGGACGTGGATTTCCTCGGCGCCCCAGTCGTTCGCGAGGTGATTGTGGTGGTGGCGGCTGGTCACCAACACCAGGGCGTCGGGGACGAGATCGAGTAGCGGGCTGATCTGCGATGGGTCCGCGAGGTTGTCGAGGACGAGCAGGGTATGTCGTCCGGCCAGTAGTCGAGACAGCCGCGTTCGCTGCTGTTCGCTGTCGCCCAGTGTGTCGGCGGGTGATTGGAAGTCGTTGAGCAGTCGCCTGGTCAGGGTGTTGGAGTCGAGGCTGGGTTCGCGGGAGAAGCCGTGCAGGTCGACATACAGCCGACCGCCGGGGTAGCGATCGCGGTCGAGGTGCGCCCAACGCAAGGCGAGGGCGGTCTTACCGATCCCCGCGGTACCGGTGAGCACGATGAGTTTCGAGGCACGGCCCTGGTCGGTTTTTTCGTCCAAAGTGGACAAGAGGTGCTGTCGGCCGACCAGGTCGGTCCGGTCGTGCGGGAGACGCTGCGGGGTGCAGCGGTAGTGGGGGAGATCCTCGACCGGAGGGCGTGGCGCGGGCACTGCGGGAGAGGTGGGCTGGCCGTAGGCGCGCAGATCGGCGGCTTCCTCCTCCAATCCCTGCTTACGCAGCGTCCGGTAGGTGTCGAGGAAGTGACCGGTCGCCTCGTCGTGACGGTGCAGGGCCCAGAGCGCGTCCAGGCGGCGTTTGAGCAGCGTGACGTTCAGGCCGAACTCAGCTGGCAGCTCATCCAGCAGTGCCAGCACCGCGTCCGGCTCGTCGAGGCCGAGGTGGCTTTCGGCCAGGGTGTTGAGAACCGGAAGCACGAGGTTGTTCTGGGTAGAGCGCCGGAACTCGACAGCACGCGGTGTGTCGAGCTCCAGTAGCGGCGGCTGCTCAGCGAGCTCAAGGGACTCCAGCAACAGGTGGCGGGCGTGGACGTAATCGTGCTCGCGCAAAGCGGAGCGACCGTGGGACAACAGCCGCCGGGCACGGTGGTAGTCGACGCGGTCACGGTCGACGTCGATGCGGTAACCGTGCTCGACGAACTCGACCTCGTACGGCGGCTTCATCACCCGCAAGACGGCACGAAGCCGGCTGACGTAGTTGTGCAAGCTCTTGGGAGGATGCTGCGGGTCCTCATCGGGGCCCCACAACCAATCCACGAGTGTGCCGGTCAGCACGGTCTTGCCCGCGCTGGTCAGCAGCGCGCCGAGCAGGCCCCGCACTCTGGCCGAGCGCCATTCCTGTGGCGCTGCATCGCCGAGCCGGGCCTGTACGCGGCCGCAGATTCGGAAGTCCACCAGCGCCCCCTTCCGCTGGCCGAGGTATCTCCCCGTGACTGCCGAGTGTCCTCGGCATCGACGGAGGCGGCAGCCCCTGATCGCAGTAAACACGTGAACGTGTTCGAGGGAACCAAACGGTTTGTACGCCGACTGACAGCGTTTTGCCACCCCGTTGAGAGCTACCAAAACACGGAATAATCCCGCCTTCTCTGAATGCATTAAATGATCATTTAAGTTGCTCGTTCAATATCAACAAGGGCTGCGATGAGGTGCGGATTTTCCGGAACCGGGAATGGAGTGACGGCGGTGTGTCCAACACGGCGAGTGAACCTTAGCCGGTCAGAAATCCGGCTCGTAGCACCGCCACCGCGGCGATGATCTCTCTGCGGTGAGGGGGCGGAAGAGGTGAACGGCATGGGCAGCAAGGTCGTGGTAGCGGGGACAGCAAGTCTCGCGATCAATGTCGGAGTGCAGGATCTGCCGGTCGATCCGGGCCAGGGGCCGTGGCGTCCCCGATGGTTAGAAGCCGGTGTCGGTGGGGCCGGGGGGCACATTGCAACGATCTTGGCCGGGCTGGGCGACGACGTGGAGCTGTGCACGGTGATCGGTTCCGACGGGCCCGGACGACTGATCCGCGATCAACTCCGTGAGCACGCCCTGGACGGACCGACGGTCCTCGAGGGCACGTCGTCCGCTTTAGCAGCTGTGTTGGTCGCCCCTGATGGCCAGCGGATGGTGTTCTCGCACATGGCCAGCGTCGCAGCGATCCAGTACCCCGAGGAGGTGTTCGCCGAGGCACTGCGCGGGGCTGACCTCGCGGTGTTGACCAGCACTGAGTTCACCCGACCGCTGCTGCCGAGGGCGGTACTGCGTGGCGTGCCGATCGCTGTGGACGTCAATGTGATCGCCGACGTCAACGAGGACTACTACGGACCATGGCTGGAAGTCGCCGACATCGTCTTCTGCAGCCATGAACGCCTTCCCACGACCCCGGAGAAATGGATCTCGCAGATCTTTCGCCGCTATCCGGGTTGTCTGATGGCTGCGGTCGGTCGCGGTGCGCAGGGGTGCCTGTTGGGACTGCGGGACGGAAGGATGGTCAGTGCCGAGGCCGTCGCTCCCTTGGGCGTGTGCAACACCTCTAGCGCTGGCGATTCCCTGTTCGCCTCATTCCTGCATGGCTGGCTGGCGACGGGAAATGCCGTGGAAGCCTTGCCCGACGCGGTGCTCTACGCCGGATGGCGCATCGGGCACCGCTTTCCGTCGGGGGTGTCGCTGAGTCCGGCGGATCTGGCCGTGCTGCGATCCCGCAACCCGGTGCGCGTCACCGTGGGTCGGTGGGACCGGAGTCCTGTTTCCGGTTGAGCTCGTCGAGTTGGCGCGACAGCACCTCGGCGGTGGCATCGCCGAGGTGCTCGAACAAGCTGATCGCCTCGGCGAAATGCGCCCGCGCCTGGGCAAGATCGCCACGCGCGCGGGCGAGGTCAGCCTGGGCGCGGTGCGCGAGGGCACGTCCCGGTCGCGACCGCAGCTCCTCCATGGCCCGGCTGCCGGCATCCACCAAGGGCGCTGCTGCGTCGATGTCGCCGGTGGTGGTCAATGCTTGAGCGACGACGAGGTCAGCCCGGGCATGGTGGAACGGGTCCTGCTGGGCGAACTCGGCCAACGCGTGGCGTCCGTTCTGCATGAGCCGGAGTCCTTCGTCCACGGACCCGGTAGCCAGGTGTGCTTGGCCGAGCAGCAACTCGGCCAAGGCAATCTTGCGTGCATGGCCAAGTGCGGTGAAGTGTTCGTGGGCTCGCCGGGCATGTTCCAGCGCGCGCTGGGGCTGGCCGCTCTCGAGCGCGAGTACGGCGCGAGCGTCGTGGATGCTGGCGACGCCGTAGGCGTCGTCGAGGGACTGGAACAGTGGCATGCATCGGTCCAGCAGGCGTGCGGCGTCTTCGTGGTGCCCGACACGCTGTTCGAGCACGGCCAGCCGACGTCTCGCGCGTGCTTCCCATTCGGCATGGTCCAGTGCTTGGGCGGCCTGGATCGCGAGTTCGTCGGCTCGACGCCAGTCGTCATGGTGGCCATGGAAACGAAACAGCGGCCAGAGCGCGTAACTCAACTGGTACGCCGCGGCCCACCATTGGTGCTCGCAGGCGGCGGCGATGGTCGCGAGCATGCTGGCCCGTTCGGTGTCCAGCCACTCCAGTGCTTCGAGACGTGCGGAGAAGCGTGGAACCTGTGGGGGAGCGGTCGCGCACTGGTAGTCGGTGCCCCGCAAATGTCCGGTGGTGACCGGCCAGGTGGCCTGCGCGGCGAGCAGGTAGTACTCCGCGATCCGCAACACGACTTGCGCTTGGGCGGGCGGTGATTCACGGGTCTCCGCGAGGCGCCGGGCGTGCAGGCGCACCAAATCGTGAAAGCGAAACCGGTCATGGCCTACCTCGTCCACCAGGCTTGCCTCGACCAGCTCATCGATCAAGTCTTCGGCGTGCTGTATCGGTGTGTTCGTGGCGGCAGCGGCCACCTCGAGGGGGAACTCTGTACCGGGATGGAGTCCGAGAACTCGGTACATCCCTTGTGCCTGCAGGCTCAGTGCGTCGTAGGACAGATCGAACACGGGCTCTACCGCCACTTCATCGTCTCGAGACAACAGGGCGAGCCGATCCTGTTCGGCCCGAAGCGCCCTGACCACGTCGCTGACCCGTAATCGCCGCCGTGTCACCAAACGCGCCGCGATCACAGATAGGGCGATCGGCAGACCACCACACAGACGGGCCAACTCCTCGGTCTGTTCCGACTCGTTCGCGATCCGTCCCGGGCCGAGCGTGTCTTCGAGAAGACGCGCACCGTCCTGTGTGGACAACGGGCCGACGTGGATGAAGCGGGCCCCATCGGCCAACAGGCTTCCGAGCCGACGACGACTCGTCACCAGCACCACGCTCTGCGAGGACGGCGGCAGCAGCACCCGCACCTGCGCAGCCGTGGCCGCGTTGTCGAGCAGGATCGCGACCTTCTTGTCCGCGAGCAACGAGCGAAACCAACCGACACGCTGCTCGAGGCCGTCGGGGAGGTCTTCGCCGGCGACCCCGAACGCACGCAGGAACCCACCCAGCACTACACCAGGATCAACCGGGCCCCGGACATCCCCGGTGAGGTCGGCGTACAGATGCCCGTCCGAGAACCGTGCTCCGATCGTATGCAGCCATTGCAACGCCAAAGCGGTCTTGCCCGCACCGCCCAAGCCGGATAACGTGATCAATCCGCCCCGCTCTCCAACCTGGCTCAGGGACGCGCCTAGCTCATCGAGTTCGGCACTGCGGTTGGTGAAGTGCGGCGGCGGGGGAGCCCACTGCCGAGGAGGCGCTACCGGCAACTGGGACGCATGAAGGTGAACCCCACCGTGGACCACACCGGTCTGGACGACATGACCGTGGACACGGCCAGCAACCGAATTCCCCACGGGAGACGCCTCGTCGGCACACATCAGCGACCACCCCCAGCCGCTACACAGTACGCATGTACTGCCCGCGAACCGACCGCCGACAGGGCGACCGTCCCCTCCGCCGAAACGCCGCACGTAGCGCGTCGCTCGCTACCGTGACAGCGTGACCATCCTCAGTGGCCTATCGGTACTTGTTTGCGGAGGAGCGGGAGTCGATTCCGGTTACACCGGTGCGGTCATCTCCGATTGCAAAGGCGTAGGCAAACGCATCTTGCTGTATACGAACTTCGCTTGCGGGACGTCGCTGAGGATTGACCAGTTGGCGGTGTGCTAGCCGGGTGGAGCGGTCATTCCGGAGCTGGCTGGAGCGAGACTTGGCACGCCGGCGGTGGCACTCACGAGCGTGTGGAGGTGTCCGGGCACGCAAAGGGATGCATTACCCCTCCTAGTCTTGCCTGGACGTGATCGTTGCGAACGTTGTAACGTCGGCAGCACGTGTGGAGGGGAGTATTCCTTCGCGGCGGCATCGTCAACGCGGCAGCGACCGTTGGTTCGACTGCCCGGTGTCCCGGCTAGCTCCGGCAGCTGGTGGGAGAGACCTCCGGTTAGTTCAGCATGCCTGGACGCAGCCGGAGGACCCCTCGCACTTGGAGATGCTCCAGTGAGGTTTTCTTCGGCTACGTTGAGCAGCCGGAGGGAATCCGTGAACCAGCCTCTCGCCATCTTGGCGCTTTCGTTGAGTCTGCTGATCGCCGTCGTCAAGCCGATGTGCCTGTGGCTGCGGCTACGGTTCCTCCGCCACCTCTTCGACCTAGGTGGCGTCGATGGCATGAAAGCCGGCGCTGACGCGCTGGCCCGCTCCAGCCGTACCGACCCCGTCCACGATGCACGTGAGGCACCTCTAACACGACCTCGTCGCTGACCCGGGAGCCCTACAGCTATTCGAAGACCTCGCCGATCAGCAAGCATGGCGGATCGCACGGGCACAAGATCGCTGGCGTCTGGTCGCGGTCAACCCCTGCCTGGTCATCGGGCGCGCATTGAACGGCGACTCGAATTCCGGTCGCCGCGGGCGAAGATGTCACCGACGTATTCGCGCTGTGGACCACCGGCCCGCAGACACGTCACGGCCGCCCCGTCCTGTGTCTCGCGGGAGAAGAAGTCGACCGGTGGCGCAACATGCGTGAATGACTACTCTCCATCAACCAATACTTCCAAAACGACCTGATCAAGCTCGCACGCTGAAGGTAGCGACCGGCATACGTATTGCTTTCGGTGGCTCCTGTGCTGAGTCAGGGCGTAGCTTCGTGAGTATCCGTTCGCAAATTCGCGAGGATATGTGCGGCTCGAGGGCTTCCCATGCGTTCAAATAGACGTGCAGCTTCATTGCGGTAGGCTGATTCGGCGGCTGCATCGCCACAACGCCCGGCCAGCTCAGCGCGCAACATCACCACATCGGCTTCAACGGTGAGATTGCCGAACTTGGTCGCCTGTTCCTGTGCCTGGTCGAGAAGGGCTCTGGTTTCGTTGACGTAGCCGCGATCAGCTCGAAGCACCGCAATATCGATCAATACTCTTGGTGCGAGGTCGGGTGATCCGGCGTCGAGTATTCCTTGATGGGCAGCGGCGAATCGTTCCTCCGCTTCGTCGTGCCTGCCCAAGTCCCGAAGGGCGCGGCCGACGAACCAGGTCTGCATGGCTGTGCCGCGCCTCCGTCCTAGACGAATATTGATCTCGAGCGACGCGAGGAAGTGCTCAAGCGCATCGCCGGGCCGCTTCTCCCGTAGCGCAAGATTTCCCGTAAAATCATGGATAGAAGCGATCAATCGTTCGCCACAATTCGCCGCCAAGGCCGCAGCGTTCTCAAGTTCTTCACGGGCATCCGAGTACTTTTCGTACTCTTGGTAGACCTTAGCCAGCAGGCAGCGGCACCGCGCTTCGGCCGCACGGTGATCGTCATGCTTCGCCGCATCGACCGCCAAGAGGGCGGTCTGGAGCCAGACGGAGAGGGGACGACGGAGGTCGAGAAAAGGAAAGAACGCCTCGAAAAGCTGCCAGACTCGACGATGCCACCCTTTCACGGCGGCGGCTTCGATCATGGCGGCGATGTTGCTCTGCTCCCGGTTGAACCACGACCAAGCGTACTCTCGGTCGATTGTGGGTATGTCTGTCGGCTCCGTGATGCGCAGTCGCTCCGTACCGGAGAGTGTGACGTCGCATACTCTCGTACCGAAATGCCACCAGTTAACTGCTCGCCGAAGCATCCTCGAGCGCCGGCGTTTGGAATCCTCGACCTGGGATACGCGGCAGGCGTGCAGTCGAACAAGCCTATGGATCGAATACAATTCGTCTTGCTGCCAGTTCACTACACAAGTGAGGTGCAGTTCGCGTAGATCGTCCCGGACGGACTTCACATCGCGTTTCAGCATGGCGGCAAGGGGCTCTGCGCTGAAATGTGAGCCACGGAATAATCCAAGTGCTCTGTACACTTCCTTCTGTGTTTTCGTCAGATTTCTGTAAACCAGGTCGAATGCGGCGGACAGCTGGGCGAGGACCTTACGCTCGGTACGAGAACCCGAAGTACGTAGCTCTTCAACGAGATCCGACACGGTCAACCACGGTCGCATCACCAACTGTGCCCCGACGATACGCAGTGCCAAGGGCAGACAGCCGCATAGCGCCGCGAGCTCTTTCACTTCCGCCGAGTCTTTTTTGATAGGGCATTCGGAGCAAATCTGAAACAGCAGATCGACCGCATCGTCGGAGTCCAACTGTCTCAGGTCCAGGGGAAGTGCCCCGTCAACGTAGAGATCTTCTAATAACGCTGGCCTGTCTGTTGCGACCAGAACCAATGCTGTCCCGGAAGTCGGCAATACGCTCGTCACTTGTTCTGGGTTGGTGACATTGTCGAGAAGTATCACGACCCGTTTTCTGGCGAGCATGGCACGCAGGCAATCAGCCCGCATTGCAGTGTCTGATGGGACGCGATCTTGTGGGAAGTGCATTTGTGCCAGCATCCGTGCCATGGCGTCATGTGGCGTTTTTTCGTGGGGTCCGTACGCGACATGTAAGATCCCGTCGCTGAAGGAACCGCTAAGATCAGCGCCAGCTTTGCGCAGGAGTGCGGTCTTCCCAACCCCGCGTATACCGGCAACAACTCCCACCGGCGGACGTGGGCAGGACGGTCCCGTGGTGTCCGCTAGCTCGCGGATGTCTCGGAATTGATCCTCGCGATCGACAAAGTAGTCCGGTGGCGCCAAAGGTTGTGGTGGTCCGACGTACGGCATCGCTGGCGCAGCGAACGTAATAGGGCCAACGCCATTACCCTGGATGATCACTCCTGCAGTGTCCGAAACGTTGTTGCATGCCCCGATGTCGGCCACTGGCGTGCCTTTCCCCGGTCCGATACTGATCGTGACAGCAAGATTACCGCAGGGTACTGGTCCCCGTAGGCGGTTTCTCATCCTCCAGGGCCGGCGAGGATCGCAACGACGGCGGGCAGACCGAGATCGTGCGCCCGAGCGAAAATGGCGTCGGCCCTCTAGGACCGGCGAGGATCGCAACTCGAAGCGCCGCGACGACGACGTGGAAACCCTCGACCGTGGCGTCGGCCCTCCAGGACCGGCGAGGATCGCAACGACGAACTGCGCCGCGAAACCGCGGGGGATTCGTACTGTGGCGTTGACCCTCATGAGGAGGATGCGACGACCGCATGTGGCCGCGGTCCTCCGCCGTCGCGAACTTGCAATGGGATCGTCGACGCACACATCTGGTCGGACTGCGCCGTGGTGTCGGCCTCCAGAACCGATGCGGACGTGCTCATCGCGCCGCTGGCAGCGCTGCAGTTGGTTGGCGGTGTTGGCGGATGTGGTGGGTAAGGGTGCGGGCTCGTTTCGAGCCGATATTGAGCTTGCGGCGGAGGGTGTCGGCTGAGATCGGGCGCTGGTGCAGGTTCCAGTGTTCGACGTCGAGCCTGTGGGCTTCTTCGCGCAGCGGATCAGCATCCTCATCGTGCGGAAATCCTGAGTCAGCATCGTGGCTGTTGGTGCTGTGACCAGGCGCGTTGTTCACGACCGTGCGCAGCGCTGGCACCTCGGCACTCGCCCCGGACTCCTCTGGCAACGAGCGGGTTTCACCCATGTCCGGTGAGTGCGGCTCTGGTGATGCGTTCTCGTCTGACTGGTGACCGATGCCGCTCGCTGTCTCCGCGTGGCGCCGCTTGAGAGCCTGGTTGAGTAGTTCGACCGATAGCAGCAGTGCTAGGGGTGGGCAGGCGGCGACGGCGATGGAGAAGGAGTTCAGCTCGGGTGCGGAAGCGATGTTGGCGCATAGGGAGAGTCCGATGCCGAGAACGAAGGACAACCATGCTTTCCATTGCCCGGTGGCGCGATGACGGTGACCGGTTTTCCACAGCTCGATGGTCGCCATCGTCAACAAGCCATCAACGATGAGCGGCCAGAGAGTTGCGGTGGTCTCGTCGGCGCCGAACCGTAGGGCGAACTCGCGGCCGTGCCGGTAGGAGACGTAGGCCGCGCCGACGGCTACCAGGAGCGTGCACGCGCATTGCAGGTGCAGTGATCGATCGGGGGTGGGGCTTGTTGGGGATGGCGTGCTGGTCATCGGGTGTCACCGGCCCGAGGCTGTCCCTGGGTGTCACGGATGGCGACGCCGCGTTCGTGCAGGCGTTGGCGGACGGTGTCGGCGGCGACGTTCATGCGTGCGGCGATCGGGGCCAGCGACCACCCCTGGTTGTAGAACCGAACGGCGTTGTCGACCTGCTCCTCGGACAGGCCGTGGCGACGCATCGGAACCCCGTGGCGGTGCAGGATCGCGCTTACTGTGCGGCGCTCGATGCCGAATTGATCACCCAGTTCGTAGACGGTTGCGCCGGACTTGTAGCCCTCGATCAGTTGCTGCACCTGCGCGTCGGGGAGGCGCCGATTGCGGCCGGGCTTTGCCCGCTTCGGTGTCGACTGGGGCGGTGTAGCCAGGTCCGGCAGCTTCGTCCGCAGTATTTCCAGGGCGCTGACCTGGTCCTTTGTGTTCGAGTAAGCTCCCCCGACCTCCACCTTCGGGTGCTCACTGGCGCCCAACAGCAGCCGACGGGCAGGGCGCAGTTGCTCCCGAGACGCTCCGTGTAGCGCGAGGTAGCGGGTGCCGATCAACAAGCCGAGGACGGAGAGATCGACGGCTGGTGCGACCAGTGGGGCCACGTAGACCGGCACCCCGAGTCGCAGTCCGAGGCTGAAGACGTTGCCGAACCCGAACAGAAAGGTCAGCGCGATGACGGTTCCGATGATCCCCGTCAGGGCCCGGATGACCGTGTCTCGATCGGCGATCATCGCGTACCACCGGCACGGCCGCGCCGACGACGAACGATGCTGACCTGTGCGGATATGCGCAGTTCACGACCAGAACGGTGTCGTGACGATGCTGTATGTGCCCCCGGTCCGATTCGAACGGACACTGTACGGATTTTGAGTCGGCCGAGCGGTGTGGCTCTGGTGTTGTCCTGCGGCAGAAGAACCGGATCGGTGGTGGAAGCGTCGTTTTGAGGGCATCGGTGGCGTTCGTTCATGCCCATGTCCATGCCCACGGGTACCCACACGCGCGTTCCGCGTGCGTGGCGTGCCGATCTCCTCAAGCCGCAGGTGCCCTTTATTCGTAGGTTTTCCTATTCCCGGCGTTCTCCGCTGGAATCTGAGGAAAGCGGATCCCAGACCAACGGGCCAGGAAAAGCTTGAGGAACAAACTCATCCCAGCGGCCAGCTTTCCCCTCAGGGGACTCCACCGGTCCTGTAAGCTTCCAACCGCTAGGCCAGGTGGGCTCTGGTAGTTTTCCTTTGGGGTCTCTGCGAACTCGTGCACCGTATAGGTCTACCTTTTTCGCGTGTAACTTTTCGTCAAATTTGACGCTTCGTTCAAATTCTGCCTCTAGGAAGTTCGCCGACTCCTCGATGGTTAATCCCTCGAAGGAAGCAACATCATAAAATCGAGCTCTCATGAAGCTCACTATCCCTTCGAATTGGCCACCCTTATGAAAACGGTCGCCAAACCTGACTTCGCCGAAAAATTTCGCGCCGGAAAAGTTCGAGGAGGATACATGTGCGCGGGAGAATCTTGTTTCACCATGGAACTGAGCTTTCGAGAAGTTACCATGTATCGAGCATCTCGATGCGTCCCAGTCGTGAAGAACTGCACTAGACAGGTCGATTCTCAGATCTCCCCAAAAATCTCTGCCGCCAGGGCGGCCATTTTTGTCCCAGAAATCTGGACGAAGATGACTGCAGATCAAATTTTGAGCGGCTCGGCGGACTTCGAGTTCCCCTTCCTGGCGTTCAACTCCATCTAGCGATAGTCCTGCAGCTGCTGCTAGGGTGGGCGCCAAATCGATCAAAAAGGGTTCCTGTGCGGATGCATCCGCGGGCTTGCTTAGCGCGCCGTCGTTTGGTTCATTCGGATGAGTAAAATGAACTCTAAGGTAAGCACACAGTAGGTTAATTACTGTCTGCCTTTGGCTTTTGTTTACCTGTCCAATTCTTTCCAGTGTGTAAAGTCCTGCCAAGCGAACAGGAGCTTTGTCCGAATCTAATTGCGCTGCTGCCGCGCTATAAAGATCGGTCGCTCGTTGCTCAGCCGCATCGCTCTCGGTGTGGCGCTGCGAATGCTCGGCGAGCCACTGCCGACGAGAGGTAAACACCAGTGCAACAACACCGACCAGACCCGCAGCCAAAGTCAATGTAGTCCGAACCGCCTCGATTCGAATCTTGGCGATCTCTGCGGGCGGAGCCTGGGCGGCGACGTCGAGCAGCTTGAGCAGCACGAGGCCACTGACCGCCGTAATGCTCAAGGCCACAAGCAGTACCCACCACCATCGAAGGGGGCGCACTTCCGGCTGCGAGTTAGTGGGATTCCTATTAGGCCGCAAAGCCTTGTTGGCTATGGTGGCTATAACAAGCAGTGCCAATCCTGTTCCTGCCAGCGCCCCAGGGAATCCTATGCGCAAGAGCGCATGTTCTGTTGACCGCAATAGTGCAAGCCAATCCACGGGTAGCCCGCATGCCAAGCCAACAACCACGAGTGCCACGCCTAAACGACGTAGCCAGAAAACACGGGGAAGCCAGCGCATCTGCCGACGCAATCGTCTCAACCTGAACTCACGCACTATGCCATGATCGCATTAGTCCTGTGGGCCATCACCGGCGCGGTGCCAACCTTTAGTATTTGCTTCGGCAAGTAGTACCTAAACAGTCCGCAGCGCGCTAATTCGTCTTAGTTGCCTAATGGACCCCAAGTTGTAAGCCATCTTGCTTGCCTTGTCGAGCTGCCCAGAGGCTTTATCGATCTCGTGCAGTGCAATTAGTGCGCTTGCTAGGTCAACTCTAAGGGCGGACTCTGCGCGGATGAATGTCGGATCCAGGCCCTTCAGTGCATTGGTTAGCAAGCTGAAAGAGCCCACACGGTCTGATTGGGATACCGAGTGGCCACGCCAGCGTGTAAGGTGATTCCTATCGAGAACTATGTACGGTCCCTCTTTTGGAACGCTTTCTCGTGGGAGTTGATGTTCGGCTTCGTCAAACTGCTTTCGAGATTGGTCCGGTTGTCGATCGGCTGCTAATGTCTCTCCGTGGGCGGCAACAAGCCAAGCGCGTAGGAGTTGTGGGCAGCGGCGTTCGGCTGCTCGGAGTGTCGATTCGAGCAGATGAACCGCTGTGGTGGTGTAGTTGAGGTCGATCAAGGTGAAAGCTTGTTCAGCTGTAGCGTGAACATGGTAGGAAATTTCCTCGGTTTCTAGGGCTGCTTGTTTGGCTTCTTCGTAGTGGCGCCATGAAACGGAGCGGTGGCCAGTGTCGAGCGCCTGCCATCCTGCTAGAGTGTGCATCTCTGATAAGAGAATGGCGAGTTCTCGGCGAGTGGTGACGGTGAGGCTATACGTGAATAGGTCGCGGACCTGAGATATCCTCGCTAAGACTTCGGTGTGCGTGACGATCGCGCCGAATTGGCGGTCGGTGCGACGTATAGAGTTGAGTTGGCCGCGGAGGCTCTGCAACATGCCTGCATCGACACGCTTTGCCTTCTGGATTCGTTCCCGGAGTTCGGCGGCGTCGTCATCGGGTGGGGCGACGGCCTGCATGGGGGAGGACAGGAGGTCGCTGCTGTCCGTCTCGAAGATGCGTTCCAGGAGGCGCGCGGTCGCTGGGCGGATCGGGCCGAGGGGTTGGCCTTTCGGGCCTTTGCCTGCGACCAGGCGTTGCAGGTGACGGAGGCTGAGGGTTCCTGGCTCGCCGTGTTCCCGGGCGAACCCCTCGGCGTAGGCCGCGAACTCCTCCAAGGTCATCCGGCGTTCTCTGATCTTCTGTTCGAGCAGTGTGCGGTAGGGGCGCACTGTGTCCTCCCGTCCCCCGTGCGGAAGTCGTGTTCATGTCGTGCTTGTGTCGTTCCGCTGATGTCGGCGGTTCGGCAAGCTGGTTTCAGTTTGACATGGACCGCTTGCGGGCGGTCATCCGAACCGCCTGGTGACTGCGTTCCGCCTCTCAGCCGTCGCCAGGCGCCCGGTCACGGTCGGGGTCGGCGGTCCCCCGAACGTCGGCTCCGACCGTGATCCATAGCTGGGCACCCAGTGACCGTTTGTCTTCCAGGAGGTGGAGCCGTATGGGCGCGGATGACGCTGCCGCGGTGGCTGTGTTGCTCCGGCAAGCGCAGTGGGCTCTCGATGACGCCGCGCACCGGATTCCGGAAGACCGGCTCGACGGTGAAGCGCATCGGGAGCTTGCCAAAGCGTTGGAACGCCTTGCGGCGGTTCTGCTGTCGCGGGCGGACCGGTGCACCGTGATCGAGCAGCCGAGTGGTTGAGCATGTCCGGCGGCCAGCACTCGCGCGAGCGCGGCGGGTACGTCACTGCGTGGTGCGGCGATCTGAACGCGGACCTTCCGACGATCACCTTCGTTCGCCCCTGCCCGGAACCCGAACCGCCGAAGGCTGTAGACGGCCGTCCGTCGCCCGCTTTGCTCCGATGGGTACTGGACGGACTGCGGAAGTTGTAGACGCCGGGACAGGCTCAGCGTGCTGCCTCGGAGCGGGGCGCTGGGCGGTGAAAACGGACGGGTGGGACAGGTCGCTTGGACCCGTCCCACCCGTCTTCTTCGTCGTTTGACCACGTCAGCGCCGGTCCTTGCCTGTCCCGCGTCCCGTGACGGGTTGTCCCGCCGTGGACAGGTGCGTGACGGCTATGTCCCGCCCTCGTCGGTGCCCGTTCGGTGTTCCTCGATGACGGCTCGGAGGTCGGCGCTGTAGTAGCCGCGAACCTGCCGGGCGGTGCCGTCGTCACCGACGAGTCGTCCTCGGCGTGGCTGGCATCCGAGATCGCCCATCCGGCGGCCGAATGCGGTTGGTTCCATGCCGAGTGCGTCGGTGAGTTCGGCGGTCGGTACGAACTCGCGGGTCTCCAAGTCGTCGCCGAGGTAGTCGAGGATCGCGCCGAGCGGGTCGGGCAGCTCGGCCGGTTCGGCGGGAACCGCGCCGAGCGCGTGCGCGACCGCAGAGGAGTCGACCGCGCCACTCGTGGTGTCGCCTGCTGCGTGGCCGGTGAGGGTGCCCGCTGCCTCGCGCAGCTTCCGGCCTCGGTTGCAGATGGTTCGCCATTCGGGGTTGGGCAGGTAGTACGTCCGCACGGTCATGGCGAGTACGTCGCCGGTGCCGTCCGCCTCGCCGTCCGGCCGCAGAATGCCTACCCCTTTGTGGCTCGGGAGCAGTGTGGAGGCGTCAAAGCCACGGGTGTTCATCTGTTCGCCGAGCACGATGTTCGAGTCTCGCCAGTCCATCACCCGCAGGGCGAAGCGCGAGCCGAGCACCGAGCGGAGCCGGGACGGAATCGTGTTGGAGTCCGGCCGCTGAGTAGCCAGGATGACGACGATCCCGGCGGCTGGACCCTTCCGGGCGAGGTAGGCCAGCAGGTCCGCGATGTAGGCGCCGCGAGTCGTCTTCTTGCCGCCGACTTCCTCGGGCGACGGGTCATCGAGGAAGACTTGCACCTCGTCCAAGACCACTGCGGTGACGGGCATCCCGAGGTCGCCGTCCCGCGAGATCGTCCGCGTGATCTTCGATTCGGAACACAGGTCGTCGTCCAGTTTGGACATGCGCGTGTAGCGTTGCTGCACTTCGCCGACCAGCTCGATGAGGAAGTCTCGGACCGCCGCTACGTGTCGGTCCTCGTCGCCGCACACGAAGCGGTGCGCGACTTCCGCTGCGGCTTCCCAGTCCTTTCCGCCTTTGCCGTCGAAGACGTACAGCCGCACGTACGGGTCGAGGACCAAGCCGGCGACCGCGAGTCGGGTAGCGAACGTCTTGCCTTGCCGTGGAATCGCACCGACGACCAGGGATGTCCACACCAACGGCAGGTCTATCCGCCGGTTTCGCGCGTCGCGGCCGAACGGGACCGGTCGCCACGCATCCCACGAGTCCACTTCGAGCAGCGGGCACTTCGGCGGCGGTCCGGAGTAGGGGTCGTCGTCGGCAACCCACAGGAACACCCGTCCTGCGTGCCCGCCTTTGCCGCGGACTCGTTCGGCGATGAGCTGCACTTCGTCCACGGCGAGTGCGGAGGCGAGTGCTTCCCTGTTCTTGACCACGTCCGCGGCTTTGCGAGTGGCTGGCAGGTCCACGGTGATCGCCCAACCGTCGCCGGAACGCGCCGCTCGTTCGACCAGGCGCAGCGATTCGTCCTTGCCGATCAGCTTCGCGTCCCGGAAGGCGTCGACCAGGACTTGCGGGTCCATCGTCCACGTCAGCGAACGCGGACCCGCGAGAACCGGCTTCCGGCCCGGTGCGCCTTCCTTGCGGCGACCGGTCACCGCGAATACCACAGCGACAGCAGCCAACACTGCCCACAGTGCCGACAGTCCGAACAGGACACTGAGAACCACGCCTGCGCCGACTGCGGCGAGTGCGACACTTCCGGTGACCTTCCAGCGGAACAGCGTCAGCGAGCGGATTTCCAGGAACTTGTCCGCCAGCTTCTCGGACTCCTCGGCGGCCTCGCGGTAGTCGTGCACGCGCACCCACCGCCGCCACTGGCGCACGACCAACACCGCGCCGCGGACCACGGCTCGCAGGAATGTCCACGGTGAACGCAGCACCCATGCGGCGGCGTCCAGGAGTGCTTGCCGCAGCAGCGGCCAGGACTTCAACCGGGAGGGCACGCGCGGAGAGTTCAGCCACCACTTCGCGAACCGTCGTGCCCGTTCACGGCGCGGTTCGTCCACTATCTCGGCGTCGAACACCTTCCGTTCCACCTCGTTCACGGGATCGCGATGCGTCTCGTCCGATGGGTTCATGAGTTGCCCCGTTCGGTGTTCACTTCCTCCGCGAGCGCGGCGGCCAGTCGGGAGGACAGGCCGCGCGAGCAGCCGGTGACGTCGCGAATCCAGGCGGGAGTCACGGTCACGTCGGGCTGCCACGCCTGGCGCGCGCGGTTCAGGTACTCGTCGGCCGAAGTGCGCCGTGCGGCCTGCTCGGCGCGTTGCACGGGTTCCGGCCGTTCCGGTGTCTTGGGCGATTTCGGTGCGTTCATTGCGGCGAGTGCGGCGACTTCGCCGAGCTTGTCGCGTAGGTCGGTGACCGCCTCGGCGGCCACGAACACCACCAGGGGCGGCACAGAATGCAGCACGACCATCGCGGCGGAGGAGTCCGCGAACGCCTCCCACGTGTTCATGACGTAGGTGGCCGCGAGCGTGAACCACTTCGCGCCGCGGACCCATCCGCCGGTGTGCACGCCGTAGCGGGCGGTGATCTGCTCGGCGCGCAGGATCGCCAGCAGGACCAGCGACACCATCGGATCGAGCAGCCACGCTGCCGACCACCGCAGCGACCACACCGCGGCGTCTCCGGCCGCGAAGCTCTGGACGTTGGTCATGGTGAACGCGAGCCCGAGCAGGATTCCCGTCCAGCACAACCGGTCCACCTGCCGCCGCACGTGCTCGACCGGTTCGGCCCCGGAGGGGGCGGGCGGCGCGTGCCGCCCGCCCCGCGATGCTTGGCCGCTCATCGCTTCCGGCTCCGGTGGTGCGGAGGCTCCGGCGTCGTGACCGTCAGTGCCTTGGTGAGCGTGTAGGACGCCAGCACCGCCGGAATCCCCAGCACCGTGAACAGGGCCGTCCCTCCGCCCGAGTGCATGATCACTAACCACTGCACGAGCACGATCGCCCCTGCCGTCGCCACAACCCGCCCGGTGAGAGACACCAACCGCGCCCCGGTGCGTGCGGTTTCCGCGGCCTTCCGCGAGGCACGGGCGCTCGCACGCCACACACCGACCAGGACGAGCAGCGCACCGACCACCGCGAGCACTTGGACCGGAGTCAGTTGCAGCGTCATTCCCAGTCACCCCTTTCGGCCTCGCGGCGAGCCCGCCACATCGGGTAGAGCGCACGGCGGTCCTCTTCGGACAGTGCGCCCCACACGCCGACCGTTTCGGCCCCTGCGGAGCGAAATTCCAGTTCCAAGCACTCGTCACGAACCGGGCAGCCCGCGCACAGCCGCGCGGCCAACTCCCGATCCGGTTCGGCACTGCCGGACACGTCAGGCGGATCGCCCTCGGTGAACTCCCACAGGCAGCGGCCGTTCTGCGTGACCACGTCGGTGAGTGCGCCCAGCGGCAGGGACCGCAGCAGGTCCAACCGGGCGAGCCGTTCGTTCTCCTCGGGGGTCACCACGGCGCACCCCCGTTCAGCCGCGCCACGTCGCGAGCGGTCCGGCGTTCGGCGGCCATCTGAGCCACGTCCACGCGAGCCCCGGACTCGCTCGCCTCGGCGGCGAGCTGGTCCACGGCGACGCTCGGGACGACGTAGCGGGTGCGGACCCGGACGGCGGGGAAGGCGTTCTCCCGGATCGCCCGGTACAGCGTCGAGGGGTTGCAGCGCATGATCCGCGCCGCTTCCCGAACTGTGTAGAACGTCGGTCGCCCGGCGTTCTCGGAGTTCTGTTCCATTGCGGGATCTCCAGAGAATCGCAAAAGGCAAGGATTTCGGCGGAACAAGAAGCTGATATCAGCTTTCAGTGAGCGCGAAGTGCCTCGTCTTTCGCGTGGGGTTGCTGAGTCGAATGAACTCCGCGCTAATCTCGGCGCTGAGGCGGAACGCGGAGGAATACGTGACGGAGGACTGGACTGCGGTCGCTCACGCGATCAACCAGCGCGTGAGCGAACTCGGTATGCGGCAACGCGAGCTGGCCGAGCGCTCGCACGTGTCGCAAGCGATCGTGCGCGAGTTGCAGCACAACACCGTTGAGCGGCGGCGGAGCGCGCGCACGCTCGAAGCCCTCTCGCTGGCGCTGGGCTGGCACGCCGAACACCTCTCCGCAGTCCTGGACCGACGCACACCACCCGCGGCCGGCGAACCACTGTCCAGCAAAGACGACGTACCCAGCCGGCTGACCGCCATCGAGCAGCACCTTCGCCAGATCACCGAAAAACTCGACGAGCTGAACTCGCGACTCCCCGCCGAGACCGGCCGTGGCAGCGGGCAAGGCGGATAGCCGACCGCTTCGGCGATCAACCGGCCTGCCCCGGTGGGCCGTTCCGTGTGCGCTGTCCATGCCTCCAAGAAACGGCAGTCGAGCGCGTTTTCACAGATGGCGCCGGTTAACCACGAGCCCATTAACCGCAATTAACTTCGCAGGTCAGGTCGCATATCGGGGGATGGTGCGATGAGTCCGAAAACCCGCTTGCAAGCGGTGCGCAGACAGCTCGGCTACTCGGCCGATGACGTGATTCGGATGCTCGGTCAGCGCGGGGAACGGCTCAGGATTCCGATCATGACGCCGACCAGCCTGAAAACGAAGCTCTCCCGTTGGGAGAACGGGCACGAGTCGGTCAGCGAGCCGTACCGGCGCCTGTTCCGCGAGGTCTACGGGCGCACCGACGAGGAGATGGGCTTCCCGTCCGAGCCGGACGACGAAGATCTAGCCGAGCTGCGCAACCGGATCGCCATCGCGCGTCGGGTCGATCCGGAGATGGTGGAGGTCTTTCGCCAGCAGGTCGACCACGCCCGGCAAATCGATCGCCGTTTCGGCGGCGTCACCATGCTCGACCAGCTCCGGAGCAACATCGACCATGTGGGAAGCCTGCTCGGGTACAGCACCCTGACCGGGCACCGCGAAACGCTCGCGGGCGTGCTCACCGAAGCGTCCACATTGGCCGGATGGGAAGCACTCGACCGCAGCGCGCACGGGCAGGCGTGGGAGCACTACGAACGCGCCAAAACCGCCGCCCGCGAAGCCCTATCCGCTCCACTGGTCGCACACGCGACCGCAGAACAGGCATTCGTGCTCATCGACATCGGCGAGACGGCCGCAGCCGCCGAACAACTCGCCGCCGCCCGCGAGCTGGCATCGGAAGCTGCACCGCCCTTGCTGCGCGCTTGGCTCGCGGCCGCGCATGGGGAAGGACTCTCCGCTCTCGGGCACCGAGACGGGGCGCTGCGCGCGTTCGACGAAGCCGACCAGCTCTTGCCCGCCGAAGCGACAGACCCCGCGCTGCCGTTCCTATTCCTCGCTGGCGCACACCTGGACCGGTGGCGCGGCAACGCATTGAGCAAGCTCGGCGAGCCGGAAGCGATCGACCAACTCACCGACGCACTGCCACGGCTACCCGAAGCATTCACCCGCGCCCGCACTGGAATCCTCGTGGACCTCGCGTACGCCCACGCCGCGGCCGGAGACCGAGACGCCGCGCTCGAACACTCCCGGCAAGCGCGACGCCTGGCCTCGCAGATCAAGTCCGACCGCCAGCTACGGCGACTCAGCGGCTTGATCCTTCCCGGCGGCTCCACGTGAGGCCAGGTAGTACAGCAACGCGACCAACGTCCCGGACCCGAGCAGCTTGCGCTGCTGCGTCAGCTCGATGACCCGGTCCAGCGGAACCCACTCGATGGTTCCGGCTTCCTCTTCGTCGGTCGGGTCGCCGATGTGCTTCGCGCCGCGCCACAGGTAGACATCGAACTGAGCCGTGACCATGCCCGGAATCGGCTCGAAGCTCACCAGGTGCTCCGGCTCGCCGAGCGGTTCCCAACCGCTCTCCTCGCTTGTCTCACGCAGTGCCGTCGCCGTGGACTCCTCGTCCCCGTCAACGATGCCGCCCAACAGCTCATAACCCCACTCATCTGTGGCGAACCGGTAGCGCCATAGCATCAGCACTTCGTCGCGCTCGTTGACGATCAGCGCCACCGCGACCCGGTCCAGGTGGACCACGTGATGCTCGAACCGCCGCCCGTCCGGCGGCTCGACATCCACCAGCCCCAACCGGACATACCGGTTGTCGTAGATCGTCCGCTCCCCGTACACCTGCCATGCTCCGCGCTCAGTGCTCACGGGGGAAGACTACGGATGGCCGGTGCGTGGAGCACCGGCCATCCGAAGTGTCGTGGCTACGTTCGCCGTCAAATAGATTGCTTACCGTGCGCTCTGACGAAGCAGCGATAGATTGGATTGTACTGATACGATCCGCAGCGAAGAAAAGTCGCGATGATACCTATCCCAGCGGCCCGCCTGGTCAGGATCAGCGATCTCTTTTCCGATCATGCCATCGGAACTTTTTGTGGATATGGCATCCCAGCCCCCTTCTGAATCGGCAAACGCTTTGCTTAGCATGTCGAAAGTCGGATTGTAGTGGTCAACGTGTGCTTGGCTGCGATCGAGCGCTTCCCCGGTGATTGCACAGGTTAGCGCCCCACATCTTTGGTATGTTTCGCGGATGAACTCGTTGATCTGTGGAACGACAGCCCTGCGGAGGGTCGCTTTCGCCAACTTTGCTTGACTTGGGGGAGTTAAACACTTCAGGTAAGAAAAATCCGTTTCCGACCCGTCGCTGCGGACCAGGTATATCGTTCGCTTGCGTTGGATCTGCGGATTTTCCCGAACCTCAAAGTGATCGATGCCGTGCCCCACTTTTCGATCCCTGTCGGGATGCATATTCAATACATCAAGAAGGAGCCTCTCGTCTTCGGGGGTTGATACAGTATCGCCCGGCCGATATCTGTAGAGTATTGAACGGCACTCTTGCTCGGCGTCCTTCTTGAGTGCAAAAAATCGTTCCCCGATGACGATTGGTTTTCGCGCCATTGGTTCCATCCTTGTTTATGTGATCACTCGTTGCGGACGGTACCGGCGGGGACTGACAGGTGTGCGGCATCTATCGAAAGCTGTTCGCGTCAAGCCGCTAGAAGCGTGATGACATGCGTCCGGTTGGCGCAGGTGCAAGTCTGGGTTACTCGGCAGGCTTGTTTCGCTTGGGCATCCTGCTTCCGAGGATTTCGGCTGCCTTCCGGTCGGATGCGGCTACCCACGCCGCATAGACGCGGAGTGTGGTTGCGCCTCCGCCGCCGTGGCCGAGGCGGCCGGAGACGGTGGGGAGGTCGACTCCGGCGGTGAGTAGTTCGGTGGCGGAGTAGTGGCGCAGCGAGTGGAGGTGAGTGGAGATGCCGAGCCGGGTCGCCATGTCCTTGTACCGCTGGGTGATGGCGTTGGGGGAGTAGGGCTCGGAGTGATCCGGGGTCTTCCTGCCGCCGAAGACGAACAGGTCTTCCGTGAAGCTGGCGCCGATCCGCTCGACGCGCTCGCGCACTCGCTCCTTGTGTTCCTTGAGCAGCGTCACGGTTTCGGAGTCGAGGGCTATGCGGCGGTTCTGGTGAGTTTTGGTGCCCTTCTCGACACCGCGGACCCAGTTGCGGCGGAGGTCGATCACCTCTTCGTCCAAGTCGACTCGTGAGAAGCGGAGTCCGACGAGTTCGCCGCGGCGCATCCCGGTCGTCATGGCCAGCCACACCAGCGTTCCCCAGTCCTCGTCCATCTCGAACGCCCTTTCCGAGAGCCGTGCGGCTTCGGCCGGAGTGGGCGGGTCGGGTTCAGGTCGTTTCTGCTTCGGCTTGCGTGCGACCCGTGCCGGGTTGGAGCTGATCCAGTCCCAGCGTTCGGCGGCGTCGAGCGTGCCGCTGAGGATGGCGTGAATCTGGCGAACGGTGGAGTTGCCCATCGGCTTGCACGAGTGCGGTTTGCAGCCTGCTTCCGCGCAGTCGTGCTCGTCTGCTTTGGCGTGCTTCTCGATGCTGGGCTTGCCGTTGCAGCGGGCACGGCAGCGGCGCAACTCCGTGTAGAAGGTTTCCAGCATTCGGGCGGTCAGCTTGTTCACCGCGACGCCGCCGAGTGCCGGTTCGATCGTGCGCGAGACGTAGCCCTCGTACGTGTGCCGTGTGCTCTCAGCAAGCTCTGTCGTCCGCAGCCACTCATCGAGCGCGTAACTGAGCTTCACCGAGGACTGCGCCGACCGCTGCTTGGCCACTTGCGTGCGGAACTCGGCGAGCTTCGCGTCTGCCTTATCCCAGGCGGCCTTGTTCGTGCCGGGGATGGTGGCGCGGAGGTAGCTCTGTCGACCGGTGACGGGGTCGGTCCCGGCGTATAGCCGTACGCGAAGCGCGCCGCCGCGCTCCTCGATGTTGCCCTTGGGCCGCGAGTTCGGGCGAGCAGCACTCATGGCCTTGAGTATACTCGTGCCCAAGGCCATGCCCACGGATCAGTTCCATGATCGCTGTGTTCGGTTGTAACGCCTGTTCAGGCGGGGTGCCCCCGGTCCGATTCGAACGGACACTGTACGGATTTTGAGTCCGCCGCCTCTGCCGGTTGGGCTACGGGGGCTTGAGGGAACAGCCTAGCGTGGGCTTGATCAAAGGTTGTGGGCGGGGTTCGCATGTGGCCTGCGCAGGGCGTCTACGAGCCCCTGGCTTCGGCTGGGCGCGCTCTCGGCGGGACGGTCCGGTCCGCAGTGATCGCCGACCGGGCGCCGATCGGGTGATGTCGGTGCATTCGCCGGAGGTGGCGTCGATCGTCTGCTGTAGTGCCCGGTGGCCGTGCCGCGTCGCGTTACCGGGGCTGTCGCCCGCGGTCGTGCGGCGCCGGTGAGCTCCGCACCGAGGAGACCAGCGTGATCGATCCACGTTGCGAAGCCGTCCTGATCCAAGATCAGTCCGGGCGGTTCCAGGACCAGACGCGAGATGTGTCCGGACACGATTCGGCCGACGGGAAGGTCGGCATCGTGTTCAACGGTGGCCGCCGGTACGCGTACCGCCCGGAGCGCGTTTCGATCCTCGCCGGTCCGGAGCAGGTAGTCGTCGGTGAACACGAGCGGGTCGAGGTGAACGGCGCCGTGTGGTCGAGCGCCGTGGAGGTCTGCACGTTCTCCGGAGCGGAAGGTGCGTGGTCTCGGGTCTTCTACCGGACGCAGCGGGGTGAGGACCACCGCTGCTATCCGGCGGCCCAGGTGCGGGTGCTGAACTGCCCTCCGCCGACAGGACTCGAGGCCGGGGTGCGCGACTACTGGAACGCGGTCGTGGCGGGGCTCCCCGCGGGTGATCCGTTGCGGCGCCCGTACGAAAGGTTGGAGTTCATCCATCCGGAGAGCGCGCTGCGTTCCTACCTCTCGGCCGCCCCGATCCGGACCCGGGAGGCGGGCACCGCCCCGATCTTTCCGTTCCGCTGCAACCTCAGCCAGCGCGCGGCGGTGGACGGGGCGCTCACCCACGACCTGTCGGTCATCGAAGGCCCGCCAGGCACCGGCAAGACCGAGACGATCCTGAACCTGATCGCGAACGTCGTCGTCCGGCGCGAAACCGTGGCAGTGGTCTCGCACACCAACGCCGCCGTGGACAACGTGCAGGAGAAGCTCGCCGAGCTCGGCTTCGGGCACGTGCTCGCCAACCTCGGAAACAAGGACAAGCAAGCGAAGTTCTTCGCCGGCCAGACCACCCGCAACGAGCAGGTTCGCGCATTCGCCGCCGAGACCCCGGAAAACCCCGATCCCGCGCGGCTGGCCGAAGTGGACGATCGGCTGCGCCGGTTGCAGCGGGACGAGCGGCGCAGCGCCGAGCTCCGCCAGGAGGTCGAGGCGTACCGGCTGGAACTGCGGCACTTCGAGCAGCACCTGCGCCGTGAGGAGCTACCCGACCTGGAAGGGCTGCCGCTGCTGCGCCGCTCGTCCGCCCGCGTCCTGGACTACCTGGCCGAAAGCGACCTGGAACGCAACGGTGCCCGGCCGGGGCTGCTGCGGCGGATCCGGAAGTACTTCAAATACGGATCGCTGCGCGGGATCGACCCCGGGGACACCGACGTGGTCGTGCGGCTCCAGCGCGCGTACTACGAAAAGCGGATCGCCGAGTTGGACGAACAGCTCCGCCGACTCGACGACGGCCTGGAGCGGGCGGAATTCGGGGCGCTCGCGGAAGAGCACCGGGATCTTTCGATCCGGGCCCTGCGCGCCGAACTCGGTTCTCGGTACCGGAACCGTCCGCGCAAGACCTATCGGCAGGACAAGTACAAGCGGGGCAACGAGTTCCAGGACTTCCTCGCGGACTACCCGGTCGTGCTGAGCACCTGCCACTCGCTCGCGGACAGCATAGCGAGCGGAGTCCTGCTCGACTACCTGATCATCGACGAGGCTTCGCAGGTCGACCCGATCGTCGCCGGGCTGGCGCTGGCGTGCTGCCGCAATCTCGTCGTGGTCGGAGACGCGCGGCAACTGGCCCCGATCGCACCGAAGCCGGCGGAGGACCTCCAACCGCCGAGTCCCGCTTACGACTGCCGCAACAGCCTCCTGGACTCGCTGCGGGAAATCCACGGCGACGACGCGCTCCCGCGAACGCTGCTGCGGGAGCACTACCGGTGTTCCCCGGCGATCATCGGTTTTTGCAACAAGAAGTTCTACGACAACGAGCTCATCCCGTACACCAGCGGCGGCGCCGAGCGCTCGATGCTCGTGTGGCGCACTGCCGAGGGCAACCACATGCGCAAGCACCGCGAAGGGGGCCGCTCGAACCAGCGCGAGGTGGACGTCATCGAAGCCGAGGTGATCCCGCAGCACCGCGGCGGAATCGCGGATGCGGACATCGGCGTCACGACCCCGTACCGGTTGCAGAGCGACAAGGCGGGTGACGTCCTCGACGGGATCGACGTCAACACCGTGCACAAGTTCCAGGGCAGGCAGAAGGAGATGGTCGTGCTGACCACGGTCCTCGACGAGACCCGGTACGGCCGGACCGGGCTGCCGTTCGTGGACGAGCCGAAGCTGATCAACGTGGCGGTGTCCCGGGCGAAGCAGCGGTTCGTCCTGGTCACCAACCACGACATGATGCCGCTCAGCCGCCACATCCGGGATCTGGTCGGCTACATCCGCTACCAGGACCTCGGCGATGGCGTGGCGGACAGCTCGATCATCTCGATCTTCGACCTGCTCTACCAGGATTTCTCGCAGCGGTTGGAGGCGTTGAGAAAACGAACCCTGCGCCGGACCGAGTACCCCTCCGAGAACATCGCGTGGACGGTGCTCGGCGAAATCCTCGGCGAGGAGGGAAACGAGCACCTCACCGCGGTGCCCCAGGTCCTGCTGAAGAACCTGTTCCCCGACCAGAGCCGGCTCACGCAGCGGCAACGGACACTCGTCAAGCACCGCTCTTCGGTCGATTTCGTCGTCTACAACCGCGTGACGAACCAGGCGCTGCTGGCGATCGAGGTCGACGGCTTCAAGTACCACGAGGACAACCCGGCCCAACTGGAGCGGGACGGGGTCAAGGACGCGATCTTCCGGGAGCACGACATGCCGATCCTGCGGCTGCCGACCACGGGAAGCCGGGAGCAGGAACGGATCCGGCGGGCCCTGGCGGACGCCGCGGACCACTGGGCGACTCGCGGATGATCACGCAGGTCGGGCCGGGCGGATGGTCGAACCGGTGTCGGCATGGTCACCCTCCCTGGTCATCTCGGCCTTCGGGTGTGGCCGGTAAGCTGAACTTTCCGGTGACCAACGCACTGGACCGTGTCAGAACTACCCCAGGAGGACCCGGTGACCACGCCGGCTGCCGAGGACCCACGCGAGGCCAAGCCCGTCGAACGTCGCGTACTCGTGGCCGAGGACGAGGCGTTGATCAGACTCGATCTGGTGGAGATGCTCAAAGAAGAGGGATACCAGGTCGTCGGCGAGGCCGGGGACGGGCAGGAAGCCGTGCGGCTGGCCGAGGAGCTGCGGCCGGACCTGGTGATCCTGGACATCAAGATGCCGAAGATGGACGGGATCGAGGCCGCATCGAACATCGCGGGGGAGCGGATCGCGCCGGTGGTGATCCTCACCGCGTTCAGCCAGCGCGACCTGGTCGAGCGCGCCCGCGACGCGGGGGCGATGGCCTACCTGGTCAAGCCGTTCGCGAAGCGGGACCTGGTGCCCGCGGTCGAACTCGCGGTGTCCCGGTTCACCGAAGTGCAGGCGCTGGAGGCCGAGGTCGCCGACCTCAGCGAGCGGCTGGAGGCGCGCAAGACCATCGAGCGCGCCAAGGGCCTGCTGATGAGCAAGCACAACCTCTCCGAGCCGGAATCCTTCCGCTGGCTGCAGCGCACCGCCATGGACCGCCGGACCACGATGAAGGCCGTGGCCCAGGCGGTGCTGGACAACCTCGAGTGATCAGCGCCGGTCGTGATCAGCGCCGGTCGTGATCAGGGCCGGTCGCGCAGCACGCAGGTCAGCCGCGCCGTGCAGGTCCGCTTGTCCCGCTCGTCGACGATCGCGATCTCGTAAGTCGCGGTGCTGCGGCCCCGATGCAGCGGGGTCGCGGTACCGGTCACGACTCCTTCGGTGGGGCCGCGGTGGTGCGTGCAGGACAGCTCCAGGCCCATCGCGATCCGGTCCTCGCCCGCGTGCAGCGCGGCCGCGATGGAACCGACCGACTCGGCAAGCACCGCGTTTGCCCCGCCGTGCAGCAGGCCGTAGGGCTGGCGGTTGCCCTCCACCGGCATCGTCGCCACCACACGTTCCGGTGACCACTCGACGAATTCGATGCCCATCCGCCGCTGCAACTGGCCGCTGTCCGGGGCCTGCACCTGGTCCATCCCGGCGTTGCCCGCCTGCTCATCCTCGGTCGCGGTCACGCTTCACCTCTCCTCGCGCCTCGCCGCACGTGCTGTCGGTGGCTCAGCCTAGACTTCGGCGGCGTGATGGCTTCAGAAGACCGACGACTGCTGCTGATCGACGGCCACTCCATGGCCTACCGAGCGTTCTACGCCCTGCCGAAGGAGAACTTCCAAACCGGCACCGGCCAGCACACCAACGCGGTCTACGGCTTCACCTCGATGCTGATCAACCTGCTGCGCGACGAGCAGCCCACGCACTTCGCGGTCGCCTTCGACGTGTCCCGCAAAACCTTCCGCAGCGAGAAGTTCGCCGACTACAAGGCGAATCGCAGCACCACCCCGGACGAGTTCCGCGGGCAGGTCAGCCTGATCCAGGACGTGCTGGGCGCGCTTTCGGTGCCGGTGCTGAGCATGGAGGGCTTCGAGGCCGACGACGTGATCGCGACGCTGACCGAGCAGGCCACCGCGGAAGGCTTCCGGGTTTCCATCTGCACCGGCGACCGCGACTCCCTGCAGCTGGTCGACGACCAGGTCACGGTGCTGTACCCGACCAAGGGCGTCTCCGAGCTCACCCGCTTCACCCCGCAGGCCGTGCAGGACAAGTACGGCCTCTCGCCGCAGCAGTACCCGGATTTCGCCGCGCTGCGCGGGGACCCATCGGACAACCTGCCGAAGATCCCCGGAGTCGGGGAGAAGACCGTGACCAAGTGGATCCAGCAGTTCGGTTCGCTGGACGAGCTGGTCGACCGGGTCGACGAGGTCAAGGGCAAAGCGGGCGACGCGCTGCGGGAACACCTCGCGGCCGTGCAGCTGAACCGGGAACTGACCGAGCTGGTCAAGGAGGTGCCGCTGGGGGTGGCCCCGGACGAGCTGGTGCTCGCCCAGTGGGACCGGGACGCGGTGCACCGGCTGTTCGACGACCTGGAGTTCCGGGTGCTGCGGGAGCGGCTGTTCGCGACGCTCTCCTCGGCCGAACCCGAAGTCGAGGAAGGCTTCGAGGTCACCGGCGGTCCCGTGGAGCCCGGTGCGCTGGCCGGATGGCTCGGCGAGCACGCCGCCGACGGCGCGCGCGTCGGGATGACCTGCACCGGTACCTGGAGCACCGGCGGCGGTGACCTGCGCACCCTGGCGCTGGTCAACCAGCACGGAGCCGGTGTGTACGCCGACGTCACCGAGCTCACCCCGGACGACGAGAAGGCGCTGGTGGACTGGCTGGCCGACCCGGCGCTGCCGAAGGCCGCGCACGACGTCAAAGGCCCGCTGCACGCGATCCGCAACCGCGGCTGGGAACTGGCGGGCCTGACCAGCGACACCGCGCTGGCCGCCTACCTGGTGCGGCCCGGGCAGCGGTCGTTCGACCTGCCCGATCTGGTGGTGCGCTACCTGCAGCGCGAGCTGCGGGCCGAGCAGGACGGCGGCGATGGCCAGCTGTCCCTGCTCGCCGACGAGGAGCAGGAGAAGGCGAACGCGGCGGCCGCCGAGCTGGTCCGGGCGCGCGCGGTGGGCGAACTGGCGGACGCGCTGGACTCCGAGCTCTCCGCGATCGACAGCGCCGGGCTGCTCACCGACCTGGAACTGCCGCTGCTGGAGGTGATCGGCGAGCTGGAGGCCGCGGGCATCGCGGTCGACGCGTGGCGGCTCGACGAGCTCGGCGCGCACTTCGCCGGGCGGGTCAAGCAGGCCGCGCAGGAGGCCTACGCGGTGATCGGCAAGGAGATCAACCTCGGCTCGCCGAAGCAGCTGCAGGTGGTGCTGTTCGACGAACTCGGGATGCCGAAGACCAAGCGCACCAAGACCGGCTACACCACCGACGCGGAAGCGCTGCAAGGGCTCTACGAGAAGACCGAGCACCCGTTCCTGCAGCACCTGCTGGAGCACCGGGACGCCACCCGGCTCAAGACCACGGTGGAAGGGCTGGTCAAGTCCATCGCCGCGGACGGCCGCATCCACACCACGCTGAACCAGACCATCGCCGCGACCGGCCGGTTGTCCTCGACCGAGCCGAACCTGCAGAACATCCCGATCCGCACCGAGGAAGGCCGCCGGATCCGGGAGGTCTTCGTCGTCGGCGGCGGCTACGCGCAGCTGATGACCGCCGACTACAGCCAGATCGAGATGCGGATCATGGCGCACCTGTCCGGCGACGAAGGTCTCATCGAGGCGTTCCGCACCGGTGAGGACCTGCACAGCTTCGTGGCCTCGCAGGCGTTCGGGGTGCCGATCGGGGAGGTCGACCAGGAGCTGCGGCGCCGGGTGAAAGCCATGTCCTACGGGCTGGCCTACGGGCTCTCCGCATACGGGCTCGCGCAGCAGCTGCGGATCTCGGCGGAGGAGGCGAAGGCGCAGATGGACGCCTACTTCGCCCGCTTCGGCCGGGTGCGGGACTACCTACACGAGGTGGTGGCGAAGGCACGGGAGGACGGCTACACCGCGACGATCCTGGGCCGTCGCCGCTACCTGCCGGACCTGCTCAGCGACAACCGGCAGCGCCGGGAAATGGCGGAGCGCATGGCGCTGAACGCGCCGATCCAGGGCAGTGCGGCCGACATCATCAAGGTGGCGATGCTGGGCGTGCACCGCGCGCTGGCGGAGTCGGGGCTGCGCTCGCGGATGCTGCTGCAGGTGCACGACGAGCTGATCATCGAACTGGCCGAGGGCGAGCGGGCCGAGGTGGAGCGGATCGTGCGGGAGCAGATGGGGGCGGCGCATCCGCTGGACGTTCCGCTGGAGGTCTCGGTCGGTGTCGGCGGATCCTGGGACGCCGCGGCGCACTGAGCCGGGCGGACCCGGGTTCCGCGGAACCGGCGGGCCGGTCGGCGGATTTCGGGTCGATCACGAAACGATCATTCGCCCGCGCCGAGCGCGTCCCAGCCATTGAGATGGCGGGACGCGAGCAGGCGGGCCCCAGCTGAGCCTTTCGGGTGATACGGGGGATAGCCTGCCTCCTTTGCGGAACAACGGATGCCGACGACTGCGGTGCGCGGTGCGCGCCCGGCGAACCGGGGCTCGACGCCCCGGAGGAGGAAAATGATCAACATCGACAGAGTGGACCACCTGGTGCTCACCGTGGCCGATGTCGATCGGGCTGCGGAGTTCTACGAGCGGATCCTCGGGATGCGGACGGTGACCTTCCCCGGCGACCGCCGTGCGGTGAGCTTCGGCGACCAGACCATCAAGCTGCACGCGGCCAGCGAACTGGTGGAACCCACCGCCACGCACCCGGTTCCCGGCTCGGCGAACCTGTGCCTGGTCACCGAGCAGCCGATCAGCGAGGTTCAGGAGCACCTGCGCGCCAACGACGTCCGGATCGAGGAAGGCCCGGTGGGGCGCACCGGTGCGGCCGGTCCGATCACGTCGCTGTACCTGCGGGACCCGGACGGCAACCTGCTCGAGGTCGCCCGCTACGACGAAGAAGCCGAGGCGTCCGCCGTCACCGATTGAGTCGCGCGGCAAAAGGGGCCGGAGGTGCGCACCTCCGGCCCCTTCCTCGTCCGGTTCACAAGGACAGTTCGGGTTTCAACCGGGCTGGTGTCCACACCCGCTGGCGCCACGCGGCCGCGGTGCTCAGCAGCAGGCCCGCCGCCAAGTAAGCCACCAGCACCCACGCCGACGTGCCCGCCGCGGCCAGGTCTTGGCCGCCGTAGAGCAGGTGCCGCAGGCCGGTCACCACGTAGCTCAGCGGCAGCACGTTGTGCAGCGGGTGCAGCGGTGCCGGCGTGGTCTGCCACGGGAACGTGCCGCCCGCGGTGACCAGTTGCAGCACCAGGATCACCAGCGCGATGAACTTCCCGCGCGCTCCGAACGCTGCGTTCAGCGCGTGCACCACCGCGGTGAACGCGAATGATGTGAGCAGTAGGAACCCGACCGTCAGCCACGGGTGCGCGGGCTGCACGCCGACTCCGAACACCACCACGAGGTAGAGCAGCACCGCCTGCGCCGCACCCACGATCGCCGCGGGCAGCCAGCCGCCGAAGGCGATCTTCCACGGCGCCACCCCGCCTGCCAGCGCGCGCTGCGACAGCGGACGCATGATCAGGAACAGCACGAACCCGCCGATCCACAACGCCAGGCCCATGAAGAACGGGGCGAGCCCCGCGCCGTAGGTGGCCGCCTTGACCTGCGCCTGGTTGTCCACCGCGACCGGGTCGCCGATGGTCCGCGCGGTGTCCGTCCTGGTCTTGTCGTCGAGGTCCGGGATGTCCTTGGCGCCCTTGCCGAGTTCGTCGGCGAGGGTGTGCGAACCGTTCTCGAGCTTCCCGGAGCCGTCGGCGAGCTGCTGCGCACCGCCATCGAGCCGGTCCGCGCCGTCGGTGAGCGCACCGGTTCCGTCGAGCGCCTGCTGCTGCCCGGTGTGCAACCGCTGGGCACCGGAGCCCAGCTGGGCGGCACCGCCGGAGAGCGTTCCGGACCCGTCGGTGAGCTGCCCGATGGCGCCGGTGAGCGCGGGCGTCGATTCGGCGAGCTTCCGGTTGCCGTCGGCGACCTGGCGGGAACCGTCGGCGAGCGCGTCCAGCTGCCCGATCTGGCCCTGCACCTGGTCGTTCGTGTCGGTGATCGGCTGGTTCAGCTGGTCCAGGCCGTCCAGCACGCGCTGCACGGTCTGTTCGTCGGCGCCGGTGGAGCGCAATTGGTTCGCGATGCGGGTCTTGTTCTGCTCGAGGTTGTCGACGAACCGCTGCGAGGCTTCGCCGAGCTTGTCCGCGGTGCCCGCGAGCTTCTCGTTGCCGTCGGCGACCTTGTCGGCGCCGTCGGCGAGCTTCGCGGTCTGCTCCGGCAGCGGTGCGGTGCGCTGCTGCAGTTGCTGCAGCCCGTTGTGCAGCTGATCGGCTCCGGCGCTGAGCCGCCCGGTGCCGTCGACTAGCTGCCCTGATCCGTCCACCAGCTGCTGCTGGCCGTCCAGCAGCCGGTGCGCCCCGGCGGAGAGCTGACCGGTGCCCTGCTCGGCGGTGCCGATGCCGTCGCGCAGCTGCGTCGCGCCGTCGGCGAGCTTCCCGGCACCGTCGGCGGCCTGCACGGTCTTGTCGTGCACCGTGCCGAAGCCGAGCAGCAGCTGGTCGGCGGCTTCGGTGCCCGCGTCGCCGGCCACGGCCTTGCGCACCTCACCGGCGACCTTGTCGGCGATGGTGGAGATCAAGTAGTTGTTCGTGTCGTTGGTGACCAGCCGCAGCTGCGCCTGCCGCGGCTCGAACTCCCCCGGCGAGAGCAGCGCGGCCGAGAAGTCCTTCGGCACAACCAGCGCGAACGTGTAGCGGCCCTGCTGCACGCCCTGCTCGGCGTCGCGTTCGCCGGTGCGGTGCCAGTCGAAGGAACCGGAACCGGCCAGTTCGTCGTAAACGCGGTCACCCGCGTTGAGCGTGCTGCCGTCCTGGCGCTGCCCGCCCGCGTCGTCGATCACGACTGCGGCGGGCACCGAGTCGAGCCGGTTGTAGGGGTCCCAGTTGGCGTAGAGGTACATCGCGCCGTACAGCAGCGGCACCAGCGTGATGGCGACCAGGGCCAGTCGCGGCAACCTGCCGGAGGTGAGCCTGCGCAGCTCGGTCATGGTCAGGCGGAACGTGGTCATCGGGCACCTTCTTCGGCGGCGCGGCCGTCCGCGCCGATGCGAGCTTGGGGGACGAGGGCGAGCCGGTCGGCGGAATGCGCGGAGCACAGCACGACCACCGCGCGCTGCCTGCGGCTTTCCCGCCGCGCGAGCTCGTACCAGGCGTGCGGGTCGCCGCCGTGCCGGTCCGGGCTGTCCAGCACCAGCGCGGTGGTGCGCTTCGCGGCGCACGCCAGGTCGATCAGCAGCCGGGTGCGTTCGGCGGCGGGCAGGTTCTCCATCCGGGTCGAGGTGTGCTCGGCCAGCTCGTGCGCGGCCAGCCAGGAACGCACCGCGGCGCGTCCGGCGCGGCGGCCGGCGAGGCTGAGCCCCTCGGCGACCACGGTCCGCACCGGCACGCTCGGCTCCGGCTCGGTGATCTCCGGCGCGTCGACGACCGCGACGGCGCGGCGCAGCGCCTTCGGGTCGGCGCGGCCGTCGATCCGCACCGAACCGCGGGCGGGACGCAGCCTGCCGGACAGCGCCAGTGCCAATGCGGTGTGCCCGGAGTTCGGTTCACCGGTCACGACCAGCAGTTCTCCGCTGGACACGCGCATCGAGGTGGGCGCGAGCAAGGTGCTGTGCGCGCCGACGACTTCGACTGCTTCTGCGGCGATCTCCACGACGTCGTCTCGACTCCTTCTCGGCGTGGGAGATCAGCGCAGCGCGGTCGCGGGGCGCACCTCCCACATGGTCCACAGCGGCCGGTAGCCCTGGCGCGGCCAGAACACCGAGGACAGCGGATTCGGCGGGTTGTAGTAGAGGAAGCTGCCGACGGCTCCGGCGCGGACGAACTCCTCGTGCGCCACGGCCATCAGCCGCTGCCCCACGCCGCCCCCGCGGGCCTGCTCGTGCACCGACAAGCAGTTCACGTAGGCCCACAGCCCCCGGCGCAACCGGTGCCCGCCGGGCTGGCGGGCGGTGTCGACCCAGCCGCATTCGGCGAGCGCGATCGGCGTCCCGTCCTGTTCGGCCAGCCACACCGGGTCGGTGCCGGAGTGCAGCCGCTGGCGCGCGGCGATGCGCTTGAGGTCACCGGCTCCCGGGCGGGGCACCGACGTGCCGACGAGGGCGGCGTAATCGTGCTCGGCGATCGCGAGTTCGACGACGGCGTCCAGATCGGCCCGTCCGGCGCGGCGCACTTTTACGGTACCAGGTAGTTCCGTAACGGTGTCCGGGGTCGGCGGGCGGATCGCCATGCAGGACAGCGGCGCGAAACCGTGATCCAGCAGCGCCCGGGTGGCCTGCACGTCCCGGCTGGGCCAAGTGACCACGCAGGACGAGTCCTCGGCGGGGATCGAACGAGCCGCCAGCCACTCCCGCCAGGCCCCCAGCACGCCGTCCATGCCGGCGCGCGGGTGATCACCCAGCAGCGGGAAGAGCTCGAAGACGTCCGACGCCTGCCACAGGCTCTGCGCCGAACCGGGCGGATTGTGGGTGTGCGCCACCAGGCCCGCCACCGGCTCGCCACCGGGCAAGCGGGCCATCAGCGGGTCGCCCTTGGGCAACAGGTAGTCGTCCGGCAGCTGCGGATCCAGCCCGCGGAACCGCGCGCACTGCCGGTCCACCAGATCCTGCGCGCCGCCCACGTCCGCCGAACCTCCTGTCGTGCCGGGGTGACCCGGATTCTGGCAGCCGCGGCGCGGGACCGGGCTACTGCTCGTCGAGCGTGCAGCAGAAGATCGCGGTGCCGGGGAAGAGCTTGCCGCGCAGCGGGCTCCACTGGCCCCAGGTGTGCGTGGCGCCCTTCGGCCACTCCGGCTCGATCAGATCCACCAGCCGCAAGCCGGCTGCGGCGAGCTGGCGCACGTAGTCGCCGAGCGTGCGGTGGTGCTCCACGTAGGTGGCCTGCCCGAGCCCGTTGACCTCCAGGTACGGAGTGCGGTCGAAGTAGGGCTGGGTGACGGTGAGCCCGCCGGGGCCGGGATCGTCCGGGAAGATCCACCGCATCGGATGAGTCACCGAGAACACCCAGCGCCCGCCGGGCCGCAGCACCCGCGCGACCTCGCCGAACACCGCGCCGGAGTCCGCCACGAACGGCACCCCGCCGAACGCGGAGCACGCCAGGTCGAAGCTGCCCGCGGCGAACGGCAGCAGGTCCGCGCTGGCCTGCACCAGCGGCACTTCCACGCCGGTGGCCGCTGCGCCGTCGCGCGCGTGCCGCAACATGCCGGCGGAAATGTCCAACGCCACCGGTTCCGCACCTCGGCGGGCCAGCCAGCGCGAACACGACGCCGAGCCGCAGCCGACCTCCAGGACGCGCTTTCCCGCGACGTCGCCGAGCAGGCCCGCATCGGCTTCCCGGAGGCGCTCCGGGCACCAGACGAAGTCTTCGGCGCCGAGGAATTCGCCGTGCTCGGCCTGGTAATCGTCCGCGTCGGCGTCCCACCACGCCCGGCTCGCCAAGCGGGATTCGACCGTGCCCGCGGTGCGCTTGCTCACACCCGTGGTGCCCAGCGCGAGTTCCGCGGCAGCGTGCTCGGAACCACCGTCCGGTGGTTCGTTCTGCGCCGGGCCGGTCGGAGATCCGGCGGCATCGGGTTCCTGGTTCGGCATCGCCAGTCCTGTGATTCGCCAACTGCGCCGGTATGTGGTTTGCCCGGCGATCGCACGGCCGCGTACGATACCGCCCGCGCCGTGGGTCTTAACGTCTCCGTGCATTCCGGCTGGGAAACCCGCCACGGCCCGGTCCGCCGCTGATCCGACCGAGCGATCACCGCCACGACCGGGACGGACGGAACTACCAGGTCGGGAGCCGTGCCCTGATCGGGATTACCGGTGGGGGGTTCAGCGTTCGACCAGAGGCGGCCCGCGCGGAACCGGCACCGGCTGCCCGGAATCGGACTCCCGGAACCGGACTGGGCGGGCCGCAGCGACCAGGGATCGTCGGCGGAGACCCGCCGACGCAGCGAACTGGGGCCGATCAGCAAGGCTGAGCCGTACCGGGGACGTGGTTCTCGCCGGTTCCGCTCGTCGCGGTGTCGGCTCCGGAGTCTAAGATCCAGGGCGCAACCCCGAAGGGGTCGGCGCCGGTGCGCGCCGGGTGGTCTGCCAGGCTGGAAGGTCTGCCGGATCGGCCGGTGGCGAGCCGCCGGCCGCTGCGGGGTGAACCGCACAGGCAACCGACAAAACTATCCGTACCGGAGCAACCCACCTGATGTCCACCGACACCACCACCGTCCCGGCTGCAGCCGCTACCAAGCCGCAGGTCGCGGTCAACGACGTCGGGACGGAGGAGGACTTCCTCGCCGCCGTCGACCAAACCATCAAGTACTTCAACGACGGCGACATCGTCGAGGGCACCATCGTCAAGGTCGACCGCGACGAGGTGCTGCTCGACATCGGTTACAAGACCGAGGGCGTCATCCCGTCCCGGGAACTGTCGATCAAGCACGACGTGGACCCGGCCGAGGTCGTCGCGGTCGGCGACTTCGTCGAGGCCCTGGTCCTCCAGAAGGAGGACAAGGAAGGCCGCCTGATCCTGTCCAAGAAGCGCGCCCAGTACGAGCGCGCCTGGGGCACGATCGAGGAGCTCAAGGAGAAGGACGAGCCGGTGCGCGGCACCGTCATCGAGGTCGTCAAGGGCGGCCTCATCCTCGACATCGGGCTGCGCGGCTTCCTGCCCGCGTCGCTGGTCGAGATGCGCCGCGTCCGGGACCTGCAGCCCTACGTCGGCCGCGAGCTCGAAGCCAAGATCATCGAGCTGGACAAGAACCGCAAGAACGTGGTGCTGTCCCGTCGCGCCTGGCTGGAGCAGACGCAGTCCGAGGTGCGCAGCGAGTTCCTCAACCAGCTGCAGAACGGCCAGGTCCGCAAGGGCGTGGTGTCCTCCATCGTCAACTTCGGTGCGTTCGTGGACCTCGGTGGTGTCGACGGTCTGGTGCACGTCTCCGAGCTGTCCTGGAAGCACATCGACCACCCGAGCGAGGTCGTCGAGGTCGGCCAGGAGGTCACGGTCGAGGTCCTCAACGTCGAGATGGACCGCGAGCGCGTCTCGCTGTCGCTGAAGGCGACGCAGGAAGACCCGTGGCGGCAGTTCGCCCGCACCCACGCGATCGGCCAGATCGTGCCGGGCAAGGTCACCAAGCTGGTGCCGTTCGGCGCGTTCGTCCGGGTCGACGAGGGCATCGAGGGCCTGGTGCACATCTCCGAGCTGGCCGAGCGCCACGTGGAGATCCCGGAGCAGGTCGTGCAGGTCGGCGACGACGTGATGATCAAGGTCATCGACATCGACCTGGACCGCCGCCGGATCTCGCTGTCGCTGAAGCAGGCCAACGAGGGCTTCACGCCGGACTCCGAGTTCGACCCCACGCAGTACGGCATGGCCGCCGAGTACGACAACGAGGGCAACTACATCTACCCCGAGGGCTTCGACCCGGAGACCGCGGAGTGGCAGGAGGGCTACGAGACCCAGCGCGAGGAGTGGGAGCGGCAGTACTCCGAGGCGCTGTCCCGCTACGAGCAGCACATGAAGCAGGTCCAGAAGGCCGCCGAGGCCGACGCGGAAGCTGCTGCCGAGAGTGCCTCCGGCGGGGGTGGCGGCGGCGGTGCCGCTGCCGGCTCCGGCGAGGCGCAGGGCGGCGGGAACTACTCGTCCGCGGCCTCCTCGTCCGAGCAGCAGGAGGACGCGGGCTCGCTGGCCAGCGACGCGCAGCTCGCCGCGCTGCGGGAGAAGCTCTCCGGCGGCGCCTGATCCGCGCAGACCGGTCGACCCGGTACGGATAGCGCACGGCCCCGCACCTGTCCGCAGGTGCGGGGCCGTTTCGCGTCCGGCCGTTGTCGAGTTCGTGCTGCGCAGGTGGTCGCTCGACGGAACCGCAGCCGCGTGGGCTGAAGTGCGAACTTCGGGGCCGGTATCGAGGGCTGGCAGGATGGGCCGCATGTTGCGGGTGGGCCTCAGCGGCGGGATCGGATCGGGCAAGTCGACGGTGGCGGCGCGGCTGGTGCAGTGCGGTGCGGTGCTCATCGACGCGGACAAGCTGGCGCGGCAAGTGGTGGAGCCGGGCAGTGCGGGCCTGGCCGAGCTGGTGGATCGCTTCGGGCCGGACATCGTGACGCCGGAAGGCGCGCTGGACCGGCCGGCGATGGCGAAGAAGGTGTTCGGCGACGACCAGGCGCGGGCCGACCTGAACGCGATCACGCACCCCAGGATCGGCGCGTTGACCGCCGAGCGGATGGCGCAGGCGCCCGCGGACGCGGTCGTGGTGCACGACGTTCCGCTGCTGGTCGAGAACGGTTACGCGCCGAATTACCACCTCGTGCTCATCGTGGACGCCCCCGAACAGGACCGGGTGCGGCGGTTGGTCGACCGGGGCTTGGACATCGAGGACGCGCGGGCGCGGATCCGCTCGCAGGCGACCGACGAGCAACGCCGCGAGGCGGCCGACGTGTGGCTGGACAACTCCGGGCCGGTGCAGGACCTGGTGGCCGAGGTAGACCGGTTGTGGTCGCAGCGGCTGGTTCCCTTCGAGCAGAACGTGCGCACGGGACGGCGCGCCCCGCAACGGCCGCCGCGGATCGTCGAACCGGACCCGGAGTGGCCGCGGACCGCGCGGCGGCTCGGTGCCCGGATCCGGCAGGCGGCGGGGGACAAAGCGGTGCGGGTCGACCACGTCGGTTCGACCGCGGTCCCCGGGCTGCCAGCGAAGGACGTCATCGATCTGCAGCTGACCGTCCGGTCGCTGGACGACGCCGACGCCATCGCGGAAGCCTTGGGGGAGGCGGGATTCCCGGTCGACGACGGGATCCGGCGCGACCACCCGCACTCGTTCGCCCCCGATCCGGACCAGTGGCTCAAGCGCTACCACAACGCGGCGGACCCGGGCTCCCCGGTGAACCTGCACCTGCGGGTCCAGGGATCCCCGGGGCAGCGGGTCGCGCTGCTGTTCCGCGACTGGTTGCGGGACGACGAGGCGGCTCGGGCGGACTACTCCAGGGTTAAGCGGGAGCTGGCCCAGCGGTTCGCCGAAGACCCGGATCATGAGCGCTACGCGGCGGCGAAGGAACCGTGGTTCGTCGAAGCCTTGCCGAGCGCGCAGGAATGGGCCTCGCGCGTCGGCTGGGTGGCGCCGGACTGACCGGCGCGGCTCACCACAGGTCGAAGATCCCGAGGTGCGCGAGCCACCGGCTGACGTCCCGGTGCCTGCTCAGCTCGACGAACAGCCGGTACACCGTGTGCAGCGCATAATCGGCCTGGTTGAGCCGGATCATGCCCGCCGAGACCGCGGTGGCGAACTCCTCGGCATGCACGATGCGGGCCGAACCGTGGTCCGGCACCTGCAGCCCGAGCAGCAGGTCCGTGGTGACCCACGATCGCGTGTCGTGCTCGATCAGCGCGGCGGTGATCGTGCTGGGTTCGCGCCGGGTGGTCCAGTGCCGGGCGCGGCGCCGCGTGAGCCGCAGGCCGTGGTCCGGCAGCAGCCAGCTCACCTCGCCCTCGTGCACCGGGTCCGCCGGCGTCGCGCACTCCACCGACAAGCCCCACGGCTCCACTTGGCAGCGATTCAGCGGGACGCTGGAACCGGAGGAATGGGAACGTTGCGCACTGAACAGGTCGATCACGTCGACCAACTGAGGAGCGACTGCGGTACCCACGGCCTCAAACAGTAACGTCGATTTCCGCCGATGTGATCCTCAGTACCGTCCTTTAACATAACTTTCGCGCGTTCGCCGGGTACCGATTCGGCCGCCCGCGCGATGATCACCGGTTCAGCGGTAGTGCTATCGGTCGAAATCAGGTTCCTTGCGACGGCTGCCCGCGCCAGCTCAGCGCGACGCCTTCGGAACGGAGCCAGTCGGCGAGCCGGTAGCCGTACCGGGCCAGCCCGTCCATCGCCGCGCACGCCGCGCGCATCGCGTGCTCCGCGGTCCGCTCGTCGAGCAGTTCCGCCCGCACCGCGAGCAGGTACTCGTCCACGTCCAGCAGCTCCGCGGTCCGGCCCTCCGCGACCTGCACGTCGAGGTAGTGGTCGACGGTGCGCCAGTGGTCCGGGCCCGGTTCGATGGCTGCGACGTCGACGTAGAAGTCCCAGCCGTTCGATTGGCCGGGCAGGAAGTTCCAGCGGGTGATCCGCAGGCGGTGGTCCGGCAGCAGCCAGGATTCCAGCGCCCGCAGCTTCGGGTGGTCGGGGACCGGCCGGGCGAGGTAGAGCCCGAACGGCTCCACCCGGTATTCGGCCACGTGACGAACGATCTGCTTGGGGTCGGTGTTGGTGCCCCGCACCAGGTCGAACAGCTCGACCTTCGGCGGGTGCACCGGCAGCCCGAGGTTTTCCGCGATCTCGCGTTGCGTGGTCACGTGGCAACCATAAGTCGCGAGACGCCTCTCACGGGAGGGGCGAACATCAGGTCCGGGCGTCGTGTCGGTGGGGGCTCGTACCCTCGGACACGTGGCATTCGCGACTGAGTACCCGACACCGGCGGACACGACCCACCGCCCGGTGGGGGACATCCCGCGCAGCGGCGGCAGCTTCCGGATGGTCAGCGACTACGACCCGTCGGGTGACCAGCCGGAGGCGATCGACGCGCTGGAACGGCGGATCCGCGCCAGCGAGGCCAACGTGGTGCTGCTCGGCGCGACCGGCACCGGCAAGTCGGCCACCACTGCCTGGCTGGTCGAACGGCTGCAGCGGCCCACGCTGGTGCTGGAGCCGAACAAGACCCTCGCGGCGCAGATGGCCAACGAGATGCGGGAGTTCTTCCCGGACAACGCGGTCGAGTACTTCGTCAGCTACTACGACTACTACCAGCCGGAAGCCTACGTCCCGCAGACCGACACCTACATCGAGAAGGACTCCTCGATCAACGAGGACGTGGAGCGGCTGCGGCACTCGGCGACCTCGAACCTGCTCAGCAGGCGGGACTGCGTGGTCGTGTCCTCGGTGTCGTGCATCTACGGCCTGGGCACGCCGCAGTCGTACCTGGACCGCTCGATCCAGCTGGAGACCGGCGGTGAGATCGACCGGGACCTGCTGCTGCGCGCGCTGGTGGACGTGCAGTACACCCGCAACGACATCTCCTTCGCCCGCGGGACGTTCCGGGTGCGCGGGGACACCGTCGAGGTGATCCCGGCCTACGAGGAGCTGGCGGTGCGCATCGAGTTCTTCGGCGACGAGATCGAGCGGCTCTATTACCTGCACCCGCTGACCGGCGAGATCGTGCGCGAGGTGGACGACCTGCGGATCTTCCCCGCCACGCACTACGTGGCCGGGCCGGAGCGGATGGAAAAGGCGATCCGCGGCATCGAGTCCGAGCTCGAGGAGCAGCTGGGCAAGCTGGAGAAGCAGAACAAGCTGCTGGAGGCGCAGCGGCTGCGGATGCGCACCCAGTACGACGTGGAAATGATGCGCCAGGTCGGGTTCTGCTCCGGCATCGAGAACTACTCGCGGCACATCGACGGCCGGGACGCCGGGACCGCGCCCGCCACGCTGCTGGACTACTTCCCGGACGACTTCATGCTGGTCATCGACGAATCGCACCAGACGGTGCCGCAGATCGGCGGGATGTACGAAGGCGACATGTCCCGCAAGCGCACGCTGGTCGAGCACGGTTTCCGGCTGCCCAGCGCGATGGACAACCGGCCGCTGACCTGGGAGGAGTTCGCCGACCGGATCGGGCAGACGGTGTACCTGTCGGCGACCCCCGGCCCGTACGAGATGGGCCGCGCTGGCGGCGAGTTCGTCGAGCAGGTCATCCGCCCGACCGGGCTGGTCGATCCGGAGGTCGTGGTGAAACCGACCGAGGGCCAGATCGACGACCTGGTCGGCGAGATCCGCGAACGCGCCGAGCGCGACGAGCGGGTGCTGGTGACCACGCTGACCAAGAAGATGGCCGAGGACCTCACGGACTACTTCCTGGAGCTGGGGGTGCGGGTGCGCTACCTGCACTCCGAGGTGGACACGCTGCGGCGGGTGGAGCTGCTGCGGCAGCTGCGGCTCGGCGAGTTCGACGTGCTGGTGGGCATCAACCTGCTGCGGGAGGGGCTGGACCTGCCGGAGGTGTCGCTGGTGTCGATCCTCGACGCGGACAAGGAGGGCTTCCTGCGCTCCGGCACCTCGCTGGTGCAGACGATCGGGCGCGCGGCGCGCAACGTCTCCGGCCAGGTGCACATGTACGCGGACACGATGACCGACTCGATGCAGCACGCCATCGACGAGACGAACCGCCGCCGCGCCAAGCAGATCGCCTACAACGACGAGCACGGCATCGATCCGCAACCGCTGCGCAAGAAGATCGCCGACATCCTGGACCGGGTCTACACCGAGTCCGAGGACACCGAGGAGTCGGTCTCGGTCGGCGGTTCCGGGCGCAACGCCTCCCGCGGCAAGAAGCCCAGCGGGGAGTCGGTGGCGACCTCCGGTGTGCTGGAGGGCAAGGACACCAGCTCGATGCCGCGTGCCGAGCTGGCGGATCTGGTGCAGCAGCTCAACGACCAGATGATGAACGCGGCCCGCGAGTTGCAGTTCGAGCTGGCGGCCCGGTTGCGCGACGAGATCCAGGACCTGAAGAAGGAACTGCGCGGCATGGACGCCGCCGGGATCCAGTGAGGTCGGCGCGGCGGAGGCCACGGGCGTCCGCCGCGCGGCTTGAGGGTGCAGCGGCCTTTCGCGTTACGTGTGATCCGGCCGGACAACCGCGGCATATTCCCGTCCGTCCCACTAATGCCGCAGTCCGCGATGGCTATTTCAACAAGCCGCTGGGCCGAACGGTTCTTTCTGCTGATTAATCGTTGACCGCGGTTTTGCGCGGTCAGTACGCTCCCACTTCTTCTTCCGCCGGGTCGGTTTCTGGGGAATCGGTGGACCCGGAATTCGGTGCTACCGCAGGGGGGTGGGCATGGCTCGGGATGCTGAGCGCTACGCCACGCAGGTGCCGTTGCACGGCAGGGATCGGGAGATCGCCCTCGTCCGGGAGATGCTGGAGCGGCCGGAGCACGACGGTCGGCCCGCGAGCAGGCGGGTGCCGGTGCTGGTGTTCACCGGCGCGCGGGGCAGCGGGAAGACCGCATTGCTCGCGGATCTCGCGAACCGGTGCCGCGAGCGGATCCCGTTCGCCCGGCTGGACTGCGCGCGGCTCGAACGCGACCACCCGGACGGCGAGGAGCGCGGAGCGGCCAGGATGCCGCAGGTGCTGGCCGCGCTGGCCTTCCAGCTCAGCAGGCCGTGCCCGCGCTACGGCGCGGTGGAGTTCGCCCGGCTCATCACCGGGCAGCTGGCGCTGGAGCCGCAGATCGAGGTCGCGCAGTGGGAGAAGGCCCGCAATCAGATCGACGAGGCGCTGCGGACCTATTCGCGGATCCCGGACCCGCCCGACTACCTGGGCGAGCTGGCCGGAGAACTGCTGACCACGGTGCCGGGCCTGCAGGACGCACCCGTCCAGACCGTCGCGCAGCGACTGCCCGGTTGGATCGTGTCCGCGGTGAACTCCGTCCGCAGCAGCCGCGGGAATCCCGCGGTGGGCCGGGACTGGTACGGCGAGCAGGACCGCGGGTTGAGCCTGCGCCCGATCGACGTGCTGGTCGACCTCAACCACAAAGCGCACGAGCCCGCCGCCGAGGGCGGTGACGAGGTCGGCGAGCTGCTGTGGGCGGCGTTCCTGGCGGACCTGCGGGAGGGCTTCGCCCGCGGACGGCGGGCCGAGGCCCGCACGCTCAATTGCACGGTGCTGCTGGACAACGTGGACACGCCTGCCGGGCTGGCGCTGCTGGACGGGCTCACCGGAGCCCGTGAGCGGCGAGCGCACGGCATCGAGCCCGACCCGCTCACCGTGGTGGCGACCAGCCGCACGGACCTGTCCGCGCGCGGTCCCGGTGCCGCGGTCGCCTCGATCGAGTCGGCCTGCTACGCCGACGCGGTGCGCGGGGGAGTGCGGGCGCCGAGCCGGTATTCGGTGCGGCTGGACGACCTCTCGCAAGGCGCGGTGGGGAACATGGTCGCCGCGCTCGGGCCGAAGGTGCGGCAGCGGCAGGTCACCGCGGCGGTGCACCGGTTCACCGGCGGGCACGCGCTGTCCACCCGGCGGGTGCTGGACGCCCTGGCCGAGCAGGGGCTCGCAGAGGCGCAGCTGGGCTCGCTGCTGCCCTGCCCGGTCCGCCCGTCATCCCGGGAGGAACCGGTACCGCTGGAGGAGCTGCTGCTGGCCGAGCTGCTCGCCGGTTCCGAGGAAGCGGCCGCCGCGCTGATCACCACATCCGCGGCCCGCGATCTGGAGCAGGCGCTGCAGCTGGTCAACCAGAGCGCGCTGGCGCCGGAGGTGCAGAACCGGCAGCAGGAGGTCTTCAGCGCGGCGTTGTGGAGCAGCGTCGACGCGGCTGCTCACCGCACCATGCCGCGGGTTCAGCGCACCCTGCTGCTGCGGCGGCTCGCTGCGCGCACCGAAGCGGACGCCGCGGACTGGTCGTCGGTGCACGGCTGGCTGCGCCGGTACTGCGAGAACCACGGCGACGAGGTCGGCGCGCTGCACCACCGGCTGGCGGCAGGCGAGGTGCGGCCGGTCGCGGAGCGGATGACCGCGTTGCTGAAGGAGGTCGACGCGCACGAGTGGCTGCGCCGGCTGCACGCGGTCTGCGCGGCCCCGAACGAGCTCGAACCGGGCGGCTCGCCGGTCGGGAGGGTGCGCGAGCTGACCAGGTGGGCCGATGCGGCGAACGGGTCCGACTCCCATCCCGGTGCGCTGTTGGCGGCCGTGGCCCGCCTGGTGGTGGCGGTGTGGACGGCCGCGGACCCGCTGCTGGTGCCGGGTCGCGAGCTGCGCGGCGAGATCGCCGCCGACCTGGACCAGATCGCGCCCCGTTCCGGGGAGGGCCTGGAGGCGTTCCGCGCGGAAGCGGACCGATACCGGTGAATCAGGGGGAAGCTGATGGCGCACGACGGATTCACTCCGCCGCAGCCGCGGACGGAGACCCGCAGACGGCGGAACCGCCGAATCGTGGCTGCGGCCGCGGTGGTGGTGCTGGTCCTGGCCGCGGGGATCGGCTGGTACGCGCGCGGGTGGGCGCTGGCCGCCCGGGTGCATTGCGGCAGCGGCTGGTGGGTCGATCCTGACCAAGTCGATCACGAGCACGTGGAGCGGTGCATCGGAATCTCCGACTCCTCCACGTTCGGCAACGAGCGGCTCCGGGATGCCGTCGACCTGATCGGCGAGCAGAACGCCTTGGCGACGGGCGATCCGGATCGTTCGGCGGTCACGGTCGCGGTGCTGATTCCCGTGCCGCGCCCCGACCAGGAATTCAGCCCGGCCTCGCAGGACCAGGTGGCGGCGCTGGCCGAAGGCGCCGCCAAGGCGCAGGAACACCTGAACGCGGCCAGGAGCGGCCCGGCGCTGCGCGTCGTGCTGGCCAACGAGGGCTCCGGTGAACAGGGCTGGCAGGCGGTGACCGGGCAGCTGGTGCGGATGAAGGACGATCGGCACCCGCTCGTCGCGGTGACCGGACTCGGGGTGAGCGTGGTCGAGACGTTGCAGGGCGCGCGGGCGCTGGACCGCGCGGAGCTGCCGATGGTGGGCGCGGTGCTCACCGCCAACGGCCTCGACGCGACCGGGCAGGTGGAGGGCGTGGATTCCACCGTGTCCGGCGGCGGCCGGATCGAGGGGCTGTTCCGGGCGAGCCCGAGCAACGGAGCGGAGGCGCAGAAGCTGGACGAATACCTCGACGCGGCGCAGCCCGGCGGAGAGTACGCGCTGGTGCGGGACGCCAACCGCGCGGACTTCTACACCTACGGTCTGGCGAACTCGCTGCGGGATGCGTTCACGGGGAAGGTCCAGCAGGGGCCGCCGGTGGTGTTCGGCGGCGACTCGGACCCCGGGTCGATCCGCAACCAGCTGAATCTGGTGGCCCGGCAGGTGTGCGGTCGCGGCGGGCTGCTCTACGGCGGGCGCGCTTCGCTGCTGCCGGACTTCCTGGAGCGGGTGAGCGAACTCGAGTGCGGCAGCGGTCTCACCGTGGTCACCGGCTCCGACGCGGCCGGCCTGCGCCCGGCCGAGGTGCCGGAGGGCGTCAAGGTGGTCTACGCGGCGCTGGCCGACCCGGACGCGTTGCGCGCCTCGCCCGACCCGCTCGGGCAGAACTACCGGGACTTCGAGGGATCGTTCCTCCGCGACTTCCCGAAAGCCGACCTGGCCAACGGTTGGGCGATCATGGAGTACGACGCGATGCTCGCGGCGGGTACCGCCATCACCAACGCCACGGGCGGCAAGCTCGCCGGCGCGCCGCCGTCGTCGCGCAGCGTGCTGAACAGCCTCCGCCAGCTCGGGCCGGACAACGAGGTGACCGGCGCGGGCGGGCTGTTCTGGTTCGACGCCGAGACCGGGGAGCCGCGGAACCACCCGGTCCACGTCGTGGAGGTCTCCGAGGGGCAGCGCAAGCCCGTCCCGGCGAACTGATCACCGCTTCGGCAGGCGGGGACGGCGGGCCGCTACCGTGGCTCGCGACGTCGCTGATCGCCTTGGGGGAGTCGCCGTGGAGGCCGTTGTAGTCGGAGGTGGCGTCGCGGGTGCGGCCGCGGCGCTGGCGTTGGATGCGGCCGGGATCGGCGTCCGGGTGCTCGAAGCGGCGCCGCAGGACGCGGTCGACGCCGGGGCGTTCCTCGTGCTGGCGGGCAACGGGATGCGGGCGCTGCATCAGCTCGGGGTTTCGCCGACGGCCGGATTCCGGCTGGAGACGGCGCGTTTCCTCAGCGCCGACGGAGCGGAACGCGCGGTGTCGGCGCTGGACGGTCACCTGTGTCTGCGGCGGGCCGAGCTGGTCGCGGAACTGCGGGCCGAGATGCTGCGGCGCGGGCTTCGGGTGGAGCACGACGCTCGGTTCGCCGCCGCTTCGCAGGACGGCGACGGGGTTTCGGTGCGGCTGGCCGACGGACGGGAGGTGCACGGGGATCTGCTGCTCGGCGCGGACGGGCTGAACTCCGCCGTGCGGGCGCAGATCGATCCGGGTCCGCCGCGTTACGTGGGGCAGCAAGTCTTCTACGGGACCGGCGCGGAAGTGCCGCACGAGCCGGGGCGCATCGAGATGATCACCGGGAGCGCGGTGAACTTCGGTTACGCCGTTTCGCCGCAGCGCCGGACGTTCTGGTTCGCACGGCTGGCCGCGCCGCCGCTGGACCCCGGCGAGCCGGCGGCTTCGCGGCGTGCTCGGCTGCTCGCCGCGCTGCGGCCGGACGCGACGCCTGCGGCGGACGTCGTCGAGGCCGCGGACGAAGTGCTGGCCACCAACGCCCGGGACCTGGTGCCGCTTCCGAGGTGGCGCGACGGCCGGATGCTGCTGCTGGGCGACGCCGCGCACGCGGCCTCACCGGCGACCGGGCAGGGCGCCGCGATGGCGCTGGAGGACGCGGTGCTGCTGGGCAAAGCACTGCGCGACCGCGATCTCGACGTCTACGAGCGGTTGCGGCGGCCCCGCATGGAGCGCAACGCGGCCCGCAGCGCCCGCATGTCCATGGCGATCGACGCCGGCCACGCCGAGCGCCCGGAAGACGTCGAGCGGCTGCACCAGCGGCACATCGACGCACCGGACGACGATCCCGGCGAACTGCTGCGCTGGGACGTCGAGCTGCCGGACGTGGAAACCGCCTGAGCGTCCGCGGTTTCCGGAACCTTGTCGCCGGAGTCCGTGTCCGGACACTGTGGACGGTGGGCCGCCTGCGGAGACCGCCGGGGCACGGCACCCGCGTCCGGCCCGCTGACCGCACATCCTCGCGGTGAACGACCGGAAGCGAACAGCCCGGTCGTGACGGGCTGCCGGTTCAGCGGCAGCCCGTCACGGAGTACCTCACGTGAAAGCGCTCAGCCCGGTGATGGACTTGCCGACGATGAGCGTGTTCATCTCGCGGCTGCCCTCGAAGGAGTAGATCGCCTCGGCGTCGGCGAAGAACTTCGCGACCTCGTAGTCCAGCACGATCCCGTTGCCACCGAACAATTCCCGCGCCCACGCCACGACTTCGCGCATCCGCGTGGTGGTGAACGCCTTGGCCAGCGCGGCCTGATCCGCACCCGCCTTGCCTTCGGCGGTGAGCTGGTTGAGCCGCACCACCATGCCGAACATCGCGGTGACGTTGCCGAGCATCTTCACCAGCAGGTCCTGGATCATCTGGAAGCCGCCGATGGGTTTGCCGAACTGCTCGCGGCCGACCGCGTACTCGCGGGCCAGTTCGTAAGCCCGCAGCGCCACTCCGAGCGCCTGCCACGCCACGCCGCCGCGGGTGCGGGCGAGGACTTTCGCGGTGTCCCGGAAGCTGTCGATGTTCTGCAGCCGGTCGGCCTCCGGAACCCGGGCGCCGTCCAGCACGATGTCGGCGTTCTGCACGGTGCGCAGCGCGACCTTGCCTTCGATCTTGGTGGCGGTGACGCCGGGACTGTCGTGGCCGACGACGAAGCCCTTCACCTGGTTGTCGGCGACATCGCGGGCCCAGACCACGATCACGTCGGCGAAGGTGCCGTTGCCGATCCAGCGCTTGGCACCGTCGAGCACCCACTCATCGCCGTCGCGGCGTGCCGTGGTGCGCATCCCGCCAGCGACGTCCGAGCCGCCTTCGGGTTCGGTCAGCGCGAACGCGCCGATCTTGTCCATGCCGATCAGCTGCGGCATCCAGCGGTCCCGCTGCGCCTGGTCACCGCCGCCGTAGATGCTGCCCATGGCGAGGTTGTTGTGCACTCCGGCGAAAACCGCCAGCGACGGATCGACGCGGTTGAGCTCGATGCTCAGGAAACCGGGGAACAGCGGGCTGCGCTGCTTGCCGTCGCCGAACTCCGGGTACGAGTAGCCCGCCAGCCGCAGCTTGGCGAACTTGCCGATCGCCTCGGGCGGGAACTCGGCTCGTTCCCATGCGGCATTGGCGATCGGGGCGATCTCGCGCTGCAGGTAGTCGCGGATCTCGGCGAGCTCGGCCCGCTCGGCGTCGCTGAGCAGCTCGGCGTAGCCGAAGAAGTCGGGTTCGGAGTTGGCCTTCCTGGGCATTGTTACCTCGCAGATTCGTCGTGCAGCGCTGCGCGCAGCGCCAGGTGCTTGCGGTCGCGCCGCTGGGAACGCGCCCGGTACGCCTCCGGGCCGGAGCCGTAGGCGGACTCGGTCTGCCCGGCGATCTCCTCGATCGCGCCGGAGGTCAGCGCCGGGTGGCCGAGATCGCCCCAGCGCCGGGCCATGCCGTGGCCGAGGTGCTGCATCATGTGCCGGATGCCGCCGGGGCCGCCGCCGAGGTGGAAGCTCTCGAACGGGCCGACGGTCGCGTAGCGGCCGCCGAGCGAGGACTTCATCACGGTGTCCAGCTCGTCGGCGCTGACCACGCCGTCCAGCACCAGCGAGATCGCCTCCTGCATCAGCGCGCTCTGCAACCGGTTGGCGACGAAACCGGAGACCTCCTTGTGCTCGCGCACCGGGGTCTTCCCGAGCGTGCGGTAGAACTCGATCGCCCGGGTGATCACCGGCTCCGCGGTGCGCTGGCCCGGCACGATCTCCACCAGCGGCACCACGTGCGGCGGGTTGAAGGGGTGCGCGATCAACACGCGGGCAGCGTCCTGTTCGGACAGTTTCGCGGCGATCTCGGAGGCGACGATGCCGGAGCTGGACGAGGCCAGCACCGCTTCATCCGGTGCCAGCCGGGCGATTTCGGCGAAAAGGTCCTGTTTGGACTCGAGTCGCTCCGGTCCGTTCTCCTGCACCAGGTCCGCGTCGGTGACGGCCTCGGCGAGGTCGTGCACGGTGCGGACTCGGTTGCGCAGGTCTTCCGGGTCGGAGTCCGGGATTCCGGCCGACAGCGACGGAATCGCCTCGGCCACCACCTGCTCCAGATCTTCGCGCGGGTCGGTGATCCGCACGTTGTGGCCGTGCGCGGCGAACAAGGCGGCCCACGACAGGCCGATGGTGCCTGCCCCGACCACCGCCACGTTCGTCCATTGTGGATCGTTCGGCATTTCTTCCCTCATTCGGCGAGGTAATCGTGGACCGGGCGCGCCGGACCCAGGGTGAGATCGGTGACGATGTGGCTGGCCGAAACGACCTCGCGCACCGGCAGATCCGCCAGCGGCGCCAGCGCGTGCTCGAACAGCTGCAGCCGAGCCGGGCCGGTGTAGGCCTCCTTGACCACGATGTCGGTGATCTGGGTGCGCACCAGCTCGGCGATCCGCGGCGCGGCGTCGTAGCCGGGGACCAGCTTGAGCATGAACGTGGGCACCGTGATCTGCGCCTTCGCCGCATCCAGGTCCAGCGCGTGGTGCTTGTAGCCCATCGTCGCGGTCGCCACCCGTTGCGAGCCGTAGTCCAACGTGCCCACCAGAGCGGCGTGGTCGGCGAACAGCGCAGGCGAACCCATCACCTTCGGGTAGGCGCTGAGCTCCCGTCCCGCGGCGGTGGCGGGGAAGTTGTTCAGGTACATGGCGTGCAGGTACTCGCCGTGCTCGGAGCCGTGCCGCACCGGGATCGCCTGCCCGGACTCGACGTACGGGCCGAACGAGGTCACCTCGCCCATCTTCATGATCTCGAAGCGCACCAGCGGCTCGTCGAACTCCAGCGGCTCCGGCACCACCGCCCGCAGCGCGTCCGGGTCGGTCCGGTACACGACGTTGAGGTACTCGCGGTCGGTGAACCGGGCCGCGGTGGGTGCGTACGCAGGGGCGCCGAGCGGGGTGGTGAAGCTGCGCAGAACTTCGTCACGCTTCACCGCTGACCTCCCTGGCCCAGCTCGTCGAGGACTTCGTCGGTGTGCTGGCCGGGAATCGGCGCGTGCTCGCGCACCGAGGCGGGCGTCGCGGAGAAGTTCATCGGCACCCCGACGACGCGGTAGGAGCCCTCGCTGGGGTGCTCACCGAGGTCCAGCAGGTGTCCTTGCCGGACGTAGGGGTCCTCGGCGGCTTCGTCCAGCTTGAGCACCGGGCCGACCGGGATGCTGTTCTTGGTGCACACCTCGATCCACTCGTCGGTGGTCAGGTTCGGCGTGACCGACTCGATCAGCTCGGCGATCGCCGCGCCGTGCGCGCGGGCGTCCAGCACCTCGCCGTTGACCCGCGGATCCTCGGCCAGTTCCGGGTGGCCACCGGCGCGGAAGAGGTCCCGGCAGTTCTGCGGGGTGTACGGCATGATCATGACCTGGCCGTCCTTGGTGGGCCGCGCCCGGTGCCCCTTGTTCATCGACAGCGGGAAACCGGTGCCGCTCATCGGCGGCTCGAACACCGCTCCCTGCAAGTGCTCGACCATGTTGAACGCCAGCAGCGTGTCGGTCATCGGGACCTCGACGAGCTGCCCCTGCCCGGTGGCGCGCTGGTGGTGCAGCGCGGCCAGCGTGCTGTAGGCGATGGTCAGCGCGGCGACCTTGTCGCCGAAGATGCTCGGCAGCACCGCGGGCGAGCCGATGTCCCCGGCGCGCTCGGCCAGGTCGAGCAAGCCGGAGGCGGCCTGCACGGTCTCGTCGTAGGCGGCGAGGTCGGCGCGTTCGGAATCGGGGCGGAATCCCTGCGCGTGCGCGTAGATCAGGTGCGGGTGCTCGGCCGCGAGGCTGTCGTAGTCCATCCCGAGGCGGCGCAGCGCACCGATCCGCATGTTCGTGATCAGGATGTCGGCGCCGCTGATGAGCCGCAGCGCTTGATCGTGGCCGGCCTCGTCCTTGAGGTTCAGCGACACGCTGCGCTTGTTCCGGTTCACGTTGAGGTGCAGCGGTGTCATGCCCGGTGTGTTCCGGTATTGCGTGCTGTTGCGCACGGTGTCCTTCGGTGACTCGATCTTGATGACGTCGGCACCGAGGTCGCCGAGGATCTGGGCCGCGTACGGCCCCATGACCACAGTGGACATGTCGATGACGCGCACCCCGGCCAGCGGGCCCTCCCGGCCCGAGGTCGCGGTGGTGGCAGGGGCGTTCATGCAGGGCACTCCCGGACGAGGTGATTTCGTTTGCTTCACTAACGACATTAGGAGCGGGTCGCGCGCAGCGGCAATCGATCGGTGCGCCCGATCGGAGAACGACGGCGTGACCGCAGCGGTCCAGCGGGACGCGGTATTTCAGCGGGTAGCTCGGCGGTCGCGGATTTCCGCTGCACCGCCCGGTGTTCGTGGACGCCCGCCACCTCGAAATACCCGGGGCCGTCCGGCAGCACACCGCCGGGCGCGCGTCAGCCCAGCGCCGCGATCGCTTCGGTGAGCAGTTCGTGCAGGTCACCGCCGGGTGCGGCCCGGTCGCAGCGGTAGATCAGCCCGGTGGACAGCGCCGGTTCGAAATCGGCGAACGGCAGCGCCACCACGTCGTCCCGGCGCGGGCCGCTCAAGGACTCGCCGCTGCCGAGGATGGTGACCGCGAACGCGCCGCCGCTGGCCACGAACTCCGCGGTGCCCGAGTAGTCCAGCGAGTTCAACGTCGTCCAGCGGTGCACCCCGGCAGCGGCCATCCGCACCTCGAGCTGCTCGAAGTACGTGGGGTTCATGCCCGAACCCGGGCGCACGAAGACGTGGTCGGCCAACTCGGCCAGCGACACCGAGCTGCGCCCCGCGAACTCCGCGGCGGGCAGCACCGCGCCCACCGGTTCCCGCATGACCTCCCGGACCTGCACGTCCGCCACGTGCACCGGCAGGTGCACCAGCGCCAGCTCCAGTTCCTGGCGGCGCACCTGACCGGCCAGGTCCAGGCTGCCGCCCGGCCAGCGGCGCACCTCGAACCGCTGGGCGGCTTCGAACTCCTTGAGCAGGTTCCGCAGCCGCTCGTTCAAGGCGGGAGCGATGCCGATGTGCACCACGGCGGGCTGCGCGCCCAGCTCCTGGCGCAGCCGCCGCGGAATCTCGTCGAACCGCGCCAACGCCTCGCGCGCCAGCGGGAGCAACGCCGATCCGGCCGGGGTCAGCGCAACGTTGTGCGAATCCCGCTCGAACAGGCGCACGTCGAGCTCGCGCTCGAGGTCCCGCACCCGGCGGCTCAACGGCGACACCGCCATGTGCAGTTCGCGGGCCGCCCGGGAGAAGCTCAGGTTCTCCGCGACGGCCGCGAAGTAGCGCAGGTGGAAGACCTCCATCGCGGAGCAGCTTATGCGCCCGTGTTCGAACTCGTCTCGCGCAGGGCCCGGCGGCGGGCCGCCGAACGCGTCAGCTGGTGACGTCCTTGTGGTGGAAGTGCCACAGCGCCAGCGCGGTGAACACCGCCGCGTAGATCACGCCCGAGCACGCGCCGTGGACCACACCGGCCCATTCCGGACCCTCGCCCAGCAGTCCCGTCCACGACGTCGCGTAGTGCGTCGGCAAGTACGCGCGCAGGCCGCCGAGCGCGGAGATCTGGTCGAGGATCTGCGACAGGATGGACAGCACCACAGCGCCGCCGACCGCGCCCAGCGGCGCGTCGGTGCGCACGCTCAGGCACAGCGCCAGACCGGCGACCCAGCTCAGGTGCACGGCCAGGAACGCCACCGCCAGCACCAGGTCGAGCGCGCCCAGCGGGAACGGCACCACGCTGCCCGAAGGACTCACCAGGTCTCCCGGGCCGTACCAGAACACCCCGACCGCCAGCGCGATCGCGGGCAGCAGCACCAGCCCGCACAGCGACAGCAACGCCGCGACCAGCGCCTTCTGCCGCAGCAGGCGGGCCCGCGGCACCGGCGCGGCCAGCAGGTACTTCAGGCTCCTCCAGGAAGCTTCGCTGGCGACGGTGTCGCCGAAGAACAGCGCGACGATCACCACCAGCAAGAACGGGGCCGAGGAGTACAGCGCGTACATCGCGAAGTTCAGCCCGCTGCCGGTGGCCAGATCCACCAGTTCACCGGAGGCGCGGCGGGCGGAACCGGCGTCGCCGATCTCGAACGCGGCCAGCAGCAGCAACGGCAGCAACGCCAGGAAACCCAGCGCGAACCGGGTGCGCCTGCGCTTGAGCTGCCTGGCCAGCTCCACCCGGACCGGCAACGTCCGGGACGCGCGGTAGCCGCGCACGCTGCCGTCCGGCTGGGTCGCGTCCAGGCCGCTGACCGGTAGCAACGCCGCGTCGGTTTCCGCTGCGTGCTGCGACGGCTCCTGCTGGGTGGCCCGCTCCTGCCGGGTGGCCGGTTCCTGCGTCATCAGCGTCGCTCCTCTCCGACCAGGTCCAGGAAGGCGTCTTCCAGCCGGCGACGCGGGCCGACCTGGCTGATCGCCACTCCCGAAGCCACCAGCACGTTCACCGCCACCGACCGGGGCTGCCCGGCCAGGTCGGCGTGCAGCAGATCGCCGTCGACCTCCACCGCGCCGAGTCCCTCCAGCCGGCGCAGCGACTCGGCGGCCTGCTCCGGATCGTCGACCCGGAAGGTCGCCTGCCCGTCGAGCGCGACGACGTCGTCCACCGCGCCCGCGGTGACCACCTCACCGCGGTGCAGGACGACCACGTGCGTGCAGGTCTGCTCGATCTCGGACAGCAGGTGGCTGGAGATCAGCACGCTGCGGCCGGTCTCGGCGTAGCGGCGGAGGATCTCGCGCAGCCGGTGGATCTGCGGCGGATCCAGCCCGTTCAACGGTTCGTCCAGCACCAGCAGGTCCGGCAGCCCGAGCATGGCCTGCGCGATGGCCAGCCGCTGCCGCATGCCCCGGCTCAGCGTCGCCGTGCGGCGGTCGGCGTGCTCGTCCAACCCGGTCATCTGCAGCACCTCGTCGAAGCGGGCCTGCAGCGCGGGGCGGCCGGTGGCGGCCCAGTGGTTCTTCAGGTTCTCCAACCCGGACAGGTGCGGCAGGAACCCGGGCGACTCCACCAGCGAACCCACCCGGGACAGCACCGGCGCGCCGGGGCGCACGGGATGGCCGAAGACCCGCACCGAGCCGGAATCCGGCCGCAACAGGCCGAGCAGCGTGCGCAGCGTCGTCGTCTTGCCCGCTCCGTTCGGCCCGAGCAGCCCGACGACCTGGCCGCGCTGCACCTGCAGCGACAATCCGGACAGCGCGGTGATCCGGTGCGGATAAGTCTTGTGCAGCTCGCTGATCTGCAACGGCACCTCGGCCAGCGCTTCGTCCGGAGCCTGCGCCCGGCCGCGCAGCCGGGACGCGCCCCAGGCCAGCAACGCCAGCAGCACGACGGCTCCGGCGCCTGCGAGCGGCGCGAACGGGAAAGTCGCCGCGGACACGGTCGTCCCGCGCACCGAAGGCACCGACACGGCGTTGTTCCCGGCCAGGGCAACCCGATGCACGGAAGGCTCCACCGGCGTCGCGTACGCCTGATCGGTCGTGGTCACCGCCAGTTCCAGGCGGTGGCCCGGCTCCAGCGAGTGCACTACACCGGGCAGCGAAACGTTCACCTCGGAAGGCTTGCCATCGGGGGAAAGCCCGGTCACGTGCATCGGCGCGGCCGAGTCGCCCAGCAGGTCGCGCCTGCCCGCCGGATCGATGTCGTAGAGCTTCGCGAACAGCACGGCGTCGCCCGTCGCGGGCTGGCCGGGCACCGAGGACACCGACAACCGGGTCTGCGCGGCACCGGAGATCAACGTCCGGGACGAGGCCGGATCGGTGCGGAACGCCGCGACCTGGCCGGGCAGATCGCGCGCGGCGGACTCGTCGCCGTGCTGAGCGGCTCCGGCCGCAGGCAGCGAACTCGTGGAACCGGGCGAGCCACCGGGTGGGTTCACCACCGTCGCCGCCGCACCGCGCAGCGGCAGCGAAAAGCGCGGAGTGCGCTCGGCGGCCAGCCCGGGATAGGCGGGCGCCGCGACCGTGCGCACCGGAATCTCGCCGTCGCGCCGCGGCGTCCCGGGAACGTCGTACTCGAACCCGCTGCCCGGGTCGCGCTGCGGGCCGGGCAGCCCGAGGTGGAACGCGAACCAGTCCGCCACCTTGGCGTGCACCCGAGGTCCCGGCGGGTCGCCGTCGTGGCCACCGGCGAACCACACGAGCTTGACCAGGCCGCCCGCCTCGGTGATCTGCCGCGCGTTCGCCTCCGCCTGGTCCAGGCCGAACAGGGTGTCGCGCTCGCCCTGGACCAGCAGCGTCGGCACCCGGATCGGCCCGGTGGACTTCGGCGATGCCGCGGCCAGCAGGTCGAGCGTGCGCTGCGAAGCGCGGCCGGTGCGGGCGAGCTCGGTGTAGGCCGCGCACACGTCCACCTGGAAGTTTCCGCAGGTCGCGGGCGGTGTGGGGGTGGCTCTGGCCTGGCTCGGCCCGGCGGAACCACCGGAGTCGGCGCCTTGCCGGGTGGCGCCGGCGGAGAACAGCAGCTCCGCCCAGGCCCGCTTGAACACGCCCTGCGGGGAGGCAGCGCTGCGCGCCGGGCTGTCCGCGGGAATCGGGGCGCGCGACGCGGCGTTCGGCAGCAGCGCCTGACCGAGGTCGTTGTAGGTCATCACCGGAGCGATCGAGTCCACCCGCGGATCCGTGCCCGCCAGCAGCAGGCTCAACGCCCCGCCGTAGGAATCGCCCGTGACGCCCACCCGGGGATCGCCGTCGGCGTCGCGCAGCACCTCGGGCTGGCGCGCGAGCCAGTCCACGATCTGGCGCGCGTCGGTGACTTCGTATTCCGGCGAGTTCAGCGCGATGCGGCCCGTGCTGGCGCCGAACCCTCGCGCCGAGTACGTGAGCACCGCGAACCCGCGGCGAGCCAGCTCGCGGGCCTGCGCGGCGGAAGTGTTCTTGTCCCCGCCGATGCCGTGCGCGAGCACCACCGCCGGGGCCGGTGTGTCGGCGGGCGCGTAGAGCGTGGCGTCGAGCTGGGCGCGCTGCTGCCCGCCCGGCCCGTCGGCCACGTCGATCAGCACTTGCCGCGGTTGCGGCAGCGCTGGTGCGGCGGTCCGGCCCGGCCACAGCGCGACGCTCGCGGCCAATGCCACGACGACGAGAACCACGAGCAGCAGCAGGCCATTGCGGCGGGAGGTCGGGGACACGGTCCGGACATTAGGGGAACGAGGCGGCAACGGTTTCATCCTGGAGCGGGTGAAGGCGAAGACGCTATGAAGCAGCAACCGAACAGCAATCGGCCGCCTGCCGCGCCGCCACCTTCACGGTCGTCGAGTCGTCGGTGCACGGCCGCATCCCCGAGTGCGGTCCCGCCACGTGGGCCTGGGGCGGGCGCGGTGATCGTAGCGACGCGACGCGCCGAGTCCATCCCCCGATGGTCGGTTCAACGCTGGTTCGATCGAATGTGATTGGTCACAGCGCGACGTCGCTGCGCCCACTTCGAGTGAGCCGATGACCAGGAAGTTGCCGGTGGAGAATCTGCAGTCGTAACGTTCCGCGTGCACTCGTGCCGATCATCACCCCGACTGGTGGTCGGGACCGCGCATAAGTGACAATCTTGGCAACGTTGTGGAGGGGAGTATTCCTTCGCGGCGGCATCGTCATCACGGTCACGTTCTCCCGGCGCGTCGCCGGGAGGGGCCCGGTGCCGTCGGCCGGTTCGCCGGTGGAAGAGACCTCCGGTCCCGGCGCATGCCCTGAACCGGAGGTGATCCATGGGTGTCCAGCTGATGGCGGCCGCACCCCAGGCCCAAGCAGCGGACACGCTGCACGCGCATTGGTGGGTGTGGGCGGCCACGCTAGGCGGGCTGGCATTGCTGCTGCTGCTCGACCTGGTCATCGTGGACCGCAAACCGCACGAGGTGACCACCGGTGAAGCGGCCCGCTGGGTGGTGTTCTACATCGCGTGCGCGATCGCCTTCGGCATCGGCGTGTGGATCTTCGGTGATGCGCACTTCGCGATCGAGTACTTCACCGGCTACATAACGGAGTACTCGCTGAGCGTGGACAACCTGTTCATCTTCATGGTGATCATGTCCAGCTTCGCGGTACCCACCATCCACCAGCACCGGGTGCTGCTGATCGGCATTCTGCTCGCGCTGGTCATGCGCGGTGCGTTCATCGCCGTCGGCGCGGCGCTGATCCAGCAGTTCGTGTGGGTGTTCTTCATCTTCGGCGGTTTCCTGATCTGGACCGCGTTCGGCATGATCCGGAACAAGGACGAGGACGAGGAGTACAAAGAGAACATCGTGGTGCGCTGGGTGCGCAAGGTCTTCCCGGTCACCGAGGACTACCACGAGACCAAATCGATCATCAAGATCGACGGCAAGCGCTACCTGACGCCGATGTTCGTGGTGATCGTCGCGATCGGCAGCGCCGACCTGCTGTTCGCGGTCGACTCCATCCCGGCCATCTTCGGCATCACGCAGGACCCGTTCCTGGTGTTCACCGCGAACGCCTTCGCGCTGATGGGGTTGCGGCAGCTGTACTTCCTGCTCGGCGGGCTGGTGGACCGGCTGGTCTACCTGAACGTGGGGCTTTCGGTGATCCTCGGGTTCATCGGCATCAAGCTGGTGCTGCACGCATTCCACGAGTACCACCTGGTGCCGACCTGGCTGGAGATCAACAACTGGATGTCGCTCGGCGTGATCGTGGTGGTGCTGGTGATCACCACCGTCGCGAGCCTCGCGAAATCCCGGAAGGACGAAGAAGAGCAGAAGGCGCACCAGCCGGAAAGCTCCTCGTAAAATTCCTGCGCCGTGCCCGGTGATTAGCGGGCGGCGCATCCGGAGGCACCGGAAAGGGCGCGCGGCTGCCGGTCGCGCGCCCTTTTCGCGACTCAGTCCAGCAGCGTGTAGTTCAACTCCTTGCAGACCCGCCCCAGCGGGACGTCCAGGCCCGGGTGGTCCAGCGGCAGCAGCACGTCCGGCGAATCCGGCAGCGCGGTCGCCGACGGCGGATCCCACAGGCACAGCGACGGGTTCCCCGCGTCCATCGCCGAGCGGTACCAAAGCCCGTCCAGCTCCGGGTACGCCGCGCGGATGCTGCGCGCCCACGCCTGCGTGCGCTCCTTCGGGCCGTTGCTGATGGCCTGCGACGCTCCGGCGCGGGTCGGCCACAGCCCGCCGAGGTCCAGCAGCCGCAGCGTGCGCCGCGGCCTGCAGAGCACCAGGTGCGGCTTGCGGGTGCGCCGATCGACCGTCGAGGTCGCTTGGAACACCTCTGCCACGCAGGTCCGCACCGACAGCGAGAAGTAGAGGACCCCGTGCTCCCGGGTCACCGTCGGCCCGCCTTGGGTGTTCGGCAGGTGCGGGTCGAATCGGGCGTGCGGCAGCGGGCCCGCGTAGCGGAAGCTGTCCCACTGCTGCGGGTGGTTGCCGCCGGAGGTGAACACGCGCGAGAGCCGGGTTCCCGCGGGAACCGCGATCACGTCCTCGGTGCGCCGCAGCATCGCCTGCAGCACCGCCGGTGCCGGCGGCTGGGGAAGTCGTGCCAACGGATGTCCTGGTCACTTCGGCGGCTTGAGGGATTTGTCCGGGCTGGATTTGCGTGGCGGTGCCGGTAGCGGAACCTCAGCGGCTTTGCCGCTGACAAGGCAAAGAACAAAAGCTCTCGTGAACGTCCTCTCCGAGTGTTGCAGAAGTGCTCCGCGTGGTGTTCGTCCAGCGGAACCCGCACGCCTGCGCGCCGTGTCGGCTGCACAGCTGGCGGGCCGTGCAGCGCGTCGTCGCACTGCGGTGGGCTACGCGCCGCGGCGCAGCGAGCCGGTGTAGTGGCAGACGCTCGGGGAACCGCTGCGGTTGCCGAATCACCCAACCGTTCGCCGACGACGGCCGTTAAGCGGGGGTGCCGATCGCCGAAGCCAGGTCGGCCACCCGGCGCGCGCCGCCACCGGCCAGCAGCCAGTCGCGCGGGCTGACCGGGCGGTCGCCGAGTTCCAGGTCGTCCTGCGCCGTGGTCATGAACTTCGCGAGCACCAGTGCGGGCTGGTCCTGCGGCATCGATGCCAGCACCGTTTCCAGGCCGGGCAGCACGTCGTCGTCGCTGAACTGCCACGCGGGCAACCGCCAGCCGCCGCGGTCCTTCCAGCCGATCAGCCGCCCGTCACCGATGCGGTGGCGGATGCGGCTGGAGTCCACGCTGATGCGGTCCGCGGCCTGGCTCACCGAAAGCGCGGTATCGCGCAGCACGGCCTGCTCGGCTACGGTCCGGGCGCGCGGGTCCACCTCGCCGGTCCCCAGCGGGGACAGGTCCAGGCCGCTTTCGCCGAGGGCCTGGCGCTCGGCGGGGGTGAAGTGCGCGGACGGGTCGACCTGCGGCGTCGTGAGGCGCTTGGCGGCGTCCTCGACGAGGGAGAGGAACTCGGTGGCGGTGACCCGCAGTCCTGCCCGGGCCAGCACGGTCTCCAGCGCGACTGTCATGTCCCCAGCGTAGCGCGTCCTGGGCCAAAAGTGTGCGCAAACGTGCGCGCCAGCGTGAGGAATCACTGGACGTAGCATTCCCGTCGCACAGCGTGCCGCGTCCGTCCGGCTGACGGAGGACACCTGCCGGTTCGACCAGGTGACCGGCCGCGGACCGCCTCCGCGCGGCGGGATGATCTTCGTCGTCGCTGGCGAGTGCGCAGTGGATCAGCTCCGGCGGCGCCGCGTTGCGCGGCGCCGCCAGGTGCGTGGGGTGACGGCGGTGCGCTGCGAGTGGTCCGCTCGGGTGTTGCTCCGGTCGGAGCAGCTGGGCCGGGCGTGTCCGGCGCGCCGGTCCGGGAGGGTTGACGCGGCACCGCTCGACGCCGTTGACTGGGCCGTACCGACTGGTCGGTCTTTCGAGTGGGAGTAGCAGCGCATGAGCAAGCGTTTCGACGGACGGGTCGCCGTCCTGACCGGCGCCAGCCGCGGGATCGGCCTCGGCATCGCCGCCAGGCTGGTGTCCGAGGGCGCGAAGGTCGTGATCACCGCCCGCAAGCCGGAACCGCTGGAGGAGGCCGTCGAGTCGCTCGGCGGCTCCGAGCACGCCATCGGCGTGGCGGGCAAGGCCGACGACGTCGAGCACCAGGCCGAGGTCGTCGACCGCGCCGTGAAGGACTTCGGCGGCGTGCACATGCTGGTCAACAACACCGGCATCAACCCCGCCTACGGCCCGGTGATCGACGTGGACCACTCGGTCGCCCGCAAGACCTTCGAGGTCAACGTGCTCGCCGCGCTGTCCTGGACGCAGCAGGTGTACCGGGGGTGGATGCAGCAGCACGGGGGATCGATCCTCAACGTCTCCTCCGTCGCCGGGCAACGGCCCTCGCCGGGCATCGGCTACTACGGCGGCACGAAGGCGATGCTGTCGCTGCTGACCCAGCAGCTCGGCGTGGAACTGGCGCCCGACGTGCGGGTGAACGCGGTCGCTCCGGCCGTGGTGAAGACGAAGTTCGCCACGGCGCTCTACGCGGAGGACGAAGAGGGCGTTTCCGCGAGCTACCCGCTCAAGCGGCTCGGCGTGCCAGAGGACATCGGCGGCGCGGCGGCGTACCTGCTGTCCGACGAAGCGTCGTGGGTGACCGGGCAGATCCTCACCCTCGACGGCGGCCTGACCCTCACGGGAGGTGTGTGAGCGGTGCAGCTGTCGGACTCGGTGGTCGTGGTGACCGGTGGCGGCAACGGCATCGGTGCCGCGCTGTGCCGCCGGTTCGCCGCGCACGGCGCGGCGGTGGTGGTCAACGACCTCGACGCGGAAGCGGCGCGGTCGGTGGCCGATGAGATCGGCGGACTGGCCGCGCCCGGAGACGCGGCGACCGAGGACGGCGTCGCGGAACTCGTCGGGGCCGCGAACGAGCGCCACGGGCGGATCGACATGTTCTGCGCCAACGCGGGAATCGGCGAGTCCGGCGGACCGGAAGCCGCGGAGTCGGCTTGGGAGCGGTCCTGGGAGATCAACGTGATGGCGCACGTGCGGGCCGCGCGGGCGGTGCTGCCGCAGTGGCTGGAGCGCGGGCAAGGCCGGTTCCTGTCCACGGTGTCCGCTGCGGGGCTGCTGACCATGCTCGGCTCGGCGCCGTACTCGGTGAGCAAGCACGCGGCGCTGGGATTCGCCGAATGGCTCGCGATCACCTACGCCGACCGCGGGGTGACCGTGCAGGCGCTGTGCCCGCAGGGCGTGCGCACGAACCTGCTCGACGACACCGGCGAGACCGGCAAGTTGCTGCTCGGCGACTCGGCGATCGAACCGGAACAGGTCGCCGACGAAGTGCTGGCCGCGCTCGGCGACGACCGGTTCCTGATCCTGCCGCACCCGGAGGTCGCCGGGTACTACGCGCTGCGCGCGGCAGAACCCGGCAAGTGGCAGGGCGGCATGCGCAAGCTCCAGCGCGGTCTGCCCTGATCAACGCCCGATAACCTGGGGTGTCAGGCGTAGCGACAGGGAGGCGTGGAGATGGGTGGCGCGGATCTGCGCACGGCACCGGAAGTGGCCGAGACGGTGCCGCAGCGATTGCTGGCGGCGGCGACGCGGCTGTTCGCCGAGCACGGTTTCGAGACGACCTCGGTGCAGCAGATCGTGGACGCCGCCGGCGTCACAAAAGGCGCCATGTACCACTACTTCGGCTCCAAGGACGATCTGCTCTACGAGATCTACGCGCGGCTGCTGCGGGTGCAGACCGCCCGGATGGAACGCGACGCCGAGAGCTCCGCACCGGTCCAGGACCGGCTGCACGCGGTGGCCGCCGACGTGGTGGCGACGACCGCGGCGAACCTGGACGACACGGTGATCTTCTTCCGGTCGATGCACCTGCTGCACGCGGACAAGCGCGCCGAGGTCCGCGCGCAGCGCCGCCGCTACCACGAGCGGGTGCGGGCGTTGATCGAAGAAGGGCAGGCCGCCGGGACGTTCCGCGGGGACAAATCGGCGGAGCTGGTCGTGGACTACTTCTTCGGGGCGGTGCACCACCTGGGCACCTGGTTCCGCGAAGACGGGCAGCTGACCGGAGAACAGGTCGGTTCGCACTTCGCGGACCTGTTGATCGCGTCGCTGCGGCCGTAGCCGCTCCTGCAACGGAGTTTCCGGCTTTTCGAGTTTTTCGGAGGTGGCGTGTGAAGGCGTGGCAGCTCGAGGCGAACGGCGAGCCGCGGGACGTGCTCGGGCAGGCCGACGTGGCCGACCCGAGCCCCGGGGAAGGGCAACTGCTGGTGCGGGTGCTGGCGTGCCCGGTGAACTTCCCGGACGTGCTGCTTTGCCGCGGGCAGTACCAGATCACGCCGGACCTGCCGTTCACGCCGGGCGTCGAACTGTGCGGTGAGGTCGTCGAAGTCGGTGCCGGCGTGACCGGTTTCGCGCCCGGAGACCGGGTGCTCGGCTCGTCGGCGCTGCCCACGGGCGGATTCGCGGAACTGGCGCTGATGGATGCACCGCGGGCGTTCCCGGCACCGAAAGCGCTGTCCGACGCGGAAGCGTCCGCGCTGTTCATCGGCTACCAGACCGGCTACTTCGGACTGCACCGCCGCGCGGGGTTGCGCGAAGGGGAGACGCTGCTGGTGCACGCCGCCGCGGGCGGTGTCGGCAGCGCGGCCGTGCAGCTCGGCAAAGCCGCGGGCGCGAACGTGATCGGCGTGGTCGGCGGGCCGAAGAAGGCCGAAGTCGCGCGGGAACTCGGCGCGGACGTGGTCGTCGACCGGCACAGCGAGGACTTCGTGCCGATCGTCAAGGAGTTCACCGGCGGCCGGGGTGCGGACGTGGTGTACGACTCGGTCGGCGGGGACACCTACAAGCGCTCCACGAAGTGCATCGCGTTCGAAGGGCGAATCCTGATCATCGGGTTCGCCGGCGGCAGCATCCCGACGCCCGGGCTGAACCACGCCCTGATCAAGAACTACTCGATCGTCGGGTTGCACTGGGGCCTGTACAACGAGCGGAGCCCGCAGCTGGTCGCCGACGCGCACGAGGCGCTGACCGGACTGGCCGATCAGGGCCTGATCCGGCCGCTGATCAGCGAGGAGCTCGGGTTCGACGCGGTCGCCGACGGGGTGCAGCGGGTCGGCGAGGGCAGCACCGTCGGGCGCGTGGCCTACGTGCGGTGAGGCGCACCTGCTCGACTCCACCCGCGGAGCGGCGGCATCGGCTGCGGCGGATCTCGGAGGATTCCGTGGCCTGGCGTCGATTTCGTCGGCTCAGGGGTTAGGTTTCCGGCGGTTCCCCTGGTAGGGATGCGGAGACCGCGCCCGAGCTGTCCACGCAGGAGACCGCATGGCCGAGACCGCAGCCTCGCCGAAACCGTCCAGGCTGGATCGCGCACTAGCTGCCCTGGAACGGGTGGGCAACAAGCTGCCCCAGCCGTTCCTGCTGTTCGCGCTGCTGTTCCTGGTCGTCGCCATTGTGTCCACAGTGGTCGCGGCGGCCGGTGTCACGGTGCAGATCCCCGGCGCCGCGCAGCCGACTCCGGTTCGGGCGGCGCTGTCCGGACCGGGGCTGGCCTTCCTGCTCACCGAGATGCCCGGCAACTTCATCGGGTTTCCGCCGCTGGAGACGGTGGTCACGATCATGCTGGCGGTGGGGCTGGCGGAGCGGGCCGGGCTGCTGACCGCCATGATCCGGGCCGCGTTCGGGCGAGCGCCGCGCTGGGTGCTGCCCTACGCGGTGGGCTTCGTCGGCATCAGCTCCAGCGTGATGGCCGACTCCGCGATGATCGTCATCCCGCCGCTGGCGGCGCTGGTGTTCAAAGCCGCGGGCAGGCATCCGGTGGCCGGGCTGCTCGGCGGGTTCGCCGCGTCCGGCGCGGGATACTCCACCGCTCCGGTGGTGACCAGTTTGGACGCGCTGTTCTCCGGGATCAGCAACAAGGTCGCCGGGGTGCTGCCGGATCCGGGCACGACGGTGACGCCGGTGTCGAACTTCTACTTCAACCTCGTGTCGTCGGTGGCGCTGGCGTTGCTGGCGGGTTTCCTCATCGACCGCGTCATCGAGCCGCGCATGGTGCGCAGCGGTGTGCCCCGGGAGGAATCGGAGTCCGCCGCGGACGCAGAGCAGTCCACAGCGGACAGTGCGATTTCGGCTTCGCTGACCGGTTCGGAACGGCGTGGGTTGCGCTGGGCCGGAGTGGCGGCGCTGGTCACCACCGGGCTGGTGCTCGCGCTGGTGCTGTGGCCGGGTTCGGCGATGCGCAACGAATCCGGCGCGTTCCTGCCGGAATCGCCGCTGCTCGACTCGGTCACCACGCTGATCTTCGTGGCGTTCCTGGTGCCCGGCATCGCCTTCGGGATCCCGGCTCGGACGATCACCACGCCCGGTGACGTGCCGAAGCTGATGGGCGGCGTGCTGCGGGACATGACCGGATTCCTGGTGCTGGCGTTCATGCTCGGGCAGTTCATCGCGCTGTTCAACTGGACGAACCTGGGTTCCGCGCTGGCCGTCGGCGGCGCCGACCTGCTGCGCGTGCTGGGCCTGGCCGGCTATCCCGCGTTCCTCGGCTTCATGGTGCTGGCCTCGGTGCTGAACCTGTTCATCATCTCCGGATCCAGCCTGTGGACGCTGATGGCCTCGGTGTTCGTGCCGATGTTCGTGCTGCTGGGTTTCGAGCCGGGGTTCGCGCAGGCCGCGTTCCGGGTGGGCGACTCGGCCACCCAGATCATGACTCCGCTGAACCCCTACATGATCATTATCTTGGGTTACCTGCGGCGTTACGAGCCGTCCGCGGGACTCGGCACCCTGGTGGCGCGGATGACGCCGTTCGTGGTGCCGTTCTGGTTGCTGTGGGCGCTGATCCTGACCGTGTTCTACTTCGCCGACCTGCCACTCGGACCCGGCATGGGCATCCACCTGTGAGCGTCCGTCGTTGAACTAGTTCGCACTCGGACCGCGGAACGCGAGAACGCCCGCCCTGCGCGGCACGGGCGGGCGTTCTCGCGGGGTGCTTCAGAACAGCACGCGGGTCAGACCTTCGGAAACGCAGGCCGGCTTCGACTCGCCCTCGATTTCCACAGTGGACTCGACGGTGAGCTGCAGGCCGCCGTCGATCTCGGTGACCTCGACGAGCCGGGTGTGCGAGCGGACCCGCGAACCCACCCGCACCGGGCTGGGGAAGCGCACCTTGTTCAGGCCGTAGTTGATGCCCATCTTGACGTTCTCGAACCGGTAGGTCTGCGCGTTGAGCGCGGAAAGCAGGCTCAACGTCAGGAAACCGTGCGCGATGGTGGCGCCGAACGGGCCCTTCGCGGCGCGGTCGGGATCGACGTGGATCCACTGGTGGTCCAGCGTGGAATCGGCGAACTTGTCGACCTGGTCCTGAGTGATCGTCAGCCAATCACTGGTCCCGAGCTCGCCGCCCGCGGCCTCGCGAACCTCGTCGGGACTGGTGAACACGCGCATGGAATTCCTTTCGGTCGGGACGGCTCAGGCCGGTGGGAGACCGGTGAGTTCGGCGATTCGGGCGCGGTGGCGTTCCGCGGTGCCGAAGGCCAGTTGCGCGCTCTTGGCCCGCCCGAGGTACAGGTGCACCGGGTGTTCCCAAGTCATGCCGATGCCGCCGTGCAATTGCAGCGAGTCCTCGGCGGCCCGCACCGCCAGGTCGGAGCAGTACGCCTGGGCCAGTGCCACGGCCAGCTCGGTCTCGGCAGGGTCGGTTTCGGCGGGGTCGGCTTCGGACCGCCCGGACAACGCGTCCGCGGCGTTGCGGGCGGTGGCTCGCGCGGTGCTCAGCCCCGACCACAGGTCGGCCAGGCGGTGCTTGACGGCCTGGAACGAGCCGACCTGCCTGCCGAACTGGTAGCGGGTGAGCACGTACTCCACTGTGGAATCCAGGCAGTGCTGGGCGAGCCCGGTCTGCTCGGAGGCGAGCACCCCGGCCGCGATCCGCAACGCGTGGCGCAGCACTGCTTCGCCGTCGGAACTGACCTCGTGCGCCGGCGCGCCGGACAGCTCGAGCGTCCCGATCCTGCGGGTCAGGTCCAGGGAAGTCACCGGGGTGCACGTCACGCCGGGCGACGAAACGTCCACGCGGAACAGTGCTACACCGCCAGGGGTGCTGGCCGGGACGAGCACCGTGTCGGCCGCTTCCAGATCCACGACCGCTCGGACCGAACCGGTCAGCGTGTCGTTCTCCACCCGCACCGAAGGCGTCAACGGCGCTGACGGAGCCGTCGTCAGTCCAATGGCGACAGTGGCGATCCGGGATCCCGCGCCGATTTCGGCGATCAACTCCTTGTTCGCCGGTCCAGCGGCGCTCAGCGCGGATGTGGCGAGCACGGTGCCCAGGAACGGAACCGGAGCAACCGCGCGGCCGATCTCCTCGGCGACCACGGCGAGTTCCCGTGCGCTCGCGCCCGCACCACCGGACTCCTCCGGTACCGGCAACGTCGCGACGCCGAGATCACCGGCCAACGTGCGCCACAGCGCGAAATCGTACGGTTCCTCGGATTCGCAGCGGGCCAGCACCGCGGAAGAATCGCACCGGTCGCGCAGCACGCGGCGCACCGTGCCGCGCAGGTCCTCCTCGACCTCTCCGTAGAGCAGATCGGCACTCATCGGGGCAACTCCTTCCACGGGACGTCCTTGTCCGTGCGGATCTCCGGTGGCAGCCCAAGCACGCGCTCGGCGATCACGTTGCGCAGCACCTCGGAAGTGCCGCCCTCGATGGAATTCCCCTTCGCGCGCAGGTATCGGTAGCCGGGACCGCGTCCGGTGAACGCGACGTTCTCCGGCCGCCGCAACGTCCAGTCGTCGTACTCCAACCCGCGCTCGCCGGCCAGCTCCACCTCGAAACCGGAGATCTCCTGGTTCAGCCGGGCGAACGCCAGCTTCACCGCGGAACCTTCCGGGCCCGGGGTGCCCACCGCGAGCTGCTGGCGCAAGCGCTGGCCGGTGAGCCGGGTCGCCTCGGCCTCGACCCACAGCTGCAACAACCGATCGTGCGCGGCCGGGGTGCGGTTCTGCGGATTTTCCCGCCATTCCTGGGAAACCACGCCGATCATCCCGGACTCCCGGCCGGTGTTGCCGCCGCCGATGGCCACCCGCTCGTTCATCAGCGTGCCCATCGCGACCTGCCAGCCCTGGCCGACTTCGCCGAGGCGCTGCGAATCGGGGATGCGCACCCCGTTCAGGAAGACCTCGTTGAACTCGGCCTCACCGGTGATCTGGCGCAGCGGACGGACTTGCACGTTCGGGTCGGTCATGTCGCACACGAAGTACGACAACCCCTTGTGCTTGGGCGCGTCCGGGTCGCTGCGGGCGACCAAGATCGCCCACTTCGCCTTGTGCGCGAACGAGGTCCACACCTTCTGGCCCTCTACGACCCAGTCGTCGCCGTCCCGCACCGCCCGGGTCGCCAGCGCCGCCAGGTCCGAACCCGCTCCGGGTTCGCTGAACAGCTGGCACCAGATCTCCTCGCCCGTCCAGAGCGGACGGAGGTAGCGGTTGCGCTGCTCGTCGGTGCCGAACCGCAGGATGGTCGGAGCGGCCATGCCCAGGCCGATGCCGTTGCCTGCCGGGTCGTTGTCCGGTGCACCGGCCGCGGCGAACTCCGCGTCCACCACCTGCTGCAGCTCGCGCGGAGCGTCCAGGCCGCCGAGCCCGGCGGGGTAGTTCACCCACGCCAGCCCGGCGTCGAAACGCGCGCGCAAGAACTCCAGGCGGTCCGAAGTGGATGGATCGTGCTCGGTGAGGAACTCCCGGACTGCACTACGCAATTGTGCTGTGTCGGTCATTGCCGCACTCCTTCATGCTCCGGGTTCGTACTGCGGGCTCACGCCTTCGGACCACCGGCGACGTAGAGCACCTGGCCGGAGACGAACCCGGAACGCTCATCCAGGAAGAACGACGCGGCGTTGGCGATGTCGTCCGGAGCCCCGGCCCGGCCGACCGGGATCGTGGAAACCGCCGCATTCGAGAAGTCCTCGAAGCTGGCGCCGACCCGCTCCGCCGTCGCCTTCGTCATGTCGGTGGCGATGAAGCCCGGCGCGATGGCGTTGACCGTGACACCGAACTTGCCCAGCTCGATCGCCAACGTCTTGGTCAGGCCCTGCATGCCCGCCTTCGCCGTGGAGTAGTTGGCCTGGCCGCGGTTGCCCAGCGCCGAGGTGCTGGATAGGTTCACGATCCGGCCCCACTTGGCCTCCACCATGAACTTCTGCACCGCGCGGCTCATCAGGAACGCACCGCGCAGGTGCACCGACATCACCGTGTCCCAGTCCGAATCGGACATCTTGAACAGCATGTTGTCGCGCAGCACGCCGGCGTTGTTGACCAGCGCCAGCGGGGTGCCGAGCTCGGCGGAGACCCGATCGACGGCCGCGGTGACCTGATCGGAATCGCTCACGTCGGCACCGACGGCCAGCGCCTTGCCGCCCGCGGACTCGATCGCGGACACGGTCTCGGCGCACTGCTGCTCGTCCAGGTCGATCACCGCGACGGCGTATCCGTCCGCGGCCAGGCGCTGCGCGGTGGCCGCGCCGATACCGCGGGCGGCGCCGGTGACGATCGCGGTCTTTTCGGGCATGATTCCTCACTTCTGTTACGAGGGGCGGAAAAACTCCGGTGGCGGGCCTGCCCGCTCACCGGTACTTCTTGAGCTCCCGGCGAGCCATCGAACGGCGGTGCACCTCGTCGGGGCCGTCGACGATGTGCAACGTGCGGGCGTGCGCGTACAGGCTCGCCAGCGGCGTGTCCTGGCTGACCCCGGCGGCGCCGTGCGCCTGGATGGCGCGGTCCACAATGGTCGTCACCATCTGCGGCACCGCCACCTTGATCGCCTGGATCTCGGTGTGCGCGCCCTTGTTGCCGACGGTGTCCATCAGCCACGCGGTCTTGAGCGTCAGCAGCCGGTTCGTCTCGATGCTGATGCGGGCATCGGCGATCCACTGCTGCACCACGCCCTGATCGGCGATCGGCCCGCCGAACGCCCGGCGGCTCGTGACGCGGCGGCACATCAGCTCCAGCGCGCGCTCGGCCATCCCGATCGCGCGCATGCAGTGGTGGATGCGGCCAGGGCCGAGGCGCGCCTGCGCGATTGCGAAACCCTCGCCCTCGCCGGAAATGATGTTCTCGGCCGGGACGCGGACGTCGTCGAACACGATCTCGGCGTGCCCGCCGTGGTCGCCGTCGTTGTAGCCGAACACGTGCATGCCGCGCTCGATGCGCACGCCGGGGGTGTCGACCGGCACCAGGATCTGGCTCTGCTGGCGGTGCCGCTCGGCCTCCGGGTCCGACTTGCCCATCACGATCAGCACCTTGCAGCGGGGGCTCATCGCGCCGGACGACCACCACTTGCGGCCGTTGATCACGTAGGAGTCGCCGTCGCGCTCGATGCGGGTGCCGATGTTCGTCGCGTCCGAAGACGCCACCTCCGGCTCGGTCATGCAGAACGCCGAGCGGATCTCGCCGTCCAGCAGCGGTTTCAGCCACCGCTCGCGCTGCTGCGGGGTGCCGAACTCGGCCAGCACCTCCATGTTGCCGGTGTCCGGCGCCGAGCAGTTGAACACCTCCGGCGCCAACGTGGGACTGCGGCCCATGATCTCCGCCAGCGGGGCGTACTGCAGGTTCGTCAGCCCGGCGCCGTCCGCGCCCGGCAGGAACAGGTTCCACAGGCCGCGCTCGCGGGCCTTGGCCTTGAGCTCGTCGATGATCGGTGCGTGCGTCCACCGGCTGTCCGCGGCCGCGAGCTGCTCGTGCAGCACCGGCTCGGCCGGGTGGACGTGCTCGTCCATGAACTCGGTGAGCTGCGCGCGCAGCTGCTCGGTGCGGTCGTCGTACCCGAAGTCCACGCCATGCCTCCTAGGGAGTGTTTTGAAAGGGTGTGCGTAGTGGGTCACCCAGCGGAACCTCAGACGTCTTCTGGCTCCGGGATCTCCTCCTTAAGTAGCGCCCTACTCGGCGTCTGAGCTGTCCTCGCCAGAAGACGCCTGAGAACCCGCCGGTGGTCCGGCTGAGTCCTGGGGCACCGGCAAGCGGCTGGCGCCGCTTATGAAACAGTTCCTAGTCGAGTGCGGACAAGCCCTGCGCGACCAAGTGCTCGACCAGGGCTCCGACGTGCTCGAAGCCCTCGCCGACGGTCTGGCCGTGCACGTAGCGGTAGTGGATGCCCTCGCTGATCACCGCGAGCTTGAAGAAGCCGAACGCCACGTACCAGTCCAAATCGGACAGATCGATGCCGCTGCGGGCGGCGTAGCGGTCCCACAGCTCGCGGACCGGCGGGAACCCGTACTCCGGGCCGATGCCCTTGGCGATCGGGTTGTACTCGACGCCGTCCATGCCTTCCCAGTACACCTTGAGCAGGCCCACGTCGGTGAGCGGATCGCCGAGCGTGGCCATCTCCCAGTCGAGCACCGCCGAGATGTTGTGCTGCTCGTCGACCAGCACGTTGTCCAGCCGGTAGTCGCCGTGCACGATGCCGGCGTGCCGGGTCGGCGGCACGCGCTCGCCCAACCGCTGCGCCAACCGGTCGATGCCCGGGATCTCCCGGCTGTGCGAGGCCGCGAGCTGCTTGCTCCAGCGGCGCACCTGCCGCTGGAGGAAGCCCTCCGGGCGGCCGAAATCGCCCAGCCCGACCTGCTCGGGATCCAGCGTGTGCAGGTCCGCGAGCACGTCCGCCAGCTGCATGGACAGATCACGGCGCTGCCCGGCGTCGAGCTGCGCGGTCTGCTCCGGCGAGCGGTACACCGTGCCCGGCACGAACTCCATCACGTAGAACGGCGCGCCGATGACGTCCTCGTCCTGGCACAGCAGGTAAGTCCGCGGCACCGGCACCGAAGTGCCCGCCAGCGCCGACATCACGCGGTGCTCGCGGCTCATGTCGTGCGCCGTGGCCAGCACGTGACCGAGCGGCGGGCGGCGCACCACCCAGCGGTTCGCGCCGTCGCCGACGACGTAGGTGAGGTTGGAGCGGCCGCCCTGCACCAGCTCCGCGGTCAACGGTCCCGCGGTCAGGCCCGGCAGCTGCGACTCCAAGTGTTCGCGCAACCGGGACAGGTCCAGGCCGGGTGGGTCGCCAGCGCTCATCGGATCTCCTCCGTCGGTGAACTCGTTCTGCCTGCGGGAGCGGCCGCGCTGCCGCGCGCCGGTGTCACGGGGTGGTGCAAGGGGTCACGGGAAGTGCCGCGTGGTCAGCTCGGGGAACCAGGTGGCCAGTTCGGCACGGGTCTTCGCGGCCTCCGAATGCAGCACGCTGCGCAGGCCCAAGCGCTCGGCCGCCTCGATGTTCGGTGCACCGTCGTCGACGAACACGGCCTGCTCCGCGGGCAGGTCGAGCCGCCGCAACGTGAGTTCGTAGATCCGCGGGTCGGGTTTGCGCAGGCCCACCTCGCTGGAAATGACCGCCAGCTCGAACAGGTCCCGCAACGACTCCCACGGGTAGTTGTTCCCCCAGCTGTTCGACAGCAGAGCGGTGCGCACCCCGTGATCGCGCAGGTCGCGCACCAGCTGCAGCATCGACTCGTCCGGGCGCATGTTCGCGAACAGCCGGGAGAGCAACCCCTCCGGTTCGACGGTGTCGCCGTCGACGGTGCGCAGCCTGGCTGCGAGCAGCCGGTCGAACTCGGCGGCGGAGAGTTCGCCGGTCTCCAGGCGGTGGATCGGGGTGCCCGCCGGAGCACTCCGGGACAGCCACTCCTTCAACGCGGTGGAGAACGACTCCGGCTCGATGCCTTCAGCTTCGGTCCACGCCGAGATGGCCAACCGGCCGGGCGTGGTGAGCACCCCGCCGTAGTCGAAGATCGCGACGCTGGGGTTGGCAGGCATGACAGGGACCGTACCGACTAGCCGGTATGTGCGCCAGGGTCTGGAACGTTCCGGAAATGACCGCGGCCGGGTTCGGCGGTCCGGGCGGTCAGGACGGGAAGGCTGACCGGAAGCGCGCTGCGGTGCGCAGCAACGACGGAACGTCCGGAGTCGTGAACTGGAGATCGACGAAGGCATCCTGCACACCGAGCTCGGCGACGGCGTGCAAGTAGTCGACGATGCGCTCCACCGGGCCCTGCACCGGCCGAGCACCGGGCGGGCCGAGCTCCACGTTGACCCGCAAAGCCGTGGCGACCGGGGCGCGACCGGCCTCGGCCGCGAACTCGCGCAGCATTCCGAGCACCCGCTCCAGCGCGGGCAAGGGCAAGGCCACGCCGAGCCAGCCGTCACCACGCGTGGCCGTGCGGCGCAAGGCGGCCTCGGAACTGCCGCCGAGGTAGATCGGCGGGCTCGGCTGCACCGGCTTCGGCTGGAAATCACCCGGCGAGACGGTGCTGAAGCGGCCCTGATGCCGCACCGGATCCGGGCCCCACAACGCGCGCAACGCGGTCAGCGCGTCGTCCAGTCGAGCGGCGCGCTGGTGCCACGGGACGCCCGCTGCCTCGTACTCGTCGCGCATCCAGCCCAGCCCGAAGCCGGGGATCAGCCGGCCATTGCTCAGCCGATCGACGCCGGTGAGCGCGCGGGCCAGCGCGATCGGTGCGTACAGCGGCGCGTTGAGAGTGCTGGTGCCCAGCGCGGCGCGATTCGTGGCGGACGCGGCGACGGTCAGCACCAGCAGCGGATCCAGGCTCGCTCGCATCCGGTCGGGGAGCGAACCATCGGCGGAACCCGGGTATGGCGTACTGGGATTGCGGGGCGCGTGCAGGCGCTCTCCCGCCCACAAGCTCTCGAAACCCATTCCCTCGGCTTCGGTTGCGACCTCGTGCACGCAGGCCGGGTCGGCGAACGGGCCGAATTGGGGAAGTCCGAGTCCTAGGCGCATGCGGGCAGCTTGGCATCGATCATTCGTGCTGCGCCACGGCCGCCGTGGCCTCGTCGCGGTGCGCGTGATCCGAGGGTTCCGGGCCGGGCGGACCGCGTCGAGCGATCAACGCGCTCAGCAGGTGGCCAGCATCTCCTGCAACGCCGACTTCTCCTGCTCGGTGACGGTGAGGCCGTAGGAGTGCTTGACCGTGACCCAATCCGTCGAGTATTCGCACCAAGTCGCCTTCGCCGGCTTCCACTCGGACGGGTCCTTGTCGCCCTTGGCGCGATTGGACTTCGCATCGGCTGCGACCAGCTGCGGCAGGTTCATGTCGTTGGCGAACTGCTCGCGGCGCTGGTCGGTCCACTCGTCGGCACCGCTGCGCCAGGCATCGGCCAGCGGCACCATGTGATCGATGTCCACATCGGACCCGCTGCGGACGGTGCCGCCGGTGTAGCTGCTCACCCACGATCCGGAGGTCGACTCGCACGCGTTGTTCACCGCCACGTCCTCGCCGTCGCGGCGCAGCACCGCCTCCCGGGTGTTGCAGTTCTTGCCCGCCTGCGGCGCCGGTTTCCAGTGCTCGAAGCGGTCGCGCGAGTAGCCGTCCATCGAACCTTCCGGCGCGACCTCGAGCTGGGCGAGCTGCGCGGCGGCCGGAGCGTCGGAGGACGCGGCGTCCGGGGCCAACCGGTCCAGCAGCCCGGACTCGAACACCACCCACCCCGCGGCGATGATCAACGCGGAGAGCACCGAGATCCACAGCGGGGTGCGCTTGCTCGATCGTGCAGTCGACATGCTCGCTCCGGCTCGGGGTGTTCGGTGATCGCGGGCATTCGATCACGAAGCGGGTGCCGGAGGTACCGCTGTGCGCGCGAGATCACCGCTGGAAGTGGGCGCCGCCCGAGGCGCGGTACAGGTCGCGGAGCAGGCTCACCTCGGCTCCGTGGTGGATCAGCTCGCGGTTGAGGTGCAGCACCAGTGCCAGGTAGGGGCGGTCGGCGAACGGTCCCTCGGCGGCACCGACCGGGCGGGACCAGGCCTCGGCGTCCATTCCGCCGATGCCGTCGCGCCACTGGCGGTGCTGGTGGTCGAGGTGCTTGAGCGCGACGGTGGCGCCGGCGGGGTAGTGGGTGTGGTCGATCCGGTACGAGCCGTCGCCGAAGTGGTTGGACACGCGCATCGCCAGCACGTGATCGGCGATGTGGCACAGGCGCCAGGCGATCGTGGTGAACGGAGGAGGGGTGGGTTCGGGGAAGGCGAAGTCGAACTCGTGGCCCCGGTCGGTGGGCCGCACCGACCAGCAGCCGGGGACCGGTTCCCAGAAGTACTCCTCGTCGGTCAGGCCATCCAGGTGCGGGCGCCATTGGTCCCAGTAGAAGTCGAGCTGGTCCAGCACTTCCTCGCGTGCGTGCATGCGGCGGAGGTTACGGGCGAGGGCGGACGGTGCGGGCGTGATCACTCGGTCGTGTAGTGGTGAACGGGTGTTCGATCGTGGATCATGGGGTTGTGGTCGGGATTTCTGCGCGTCCGGGGCTCGCCGAGGAGGTCGGCGAGCTCGGTTCGCGCGTGCCTCGACCACGGGAGGACGGCGAGTCGGATCGCGGCGGTGTGGTGGCCGAATCCGACGACGAGCTCGTCGCGGAGATCCGGCGCGGTGAGCAAGTCATGCGGGATGCGCTGTTCGGTCAGCTGCTGCGGATCGCCGAAGCCGAGCGGCGCGGTCTGCACGGCACCAGCGGAGCGCGGTCGGTGCAGGCCTGGTTGCGGGAGATGCTGAACCTGGCCGCGGGCGAGGCGCGGCGGCGGGTGCAGGTGGCGAGGGAGGTCACCGAACGAGTCGGGCTCGGTGGAGAACAGCTGCCACCCGCCCTGCCGGAGACCGCTGGAGCCATGCGCAACGGCGAGATCACGCTGGCGCACGCAGGGACCATTGTGGACGGTGTTGCGGCGATGCCGCCGGGGGTCGACGCCACCGAGCGGCACGCGGCGGACGCCATGCTGGCGCGGCAGGCGCGCGAGTTGCCGCCGCACGAGCTGCGCTCCGCGGGCGAGCACCTCCGGTACCTGCTCGACCAGGACGGCGCGTTGCGCACCGAGGAATACCAGGTCGAGCACCGCGAACTGCGGATCGCTACGGGGCGCGACGGCATGACGGTCCTGAACGGACGCCTCGACCGGGAGTCGGGCGCCGAGTTGCGCGCGGCGTTGCAGCCGTTGGCCGCGCCGCGGCGGGAAGCCGACGGAGTGCCGGACACGCGCAGCCCGGCCAAGCGGAACGCCGATGCATTCGTCGACCTGCTCGAGCGCAAGCACGGCGATGCGCGTGCGCAGGTGCGCGTGACCATCGATTACGACCAGCTCACCGAAGGGTTGGTCGCTGACGGAGCTTGCGAAGAACGGAATCCGCAGCCGGACGTCTTCGGGCGGGCACCCAGGACGGGCGGCACGGTCGACAACACCGAGCAGCCGATCACGGCGGCCGCCGCGCGACGGCTCGCGTGCGATGCCGAAGTGCTGCCGCTCGTGCTCGGCGGAGACGGGCAGCCGTTGGACGTCGGGCGGTCCGAACGGACAGCGCCCGCGCACATCAGGGCCGCGCTGTCGGCGCGTGACGGCTCCTGCGCGTTCCCCGACTGCGACCGGCCGCCAGGGACCTCGCAGGCGCACCACGTGCGGCACTGGGCGGACGGCGGCGCAACAGCGCTGCACAACATGGTCATGTTGTGCGGACACCACCACAGGCTGATCCACCGTCAGCGGTGGGAAGTGACGATGGACGACGGGTGGCCTGCCTTCCTACCGCCGGTTTGGGTGGATCCGGCACGCAGCCCGCGGGTCCGGGCGAGAACTCGACATCAGCGGACTCGGGAACCGCCCGGGTGACTGCGGAACGCCCGCGGCGCACCATCCACCGGATGGTGCGCCATTCGGGATGTCCGCGGTCGCTGACGTTCGCGGGCTGGGCGATGGCAAGCAAGCGGTCCCTCCAGAACGGGGGGCTGGAGGGACCGCTGCAAGATCACCACGGGTTCAGCCGGCGTTGTCCTCCTTGAGCATGTCGGAGCACTTCTCGCCGATGGCCATCGTGGTGATGTTTGGGTTCACCGCGACCAGGAACGGCATCGCGGAGGCATCAGCGACGCGCAGACCGTCGACGCCCTTGACCCGCAGGCGTGCGTCCAGCGGCGCGTTCTGGTCGTCGGCCGCGCCCATCGGCACCGAAGCCGCGGGGTGGTAGACGGTGTTGTGCGTCTTCCTGATGTAGTCAGCGATCTCGTCGTCGCTGCGTACATCGGGGCCTGGGTGCAGTTCGGAACCGGCCCATTCGTGCATCGCCTGCTGCGAGACGATCTTCCGCGCGAGTTTGATGCCCTCGGTCATGACCCTGATGTCGTGCGGGTCGGTGAAGTACCGGGGGTCGACCTTCGGCTTGTCCCGGAAATCTCGAGTGCGCAACCGGACGTTGCCGATCGAGCGGCTGCGGGTGACGTTCGGCGTCAGGCAGAAGCCGTTCTCCGTCGTCGGGTATCCCTGCCGCATGGTGTGCATGTCAAACGGCACCGAACCGTAGTGGAACATCAGGTCGGGTCGGTTCAGGCCGGCTTCGGTGGTGGTGAAGATGCCGATCTCCCACCATTGCGTGGATTCGGTGACCATCGGCTGCTTCGCGTCCCATCCGATGACGCCTTCGGGATGGTCCTGGAGGTTGGATCCGACGCCGGGTGAGTCGACGAGCACGTCGATCCCGACTTCCCGCAGGTGTTCGCCCGGCCCGATTCCGGACAGCATCAGCAGCTTGGGCGTGTCGATGGCCCCGGAGGACAGCACCACTTCTTGCCGGGCGCGCACCGTGCGGGTGTGGACGAGGTCGGGGTCGAGGTAGGCGATCCCGGTCGCCCGCTTCCCGTCGAACTCGACCTTTTTGGCCCGCACTTCGGTGCGCACCTCGAGGTTCGGCCGCCTGCCCATGATCGGGTGCAGGTAGGACACCGAAGACGACGACCGCGTGCCGTCTTCCCGCGCGTTGATCTGGAACCAGTTCGCGCCGTGCGTGACGGTGCGTCCCGAGTTGAATTCGGTCGTCGGGATGCCCGCTTGTTCGCAGGCTTGCAGCAGCGCAACCCCGGACGGGTCGTTGGGCGGAACGCTGCGAATGTTCACCGGCCCGCTGCGCCCGTGGTGGTCGCCTGGTCCGTCGTTGGTCTCGAGCCTCTTGTACAGCGGGAAGACGTCGCTGGCGCCCCATCCGGTGGCGCCCATCCGTTCCCATTCGTCGAGGTCTTCGGCGGGCGCCCAGAACGCGATGCACGAGTTGTGCGAGGAGCAGCCGCCGAGCACGCGGGCACGGGCGTGCCGCATGTAGGAGTTGCCTTGCTCTTGCGGTTCGACGAGGTAATCCCAGTCGTAGCCGGATTCGAGCAGCGCCATCCACCGGTCGAGTTCGAGGATGGCTTTGTCCCCGACATCGGATGGTCCGGCTTCGAGCAGGCAAACGGTGGTGCCGGGGTCTTCGGAAAGGCGAGCCGCCAGCGCGGCGCCTGCGCTTCCGCCGCCCACCACGACGTAGTCGAATTCTTCGGCCATGGTCTCAGCTCCGTTCCCTTCAGGACAGTGCGGACTTGGTCGTATCGGTGTCGCCCGTGGCCGCGTGGTCGGCGAGCACGCCGACGCGGTGTCGCTGCACGAACCAGTAGTAGGCGAATCCGCCGAGCGCGGCGATGCCGACGAACAGCACGGAGCTCCACTGCAGGTACCAGTGGTAGGGCGGTTCGGCGTTGTAGACGTCGCGCCGCGGCCAGGCGAGGTTGGTGGTCATCCCGATTCCCCACAGCACCGCGAGCACGTTCACGGGCAGTCCCCACCGCCCGAGGGTGAATCGGCCTTCCTGCTTCCGGGAGGACCATTCGCCGCGCAGGCGGGCGACCAGCATGGGGATGGTCACCAGCAGGTACGACACGTAGATGAGGATGATCGCGAGGCTGGTGACGGCGGAGAAGATCTGCGGTTGCCCGATGTTGACGACCAGCAGCGCCACTGCGATGACGCCGATGACGATGGCCGGTACGACCGGCGTCTGAAAGCGTGGGCTGACTCGTGCGAGTTTCGACCCGCCGGGCAGTGCGTTGTCCCGCGCCATGGCGAATGCGATGCGGATGGCCGCGGTGTGCACCGCGAGCACGCACACGGTGATCGCCACGAACACCACGAGCAGGAACAACCGTCCGATGAGTGGTCCGAGCGAGTCGGTGAGCACGAACTGGAGGCCGACTTCGGTCAGCTCCGGCGCGTTGAGGTCTCTGGCGGCCATCAGCGCCAGCAGGATGATCAGCCCGCCGAGCACGAACGATGCGATCAGCGATCGCAGAATGGCTTTGGGCGCGTTCCGATGCGGGTTGATCGATTCTTCGCCGAGGGACGAGGCGGTGTCGAACCCGTACATCACGTAGGACGACGCGAGCGCGGCGACGAGGAACGCGCCGAGGTATCCGTGCGGGTTGGTGCTTCCGGTGTTCTGCGTTTCGAGCACGACGTCCGGCCCGCGGGTCGCGGCCACGGCCAGGAACAGGATCAGCAGCACGGCCGCGATCAGTTCGATGGTCACCCCGGCGCTGTTGATCCGCGCCATGAGTTTCACGCCGAAAGCGTTGACCAGCGTGGTGAACACGATCAGCATCGTCGCGAGCAGCACGCCGTTGGCGGCTTCGCTGGTTCCGCTCCCGTTACCGATGATTTGGAAAGCGCCCCATATTTGCGGGAGCGTGTGCTGGTAGGCGAGTGCGGTGGCGGCGATGGAAACGATCGACGCCAGCAGCATCATCCAGCCGGCCAGCCAGGCCACGTGTTTGCCCCCGAGCTTTTTCGACCAGTTGTAGATCGATCCGGCGATGGGGTAGTGCGAGGCCAGTTCGGCGAAGCTCAACGCCACCATCAGCTGGCCGAAGAACACCAGCGGCCAGGACCACCAGTAGGCGGGTCCTCCGGACGACAATCCGAAGTAGGAGAGCTGGAAGGTGCCGGTCAGCACCGAGATGTAGCTGATTCCTGCGGCGAAGGTGTGGAAGCCGCCGAGGGATCTTTTCAGTTTGTTGGTGTAGCCGAACTCGCTGAGCTCGGCGTCCCCGGTGGGCGCGCTCATGCCCGAACTCCTTTCCCGCGCTCGGTGTCCCGCGGGCTGCGGGGCCGAGCGGCGGGTGGTTGTTGCGCAGTATGGGTTTGTGCCTGCCCCCGGTCAGCGGCCGTCGAACCACCGCGGCGGCTGCGGGCGCAGGTTTTGATGGATGTGCTTGGCCTCCTGGTATTCGCCGAGCCCGGCGCGTCCGAGTTCGCGGCCGATGCCGGATTGTTTGTAGCCGCCCCATTCGGCTTGGGGCAGGTATGGGTGGAAGTCGTTGATCCACACGGTGCCGTGCCGCAGCCGGTGCGCGACGCGCTGGGCTTTGCTCACGTCGCTGCTGAACACCGCGCCGGCGAGCCCGTAGTGCGTGTCGTTGGCGATGCGCACGGCGTCGTCTTCGTCGGTGAAGCGTTCCACGGTGAGCACGGGCCCGAAGGATTCTTCGGTGACGGCGTAGCTGCCTTGCGCGACTTCGTCGAGCACGGTCGGCAGGTAGTAGTGCCCGTTGGCGTAGCGCTCGCCTTCGGGGCGGCGCCCGCCGGTGCGCAGCACAGCGCCTTCTTCCACGGCCTTGGCCACGTGCGCGGAAACTTTCTCGAGGTGTGCGGCGGAGATCAGCGGCCCGGTTTCGGCGTCTTCGTCGTAGGGCCCGCCGATGCGGATCTTCTCGGTTCGCCGCACGAGTTCGTCGACGAACTCGTCGTGGATGTCGTCTTGCACGACGAGTCGCGCCCCGGCGGAGCACACTTGCCCGGAGTGCAGGAACACGGCCATCAGCGCGTAGTCGACGGCGGTGTCGAAGTCGGCGTCGGCGAAGACCACGTTGGGGTTCTTCCCGCCGAGTTCGAGGGCGACCTTCTTGACGGTGGCTGCGGCGGAGGCCGCGATGGACCGGCCGGTGTGCAGTCCGCCGGTGAACGAGATGAGGTCGATGTCGCGGTGTTCGGCCAGCAGCGCGCCGGTTTCCGGCCCGCTGCCGAGCACGAGGTTGCCCACGCCTGCGGGCAGCCCTGCTTCGTCGAGCGCGCGCATCAGCAGGATCGCGGTGCTGGGCGTGAGCTCGCTGGGTTTGAGCACGAAGGTGTCGCCTGCGGCGATCGCGGGCGCGACCTTCCACGCGACCTGCAGCAGCGGGAAGTTCCAGGGCGTGATCATGCCGCAGACGCCGACGGGTTCGTAGCGCACGCGGCTGAACGAGTCGGGCGAGCCGGTGTCGACCACGTCGCCGCCGTTGATCCCGGCGAGTTTGCCGAAGTAGCGGAAGCAGGCGGCGATGTCGGCCATGTCCTGTTCGCTCTCCACCAGGCGTTTGCCGGTGTCGCCGGATTCGGCGCGGGCGAATTCGGCTTGGTCGCGCACCAGGATGTCGCTGACGCGCAGCAGCAGGTCACCGCGGTCCCATGCGGAGGTGTTCGCCCAGGTGCCGTCGTCGAAGGTCCGGCGGGCGGCGTGGATGGCCCGTTCGGTGTCGTTCCGGTCGCCTTCGGAGACGGTGGTGACGAGGGTGCCGTCGGCGGGGCTGCGGATTTCGCGCACGCCGCCGGCGCCTGCGGGTTGCCAGGTTCCGTCGATGAACAGCGTGTTCGGGCTTTCGTCGTTCGACATGGGTGTCCCTGTAGTTGGCTGCGTGGCGGGTTTGCGCGGGCTCTTCCGCGGCGCGCCGGTGCGGTCGGCGTCGGGGCGCGCCTGGCCGGGACGTCGGTGCCCTGCGGCGGCGCTGCCGGAGGACCCTAGCACCGGTCGTGTACATCTGTACATCATCGTGGTTCGGGGCTCGCGTTTCGGCGCTCACTTCAGGATCGTGCGCAGGGGAAACGCACGCAGCGTGATGTGGGCCGCAACGCTGCGAGGACGTTTCGTGGCAGGCTTGCCGCATGGTGTCGACGGGGGCTGCGACGCGCCGCAAGGATCCGGCGAGGAGGGAGCGCATCGCCAGGGCGGCGATCGACGTCGTGGCCGAGCGGGGGATCGAGAAGCTCACGCACCGCGCTGTCGCGGCTGCCGCCGGCGTGCCGCTCGGATCGACGACGTACTACTTCCGGACGCTCGACGATTTGCTCGCGGAGGCGTTGCGCCAGTCCGCGCAGGACGACGTCGCCGAGCTGCGCGCGTGGGCGAACTCGCTGTCCGGCGAGGACGACTTGGCCGCCGCGCTCGGTGATCTCATACTGCGCTACCTCGGCCCGCAACGTTCGCGCACTGTCGTGCAACACGAGCTCTACATGGCCGCGTTGCACCGGCCCGCGTTGGCGCACGTCAGCAACGAGTGGGACGCGGAGCTGGTGGAGCTGTTCACGTGCTATACCGATTCGGTGACGGGCCGTGCACTGTCGGCGCTTTTTTGCGGCTTGTTGCTGCAAGGCGTCGTCCGGGAGTCGGTGCCGAGTCGAGATGAAATCGAAACCACTTTCCGGCGCGTGCTGGCGCCTGCCGCAAATCGCTGACGCCGCAACGGTTTTCGGCCTCGGTGGCGGGGCGGCCGACCGAGGATGTCCCGCGGGTTTCGGAAATTCAAACAGTTGATCTTATGCGCGGTCGGGGTGGACAATGCACTCAGCGATCCGTGACACCGTTGCCCGGCGGCGCCTGCCGGTGAGGTCCGGCGTGATCTTTCCGGTCGGCAGGCTCGTCGCGGCAATGTCGCGCAAGTGGCGTCCGGGGTTCGCCGGTTCCTCCCGGCGGAGCACATCGCCGAAGGCTTTCGCGGGTGTACAACGGATTTTGCCGCGTCGGGGCGTGGCTCGCTCCCAGCAGAACAACTGATGATCAATGGGGTGAGACCGTGGGCTACAACAACGAAGATCGTGACCTGGTACCGCTGAAGTCCGATTTCGACACCGTCTGGTACGGCTACCGCCGTTCGCAGGTCCGGTTCTACATCCAGCAGACCGATGCCGAGGTCCGGATGCTCACCGAGGATCGCGACGCGGCGTTGAGCCAGGTCGCGGACCTCTCGGCGGAGCTGGAGCAGGCGCGTGCCGAGATCGAGCAGCTGCGCGAGCAGTACGACGCGGTCTGCCGCACGCCGATCGAGGAGACGGCGCTGTCCGACCGGATGCGCCGGATGGTGCGGCTGGCCCACGACGAGGCCGCGGAGGTCGTGTCGTCCGCGCAGGCGGCGTCCGAGCACGAGTGGGCGCGCGCCGAGCAGTCCGCCGCTGAGCTGCGTACCCGTTACGAGAACCTGGTCGCCGAGGCCGACCAGTGGCGCAGGCAGTCGGAGACGCAGCGCAACGAGGCGCTGGCCGAGACCCGCCGGGACATCCAGCACATGGCGCGCGAGGCCGAGGCGCACCGCCGCAAGCTGGACAACGAGGCGGAGGCCCGGCGCACCCAGGTGGAGAACGATTTCGAGATCTCCATGGCGGCACGCCGCGAGGAGGCCACCAGGGTCCAGGCCGAGCGCGAGCAGCGCAGCCGTGCCGAGGCGCAGCGCCGAGTCGTGGAGGCCACCGCCGAGTCGGAGCGCCGGCTCCGCCGCGCCGACGAGCACTCGGAGGCGATGCTGCGGATGCGGCAGGACCTGGCCAAGCGGGTGCGGGCGGCCCAGCAGATCATGGCCGACGCCGAGCCGTTCTTGACCGCGGTGGAGTCGGACGCGGACTCCGAGGCGGGGGACTCCTACGTCGCCGGTGTCGTGCACGACGATCTGCTCGGCGATGACCAGGAGGTGGATGTTCCCCGCCAGCGCGGCCTCACGGCGAAGGCGGCCGAGGCGGAGGCGGCCGAGGCACCGGAGCCAGCGGTCGCCGCGAACGCCGAGGCGGGGTCGGCCAGCTCCCGCTGAACCACCACCCGCGCGGGCGATCTCCGCTGGTGTGCCTGAGCTCGGGGCGCGCTGGTGCGTCCGCAGGCCGAGGTCCACGAGGCCCGGGTCGTCAGCTCGGACGGCCCGGCCTCGGCGGCCGGCGCGCAGCTCGGCCTGCCGCGACGGCTGCCCGGCCACGTCTTCCGCGGGTGTTGTGCCGATCCGTTACCCATTAGGTTCGTCGTGATCGATGGTCATGGGGAGGCGCGGTGCGTGGCTGGCTGGCAGCGGTAGTGGCCGGGTGCATGTTGCTCGCCGGGATGCCGGCCGCGGCACAACCCGTGGATGAGCTGCGGATTCGCCTGGAATCGGTGCCCGGCCTGACGGTGTTCGGCGAGCGGCCCACCGAGTCCGGCTTCCGCCTGCTGGATCTGGGTTTCGCGCAACCGGCCGATCACCACCATCCGGAACGAGGCGGTTTCGTCCAGCGCCTCACCCTGTTGCACCGCGGTTTCGACCGCCCCACGGTCGCCCACACCACCGGCTACGACCTGCCGGAGCAGCCGACGCGGGCCGAGCCGACACGGTTGGTGGACGGCAACCAGGTGTCCTTGGAACACCGCTTCTTCACCCCGTCCCGCCCGGAGCCCGCGGACTGGACCGATCTGGACATCTGGCAGTCGGCGACCGACGAGCACCGGGTGATCGAGGCGCTGCGTTCGGTCTACTCGGCCCACTGGCTGACCACGGGCGCGAGCAAGGGCGGGATGACCGCGGTCTACCACCGCCACTTCTACCCGCGTGACGTCGCCGCAACGATCGCTTATGTCGCGCCGAACGACGTGGACAATGACGACGACCGCTACGACGAGTTCCTCGCGAACGTCGGTTCCGATCCGGCGTGCCGCCGCGCGCTGACGACGGCGCAGCGGGAGGCGTTGCTGCGTCGCGACGAGATGCGCGCGAAGTACGCGGCCTACGCCGAGTCCCGTGGCATGACCTTCGATCGGATCGTCGGCGACGTGGACCGTGCGCTGGAGGCGGTGGTCGTGGATGCCCCGTTCGCGTTCTGGCAGTACCGCGGCCAGCAGGACTGCCCGAAGATTCCCGCGCCGTCGGCGAGCACGGACGCCCTGTACGCCTTCTTCGACGAGACGGTGCAGTTCGGCACCTACACCGATCAGGGCTTGGACTCCTACGTGCCGTACTACTACCAGGCGGGCACCCAGCTCGGCTGGCAGGACATCTCGCACGAGCCGCTGGCGGACCTGCTGCACGACCCGGAGATCGGCAGGCCGCGCGATTTCGTCCCGCGGGAGATCGAGATGAGTTTCCGCCCGGGCGCGATGGCGCGGGTGGACGCCTGGGTTCGCGGGCGCGGTTCGGAGTTGATGTTCGTCAACGGCGGCAACGACCCGTGGAGCGCGGAGCCGTTCCGTCTCGGTCCGGGAAGCCGGGATTCCTACCGCTACACCGTGCCCGGTGGCAACCACGGCTCGAAGATCGAGAACCTGCCGCCGCAGCAACGCGCCGAGGCCGAGGGGACGGTGCGTCGGTGGGCGGGTGTCGAGCGGCCACCTGCTCCGCTCCACACCGAACTGGACCGTCCGGTCGTGCCGCGGATGCCCCGCTAGTTCAAGCCTGAGCGGTCCGCCGGGCGGCCAGCCGGTCGAAGCCCTTCATCAGCCAGCGGTGCATCGGCCGTTCCACGACCTTGGTCAGCGCCCAGCCCAGCAACACACCGGTGACGAGGAACCCCGCGGTTTGCAGCGTCGGCCCGAAACCGAGGTCTTGGAGCTCGCGCGAGACCAGGTAGCCGACGCTCTGGTGGGTCAGGAACACGCCGTAGGAGATCCCGGCGAACCACTGCACGGCCCGCGCCGGCCGTCCCGAGACCACCTTGTTCCAGTCCGGCCCGCGTGCGGTCAACGCGATCACGACCATCCCGATGCACACCGCCACGGTCGAGCCCCAGTCGGCGACCAGTCCCTCCGGCGTTTCGGCGTAGTTGTGCAGCGCTTGTCCGATCATGCAGAAGCCGAGCAGCGCGGCGAAGTGCGGCCAGCTGATCCGCTTGGTCGACCACAGCCAGATCGCCACGCCCACCACGAACAGGTGCCAGCGGTGCACGCCGATCCCGTCGACGATCGTGCGGTACAGCTCCGGCGGTTGGGAGACCCGCAGCGGCCACTGCGCCATCGGCACCAGCACTGCCGCCCACAACACCACCAGGATCCGCCGCCCGTGCCCCCATCGGCTGCGGTACAGCACTGCGGCCGCGGTGAACCCCATGAGCTGCAGCGGAACCGTCCAGTGCGACCCGTCGATGAACGCGTAGTCCGCCGGTCGCCAGTTCCACAGCATGAGCAGGTTCCAGGTCAGGTCGTACCAGGTGGGCCAGAACCAGCCCTCGATCGCGGCGAGCCGGGTCAGCAGGAAGATGACCAGCACGGCGCCGATGAACGGCGGCAGCAGCCGCGCGATCCGCCCCCACCAGTAACGCAGCGTCGTACCGCGCCCGATCGTCACGCACGCGAAGTAGGCCGAGATCACCAGCAGCAGGCTCGCGCCCACCTGGTACGGGAACGCGATCTTGCGCGGGATCAGCTCGGGGTGCAGGTACACACCGAGGAAAGTCGCGTGGTAGAGCATCACCAGCAGCACGCAGCCGGCCCGCACGAGGTCCCAGCTGATCTTGCGGCGGCTCTTCGTGCCCGAGGCAGTGCGTGCTGGGGCGGTGGTTCCTTCAGGCACGCCGGTCACGGTACCAATCCGGTTGTGCCCGCTTTCGCTACCGACCCGCGGCTGCCCTGCGGTGCAGCTGGTGGCGATGGCACTCCGCTTAGCCCGGTGGGGTGAGCAGCGTTCGCCGCCTCGGCGCAGCGGCAGCAGATTCGGCGAGTGGTCGATCGGGTGCGCAGGCGGGTCCGGGTGGCGGGTGTCGTGCAGGGCGTCGGTTTCCGGCCGTTCACCCACGCGTTGGCTTCCCGCCTCGGTTTGGGCGGGCACGTCGGCAACGACGGCCACGGAGTGTTCATCGACGTGGAAGGTCCCGCCGCGAAGATCGAGGTGTTCCTCGGTGATCTGCGCGACCAGGCGCCGCCCATGGCGGTGGTGGACGGCATCGACGTCGTTGCGCTGCCCCCGCTCGGTGTGCGCGGGTTCCGGATCGTGCTGAGCCGCCGGGAGGATTCCCGCAGCACCTTCGTCCCGCCGGACAGCGCCACGTGCACGGAGTGCCTGCGCGAGCTGACCGACCGGGCGGATCGCCGCTTCGCCCACCCGTTCGCCAACTGCACGCATTGCGGCCCGCGCTTCACGATCGTCCGCGACATCCCGTATGACCGCCCTGCGACCACGATGTCCGATTTCGGGATGTGCCCGGCGTGCGCGGCCGAGTACGACGATCCGGTCGACCGCCGGTTCCACGCGCAGCCGGTGTGCTGCCCCGCTTGCGGTCCGGCTCTGAACCTGTCCGACGCCGCGGGAGCTCCCATCCCGGGCGACCCGATCGCAGCGGCCGCGCAAGCGTTGCGCCGCGGCGAGGTCCTGGCGGTGAAGGGCATCGGCGGCTTCCACTTGGCCGTCGATGCCCGAGCGGAGGCCGCGGTGGCGGAGCTGCGCGCCCGTAAGCACCGCTCGGAGAAGCCGTTCGCCGTCATGGTTCCGAGCGTGCGTGAAGCCAGGCGGCTGTGCGCGGTCGACGAGGCCGCGGAGCGCGTGTTGAGCTCGTGGCGAGCGCCGATCGTCCTGCTGGATCGCCTGGAGAGCACCGGCTTGGCCCCTTCGGTGGCGCCGGGCAATCGGCAGCTCGGCGTGCTCGTCGCCTACACCCCGATGCACCACTTGCTGCTCCGCGAGTTCGCCGGACCGATCGTCTTGACCAGCGGAAACGTGTCCGACGAGCCGATCTGCCACGAGGACGCCGAGGTGCTCGGCGCCCTCTCCGGCATCGCCGACGAGTTCCTCGGCCACGACCGCGAGATCCACATCCGCGCCGACGATTCCGTCGTGCGGATGTTCCGCGGCCGACCGATGCCGTTGCGCCGTTCCCGCGGCTACGTTCCGGAGCCGGTGCGGGTGCCGTGGGAGTTCCCGCATGCGGTGCTGGCCTGCGGTGCTGAGCTGAAGAGCACTTTCGCGCTCGCCCGCGGCAGGGAGGTGTTCGTCTCGCAGCACATCGGCGACTTGGAGAACTTCGAGACGTTGCGTTCCTTCCGGGCGGGCATCGAGCACTTCCGCAAGCTGTTCGGCATCGACCCGCAGGTGGTGGCGCACGACCTGCATCCCGAGTACCTCTCGACCAAGCACGCCCAGCACCTCCTGGAGACCGAGTTGGTCCCGGACATCGAGTTGATCGGGGTGCAACACCACCATGCGCACATCGCCGCGTGTCTCGCGGACAACGAGGAGGCGGGGCCGGTGCTCGGCGTGGCGTTCGACGGCTTGGGCTTCGGCACCGACGGGACGATGTGGGGCGGTGAGTTCCTGATCGCGGACTTGGCCGGTTTCCAGCGCGCCGCGCACCTGGAGCCGGTGGCGATGCCGGGTGGCCGGGCCGCGATCCTGCAACCATGGCGGATGGCCGCGGCGTTCTTGCGCGCTTGCCCGGACTTGGACGGTCCCGAGCCGGAACTGGCGCAGCGCAGGCAGAATTGGCGCGCGGTCACCGAACTCGCAGGCCACCCGGAGCTGTGTCCGCGAACCTCGAGCGCGGGAAGGTTGTTCGACGCCGTCGCGGCCCTGCTCGGGGTGCGCGAGCAGGTCGGCTACGAAGGCCAAGCCGCGATCGAGCTCGAACAGCTCGCCGACCCTGGCGAAACCGGCGAACTCGGCGAACCTCCCGGGTCCGTTGTGGACGGTGGGAAGCTCGTGCTGCGCAGCACCGATCTGGTGCGTTCGGTGGTCACCGAACTGCGGGCGGGAATCCCTGCACCGTCCGTGGCGGCCCGCTTCCACAACTCGGTCGCCCGTCTGATCGCAGAAACCTGCTCGCTGCTGCGGGAATCCACCGGCTTGTCGTCGGTGGCGCTGTCCGGCGGGGTTTTCCAGAACGCTCTGCTTTTGAACCGCGCGGTCACCGAGTTGGAGCACAACGGGTTCCGAGTTCTGGTGCACTCACGGGTACCTGCCAATGACGGCGGCATCAGCCTGGGGCAGGCCGTCGTTGCCGGAGCCCGGATCAGCTGAGGGTGTTCGCGGCCAGTTCGTCCACCCGCTCGCTGAGCCAGTCGTACCAGGCACGCATCCCCTGACCGGTATCCGCTGAAACGCGCAGCACTCGCACGGCGGGGTTGGCCAGCTGCGCATTGCGCACGAACCTGTCCACATCGAACCGCAGGTGCGGCAACAGGTCGATCTTGTTGAGCAGCACCATGTTCGCCGCGCGGAACATGTGCGGGTACTTCAGCGGCTTGTCCTCGCCTTCGGTGGTCGAGGCCACCACGATCCGGTGCTGCTCGCCGAGCTCGAACAACGCCGGGCAGACCAGATTCCCGACGTTCTCCACGAAGATCACCGACCGAGGTTCGGGGCGGAGGGTTCGGACGCCATCGGCGACCATTTCGGCGTCCAGGTGGCATCCCGCGCCGGTGTTGATCTGCACGACGTCGCGGCCGGTGGCGCGCAGTCGGTCGGCGTCGAAGTCGGTTTCCTGGTCTCCCTCCACCACGGAGACCGCGATTTTCGGTCCGAGTTCGGTGAGGGTGCGCGCGAGCAGTGTCGTCTTCCCGGAACCGGGCGAACTCATCACGTTGAGCACCAGAAGACCCGCGTCGTCGAACCACGCCGCGTTGCGGCGCGCGAGGCCGTCGTTCTTGGCCAGCACCCGCTGCTCCAGCAGCAAGGTAGCGGAGTCCGATGTGGACCGTTCGTGCCCGTGCCCGTGGCCATGGTCTACGCCGTTCTCATGCTCGATTTCGAGGCCTTGCCGGTGTTCCGGGATGATCCCATCAGCGGCACCGACTGCCCGGCCGTCCACCCGCGCCGACCCGTCCGAGCACCCGCATGTCGCGCACATTCACGCCATCTCGACTTCCTTGATCCGAAGTTCCTGTCCGGCGATCAGCGCGACGTTCGCACTGCCGCAGGAACACAGCGCGAGCACCGAGTCCACTTCGAACTCGCGCCCGCACGCCCGGCATTCCGCCCGCCCGCCCGGTTCCGTGATCTCCAACCGCGCCCCGGCCAGCGAAGTGCCCTCCGCGGCCAGCTCGAAGCAGAACCGCACCGAGTCCGTCACCACCCCGGACAACCGGCCGATCTCCAACCGCAGGCGGATGATCCGGGAATCACCGGCCGCATCGAGCACGGCTTCGACGACACCGCGGGTGATGCCGAGTTCGTGCACAGCGCCTCCGATCGCAGTGCCAGCTCAGCAGATCCGCGGCAGCGGATCGCCGACGAGCAGGTCCACCACCCGCGTACCGCCGAACGCGGTGTTGGCCAGCACCATCCCCGGCGGGTCGGCGCCGATCCGGCCGATCACCGCCGATTCCGCCCCCAGCGGGTGTTTCCGCATCGACGCCAGTGCCGCTTCGGATTCCGAGCCGTCGACGACGACAACGGCGCGCCCTTCGCAGGCGACGTAGAGCGGATCGATGCCGAGCAGTTCCGCGGCTCCGCGTACCTGCCCGCCGACCGGGACCGAACCTTCGTCGAGGACGACGGCCACTTCCGAGGCTCGCGCGATCTCGTTGAGCACGGTGGCGACTCCACCGCGGGTGGCGTCCCGCAGCGCGCGCACCCCGGGGACGTCGTCCAACAGGCTCGCGACGAGCCCGTGCAGCGCGGCGGTGTCCGAAACGATGTCGGCTTCGATGTCGAGTTCTCCCCGGGCGAGCATGATCGTCGCTCCGTGCGCGCCGATCGGCCCGGTCACCAGCACTGCATCGCCCGGCTGTGCCTGCGAAATCCCGAGCCTGTGGGAACCGGACAGGACGCCGACCCCGGTCGTGTTGATGTAGCAGCCGTCCGCTTTGCCCTTGTCCACGACCTTCGTGTCCCCGGTGACGATGCGGACCCCGGCGGCGGTCGCGGCTGCGGACATCGCGCGCACCACGCGCTTCAGGTCGGCCACCGGAAATCCTTCCTCGAGCACGAAGCCGGCCGACAGGTAGAGCGGATCCGCGCCGGAGACGGCGAGGTCGTTGACCGTTCCGTTGACCGCGAGATCACCGATGTTCCCGCCGGGGAAGAACAGCGGGGACACCACGAACGAATCCGTGGTGAGCGCGATCCTGTTGTGCGGCAACGAGATTTCGGCACCGTCCCCGAGCGGTTCGAGCAACTCGTTGCGGAACTCGGCCAGGAACAGCGCCTCGACCAAGGTCTGGGTGGCTTTGCCGCCCGCGCCGTGCGCGAGGGTGATCCGCTCTTCCTTGATCCGTGGCCGGGCTCCGCGGGCGCGCTCGATCCGGTGCAGCACGAGTTCTTCCGCATCGCGGGTCGGGTTCTCGGTCATGCTTTGCTCGCTTCCCGGACGCGTTCCCGGCTGAACCGGCCGAAGTTGTAGTAGGCCGCGCAAGCGCCCTCGGGGGAGACCATGCAGGTCCCGATCGGTGTCTCCGGTGTGCAGGCGGTGCCGAACACCTTGCACTCCCACGGTTTCAGCACTCCCTTGAGGACTTCACCGCATTGGCAGGACTTCGGGTCCGCCACTCGCACTCCGGGCAGCTCGAAGCGCTCTTCCGCGTCGAACCGCGAGTACTCCTCGCGCAGCCGCAGCGCGGAGTGCGAGATGAAGCCGAGACCGCGCCACTCGAAGTACGGCCGCAGCCGCATCGTGCGGGAAATGGCTTCCAGCGCGGCCCGGTTTCCCTGCCACGGCACGACCCTGCGGTACTGGTTCTCGACCTCGCTGCGGCCCTCGGCGAGTTGCACCAGCAGCAGGTGGATCGACTGCAGCACGTCGAGCGGCTCGAAGCCGGCCACCACCAGTGGTTTCCCGTACTCCTCGGCGATGAACCGGTACGGTGCGCAACCGATCACGGTGGACACGTGACCGGGCCCGAGGAATCCGTCCAGCCGCAGGTCCGGTGAGTCCAGGATCGCCTTGATCGCCGGGATGATCGTCACGTGGTTGCAGAAGACCGAGAAGTTCTTCAGCCCTTCCTGCTGCGCGCGCAGCAGCGTCATCGCGGTCGACGGGGCGGTGGTCTCGAACCCGATCGCCATGAACACGACGTGCTGGCCGGGGTTGTGCCGCGCGGCCTTCAGCGCGTCGAGCGGGGAGTACACCATGCGGATGTTGGTGCCTTCCGCGTTGGAATCGAAGAAGTTCCCGTCGCCACCGGGAACGCGCATCATGTCCCCGAACGAGGTCATCAAGACCTCGGGCTGCCGCGCGATGTGGATCGCGTCGTCGACACGTCCCATCGGGATCACGCACACCGGGCATCCCGGCCCGTGCACGAGCGTGATGTTCTCCGGCAGGTAGTCCTCGATGCCGTGCTTGTAGATCGCGTGCGTGTGCCCGCCGCAGACTTCCATGAACCGGTACTCCCGCGCCGGGTCCGCGAGCTTGGCGATCTCGGCAGCCAGTGCACGAGCTTTCGCGGCGTCCCGGTATTCGTCGACGAAACGCATCGACCCTCCTCTACTCGACGTCCGTGCCGCTCAGCGCGTCGAGCTCGTCGGCGTACGCCTGACCGACCGATTCGAGCAGTTCCAGCACGGCTTTCGCTTCTTGCTCGTCGATTGCCGACAGGGCGAATCCGACGTGGATCAGCACCCAGTCGCCGGGTCCGGGCGGCTGTTCGCTCAGCAGCCCGATGTTGATGACGCGGCGTACACCGCCGACGTCCACTGTGGCCAGATCGGAGCCGTCGCCGCGTACCTCGACGATCTCACCGGGAATCGCCAGGCACATCAGCTTCTCCCCGCTAGCGTTCCGGGCTCGCCGAGCGCGAGCAGGGTCAGTTCCCACAGGGCGTGGTACAGCGTGGTCTGCGCCTCCTGGATGCGGTGCACCGAGGTGGACGGGATCACGAAGAGGTGCTCGATGCTCGCGGATTCCGCCATTCGTCCGCCGTGGTCTCCGGCGATCCCCACGGTCAACATCCCCATCCGGGCAGCTGCCTCGAAACCGTCGAGCAAGTTCGCGGAATTCCCGCTGGTGGACAATCCGATGGCGATGTCGCCCGCGCGCCCGAACGCTCCGATTTGGCGCGCGAACACCACGTCGAAGCCGACGTCGTTGGACAGCGCGGTCACCACGGCGATGTCGCTGGTGAGTCCGAACGCGGGAAGCGAGCGCCGGTCCGGGTCGGAGTGCAGGAACAGGCTCGCGAGGTCTTGCGCGTCGGTGGAGCTGCCGCCGTTGCCGAACGCCAGCAACCGGCCGCCACCGGCGAACCGCTCGGCCATCGCTTCGGCGCAGGCGAGGATGCGAGCCCCGTCGCGGCGCAGGAATTCCGCCCGCAGCTCGGTGATCTCGCGTGCTTTCGACCTGGTCGATTCGCGCACTTCCACCAGCAGCGCGTCGATGTCCGCGATGGTCGGCGACAGGAACGGATACAGCATTTCCGCCCCGGCGGGTGCGGATTGTTCCACAGTGGTCACTACTCCTTCAGGACTGCGATGGCCTCGCCGGCGTGCGCGAGCACCGTGTCGCCCTCGCGGGCGTTCACCAGGCCGACGCTGATCTCTTCGCGGCCGTTCGTGGTCGACACGATGGCCAACCCGGAACCGAGCAGCCGCTCCACGCGCACTGCAACGGCTTGGTCCGAACAAGTGACGCAGGACTCGGCGGACTCGCAGGAGTTGCCGAGATCGGCGCTCATGCGGCTTCCCAGACGCCGGGCTGCTCGAGGAAGACGTGCACGAGCTCCCACAGCACGTGGTAGATCGTCACGTGCACTTCCTTGACGACACGGGGATCGTCGGAGTGCGCGACCAGCACGTGATCCAGTCCGGTGGCCGCCATCGCGCCGCCTTCGCCGCCCGCTAGCCCGATGCTCAGCAGTCCGCGCCGGTCGGCCTCGACGAGCCCGCGCAGCACGTTCTCGCAGTCGCCGTCGGCCGAGATCCCGAGGGCGATGTCATCGGGCTCGCCCAAGCACCGGACCTGATGCGCGAACACCTCGTCGATCCCGGCGCCGCGGGCGATCCCGGTGACGGTGGCGACGTCCGAAGTCAGCGACAACGCGGGCAGCGCGCGCTTGCCGACGATCACCGGGTGCACGAATTCCACGGCGACGTGCTGCGCGTCCGTGCTCGGTCCCCCGTTTCCGGACACGATGAGCTTGCCGCCCGCATGAAATCGCCGTGCCATGTCGTGGCAGGCCCGCGCCACCGCTTCGGCGTCCCCGAGCAGGCGTTCGACCGGCTCGACGCGGCGGTCGAACAGGTCTTGCAGCGCCTGCCCGGCGCTGTCGGTGGATTGCCAGGACATTCGTGCGCCACCTCGATTCCTGGGGGAGTCGCGCGGAAACGACCTTCAGCGTCGACCGCGGGTGAGCCGCGCACAATCCGAGTCCGATCGGGACGCCTGAAAGAAGGACCGGATCACATTCGTTCGATCCTGATGTAGCGCAGGATCTCGGGCAGCTGCATGGCGATGCCCGCGATGGCCACGACGGTCAGCGCGCCTGCGATCAGCAGCAGGTTTGGGTGCTTGATCTTTGTCCTGGTGTGCAACGGGATTCACCTCTCGCTTGGCGTGGCCGATTCGGCGAGTTCGGCCGTGAGTTCTTCGATGAGCCGCACCGCCTCGCCGATGGCGGTTTCGGGGACCGCACCGGTGCCGGGTTCGTACGCGACGACGTGGTGCACGTGCGGGAGTTCCTCGCAGTCGACCAGCCGCACCGTCGCGGGCTGGTGCCCGAGTCGCCGGGTACACGCTACGAGCGCCGCGTCGTATCCGCGTGCCGCGTGCACGAGGTCGCCGGTGCGGATGCCGAAGTCGTCGACGTCGACGCGCCCGGGGAGCTCGGCGGTGCGCAGCCGCTGTACCACTGTGGACCCGAATACGTCGGCCGGATTGAATCCGTCACCCAGCCCTGCGATGAGTGTTCGTGGGCCGGTGTCGCCGGGCTCGTCGAGCCGCTCGAGTTCTTCCGGTGTGAAGAAGAAGCGGTGTCCGATCTGGCTCATCGGCCCGAGGACGCGGGCGGGGTCGTCATCGAGTACGACCACGACGTGGATCCGTCCGTCGGCGCCGACCTCAATGCGATCCACCAGCGCGGTCCGGCCCGTCAGCGCCAGGTCGACGATGTCGGCCCGCTGCGATGGGCGCAGCCGAACGCGGGTTCCGGCGCGCCAACCTCGATCGCGGATCATGTGGCGGTTCCGTTCTCTTCGCCGGCGGTGAGCGCATCCACCACCGCGTCCCAATCCGTCAAACCGCGTCGCGACCGGTAGGCGCACAGCGCGTCGAACCGGTCTCCGGACAGCCGGAGCCACCGGTGACCGTGCGGGCCGGAGACGGCGTCGTGCCACACTTCCGCCGGGAGAGCGAAGATCGCCTCGCTCGACCAGGAAATGCGCCGGGTGCGAAGCGATCCTTGCCGGTCGGTGTGAAATATGGTGCCGCTGAACAAGAATTGCAGCGGCACCTCGTCTGCGCGCACGGCGTGGAAGTACTTCGCGACCGCGAGCTCGTTGTCGTGCCCGCATTCCACCGGCAGATCAGCGACGATCTCACCAGTGAACGCGGGCACCACAGTGGTCACACGTGCCCAGGTGAGCGGACGCATCGTGTCGACCCACCGCGACGGTGCGCCGAAGAGGTCGGCCAACAGCGCGGCTTGCTGCTGGCTGTAACGTCGCTTCGCCGGCGCGATGCGGATGGCGGTGCTCAGCGTGATCGATTGGATCGGCACGCCCGTCGTGTCCGAAACCCGGATCGCGAAGCGCAGCGTGGGAACCGCCGCGAGTTCCGCCGCGCGCGCTTCGGTCACGGCGAATGCGAGCTCCGTGTCCGCGTTCGGCGCGTTCACGACGGTGACAGGTTCGGCATCGAAGGCAGGATCGGATCCCGGTCCTTGGCGCGGACACCGGTGGAGCGGCGCGCGGTGGCGTGCCCGTCCGGCAGGTGCCCGGGTTGCTTCTCGTAGTTGCCGGTCTCATTGCCTTCCGCGATGCCGTCGATGTGCGACGGAGTGTCCGGGTGGATCCCGGACCTGCCTACTTCGATCTTGCTCATGTTCCGCTCCTCCTTGCCCGGATCAGCGCAGCCGCGCGAAGAACCGGTCGATGTGCTCCCACACCTCGGCACCACCGCCGAAACCGCGCCAGTGCGTCCGCAGCACTGCGGTGAGGCGGTGGCATTCGTCCAGCGGCAGCAGCCAGTACTCCGCTGGTTGGCGCAGACGGTCGATCAGCAGCGCCTCCACGTCGTCGTCCATATCGGACAGGACCGGGTTCGACGCTGTGACGGTCTTCCAGCACTCCGGGTCGACGTCGGTTCGCATGGTTCCGATCGGATTGGGGTAGAAGGCGGTGACCGCGCCGGACGCGCCGTCTCGGACGAAGAACGCCAAGCCGACCGGTACGCCGAGGGCGATCCAAGCCAGGTCGTCGAGCACGAAATCGTCCAGCCGGCGAGGTCGTGACCGAATGAGCCTGCGCTGCCCACCACCGTTGCCGTAATCGAATAGCACTCCGCACGAAGGGCACGCGCAGGAGACCGCGCCGCTGCCGGTGTCGAGCAGGTGCCGGTGCCGCTCGTCCAAAGCGTCCGCGCAAAGTTCGCATCGCGGCGCGGAATCGTCGCGAACCGCGGGACGTGAGTTCGCCTGCTGTGCGATGCGGCGCAGCACCGAGCCGGGCATCCGGCTCACCCCGCTTCCGGTACGCGGCCACCGGTGAACAGCGCATCGACCGGTATCACGGTCGGTGAACCGTTCTCGCCCGCGTCGTCGATCTCGATGTGGTCGATCTCGGGGGCGAGGCGCCCGAGCGGTTCCTCGATGGCGGAGCGCACGTTCTGCAACGTCGATCGGCATCCCGCTGTTTCGCAGCGGATTCGCGCGGTGTTCCCGGAAAGGCCGGTGAGCTCGGCGCCGACGCCTCGTTCCCGAACCTGCTGCAACGCCATCTCCACCCGAGTCGCGCAATCCAGCGGATGCTGGTCGTGCACCAGGAGAAGATGCGACACCAACTCGTCGCCGACGAACGCATCAACGACCTCAGTGGACTCGAGCGCGTGATCGACCATGCGGGTCAGTGCTTCTCCGTACAGCGCCACGATCTGCGCGACGGCTTCCATCGCCTGCACTGCGGGAACGAGACCGGTCTCCGCGCCGAGAGCGGACAGTTCCGCCTCGGTCCGTGCGACCCGGTCGCGGGCTTCCTCGTCGTCCCAAGGCATCGCGAACCTCGTCAGGATCCGAGGCCGAACATCGGTGAGTGCGATTTCCGCAGCACGCGACCGTTGCCCAGGGACATGTGCACACCGCACGGCAGGCACGGGTCGAAGCTGCGCACCGTGCGCATGATGTCGATCCCCTTGAAGTCGTCCTGCCCGTTCTCCTCGAAGATCGGCTGGCCCTGCACCGCGTCCTCGTACGGTCCGGGCGTGCCGTAGGTGTCGCGCGGGCTGGCGTTCCACGGAGTCGGCGGGTACGGGTGGTAGTTGGCGATCTTGCCGTCTTTGATCACCATGTGGTGCGAGAGCACACCCCGCACGGCCTCGTGGAATCCGACGCCGATGGCCTCGTCGGGCACCGTGAAGTCCTCGAAAACCTTGGTGTTCCCGGAACGGACTTCGGCCAGCGCGCGGTCCAGGAAGTACTGCGCCATTGCGGCCGCGTAGGCGACGAAGTACATCCGCGCGCGGTTGCGTTCGAGGGTGTTCGGGAACTTCGGCGGTGTCCACTCCAGACTCATGCCGGGCAGCCCCTGCCCGCGGGGCAGGTCGATCTGCACGCTGTGGCCGGTGGAGCGGACGTAGGGCGTGTTGACCTTGCCGGCCAGCGAGGTGGCCCACAGCCGGGCCAGCGGTCCGCCGCCGGTGTCCAGCGCCAAGTGGTCGTCGGTGCGCTTGTCGTACCAGCGCGGACTCATGACCCAGCTGTAATTGCCGCCGTCGAGGTCGCGTTTCTGCGGTGCGGGCAACGTGGTCTGGTTCCACGGGTGGCGCTGGTCGACCGGGTTCCCCAGTGGATCGCGGTCGACGAAGGTGTGCTCGGCCGTCCAGTCCTCGTAGTACGAACTGCCCAGCAGGATCCGCATCCCGAGGTTGATGTCCACCAGGTCGGTGGTGATCAGCTGATTGTCCACCACGATTCCCGGCGTCACGAACATCGCGTTTCCCGCGGCGTTGAGATTCCGGTACGAGTAGTCGACGACGCCGGGATCCTGGAAGCAGCCCCAGCAGCCGAGCAGGGTGCGACGCCTGCCGACTTCTTCGTAGCCGGGCAGCGCTTCGTAGAAGAAGTCGAACACGTCGTCGTTCATCGCCACCGCGCGTTTGATGAAGTCCAGCACCCGCACCAGGCGGACCTGGTAGTCGGTGAATACCTGCGGTGTGGCGACGGTTCCCACGCCACCCGGGTAGAGCGTCGACGGGTGGACGTGCCTGCCCTCCATGAGGCAGCACATCTCCCGCGTGATGCGCGACATTTCCAGCGCCGCCTTGTACATCTCGCCTTCGAACGGGTTGAAGGCGCGCATGATCTCGGCGATGGTGCGGTAGCCGTGCACGTCCCCGCGAGGTGCGTCCTTGCGTTCCGCGCGGGGCAGCAGCGACGGGTTCGTCTCGGCGACCATCTTCTCGCAGAAGTCGATGAAGACCATGTTGTCCTGGAAGATGGTGTGGTCGAACATGAACTCGGCGGCCTCGCCGAGGTTCATGATCCACTCACCGAGCGGCGGAGTCTTCACGCCGTAGGCCATGTTCTGCGCGTAGATCGAGCAAACCGCGTGGTTGTCGCCGCAGATCCCGCAGATCCGGCTGGTGATGAAGTGGGCGTCGCGCGGGTCCTTGCCCTTCATGAACACGCTGTAGCCGCGGAACAGCGACGAGGTGCTCTTGCACTCGGCGACTTCTCCGTTGGCGAAGTCGACTTTGGTGTAGATCCCGAGATTGCCGATGATCCGGGTGATCGGATCGAATTCGACGTCGACCAGGGTGCGCCGCTCGGTGTCCGTGGTGGGGTGGGTGGTCATCCGGGAGGGCTCCTTAGCTCTGTGCCCGGCCGTTCGGCCAGCGTGGCTCGTAGCCACTGGTGAGCGCCGGTTCCTTGTGGCGCCACTTGGGTTCCTTGTTCGCGGTGTGGTTGGTGATTCCGCGCATCGTGCGGATGAACGGGCCGTAGGCGCGCAGCAGTGTGGACGACAACGTGGCGCCGGGAGGCTCGTCCATGAACGGCATGAACTTGTCGGGGAAGCCGGGCATGGTGCAGCCGATGCAGATCCCGCCCACGTTGGGGCAGCCACCGATGCCGTCCATCCACCCGCGCTTGGTGACGTTGCAGTTGACCACCGGGCCCCAGCAGCCGATTTTCACCTGGCACTTGGGGGAGTTGTAGTCGGCGGCGAAGTCGGCCTGCTCGTAGTAGGCGGCTCGGTCGCAGCCCTCGTGCACGGTCTTGCCGAACAGCCAGGTGGGCCGCAGCTGGTCGTCCAGCGGGATCGTCGGGGCGAGCCCTGCGGCTTGGTGCAGCACCCACAGCAGGGTTTCCATGAAGTTGTCGGGCTGCACCGGGCATCCGGGCACGTTGACGATCGGAAGTCCGCCCGCGGAGCGGAAATCCCAGCCGAGGTAGTCGGCAAGCCCCATCGAGCCGGTCGGGTTTCCCGCCATGGCGTGGATTCCGCCGTAGGTGGCGCAGGTGCCGATCGCCACCACGGCCCACGCTTTGGGCGCTAGGCGGTCGATCCATTCGTTGACCGTGATGGGTTCGCCGGTTTCGGGGTCGTTGCCCATTGCGGTCCAGTAGCCGTCGCCGTTGATCCGTTCGTTCGGAATGGAGCCTTCCACGACGAGCACGAACGGCCCGAGTTCGTCGCGCTCGGCCTTGCGGAACGCCGTCATGAAGTCCTCGCCGGTTTCGTAGGCGAGGACCTTGTTGTGCAAGTGGACCTTCGGCAGACCCGGCACGGTGCCGAGCACGACGTCCTCCAGGCTCGGCAGCTTCGCGTTGGTCACCGAGACCGTGTCGCCGTCGCAGCTCATTCCCTCGGAGGTCCAGAGGATGTGCAGTTCGTCGATGGCCCGCGGCGGCGAGTCCTGCTCGGCCGATGTCGCACTCATGGCACACCTCGTGTGGTCGGATGGCCGCGTGCGTCTCCGGTGCCCCACGACCGCGGCGTGCTCCGACGGTAGGCGGGGTTTCGTTGCGGTGCAGGGGGATCTAGCTGCGCACCGGCACCGTGGTCCGAAGGTGTCAGGATGCCGCTGGGCAGTCGATGATCTCGTCGAGGAGGCCGCGGGTGAGATCGACGGCTTGGTCCACTGAGGCGTTTACCGCAGTGGAAAGACCGATCCTTTCGGAACAATCCACCGGCTCACATCCGACGACGAACGTTTTGCCGATCGTGCCACCGAGTTTGCGCAGCAGGCCGAGCACGACGTCGGGGGTCATGCCGTGCGCGTCCAGCACATCCGGTGCGGTGGTGGGCATTTCCGCCTCGATCACGGATACCGCGCCGGGCGTGCCACGTCCTGCGATGGCGTCGACGAGTACCAGCACGTCGTAGCCGTCGAGGAGCTCGTAGGCCAGGTGCAGCCCGCGGATTCCGAAGTCCGCGAAGCGAACCCCGTCCGGTGGCGTGCTTTCGGCGAGGCGTTCGACGACGTGGACGCCGAAACCGTCGTCGCCGAGGAAGATGTTCCCGATCCCGGCGACCAGGACGCGCATCAGTGCTCGTTCCGCGGGAAGCGCAGCGTCCCGTGCAGTCGTTCGAGGGCTTCAGCGGGCAGCTGCTCGACGCGGTCCAGCAGTTCCGCGGCGCGCGGATCGGTCTCGCGGACCTCGCGCTTCTCCTCGTCGGTCAAGGTCATCGTGCGCAGGGTGAGGATTTCGTCGATCTCGGTGGCGTCGAACAGGTCGCCGGGGCTCTGCGGGGCGATGGCGGGGTGGTCGTAGAGGATGATGGGCGAGGACAGCACGACGTCCCGGTCTTGCGGGTCGCCGACCAGCACCGGCCAGGTGTTGGTGTTGCGGCAGGCGGCCGCGATGTCCTGCGCCCACTTCGGAGGGTCCAGCAGCGAGAGGAAGCTCCCGTCGCGCACGGCGAGCATGGTGTGCACCGAAGCCAGCGAGCGGCGCAGCACGTCCTCGCGCACGTCAGCCGCGCTCGGTGTCCACTCGGATCGGTTCTCCACCCGGACTTGGATGGTGCGCACGTCGCGGGAGTGCTCCACGCGCCGGCTCTCGATGTGGATCAGGCCGGGAACGCGGTAGCGGTGCCAGTTCGCACCGTCCCGGCGGTCGGTTCCGGCGGGCAGCTCGAACATCACGGTTCGTGGTTGTTCCAGCGCGGCCAACGGCACCGGCACGGCGAACTCGCGCACGATTCCTTCGTCCCAAGGCTTTTCTCCGCCGCGGTGGCGCAGTTGCAGGCAGCGGACTCGAATGTCCACTGTGGTCGAAGGGGTGGCCTCGAGCGCGCATTCGGTTCGTGCGAACCAGTTCTCCGCCGCACCGGCCCCGCGGGGCGCGAGCACGCCGAACTGCCAGCGCATCCGGTTCTTCAACGCCGAGGCGCGGTACGGGTAGAGCAGGTAACCCTCGAACAGCACGGCGTCCGCCACCGCGCGGGCCTTGCTGAGCGTCATGCGGCCACCTCCCCGAGGTGTGCGAGCTCGCGCACGGCCGGCCCGCGGGCGAGCGAAAGGTGCTGGACGAGCGGCAGTGTCAGCCGCCGGACCGGTGGCCGCAACGGCGGCGCACGCGACCGGGGGAGACGGTTCAGCGGCTCCACCGGTAGCGGCGTTCCGGCCGTCCCGCACCGCCGTGGCGCAACCGCACCTCGGCGCGGCCGGTGGCGACGAAGTGCTCCAGGTACTTGCGCGCCGATACGCGGGAGAGTTCGGCGGCCTGCGCGCACTCGCTGGCGGACAGGTCGCCCTCGGTGCCCTGCAGCACCCGCTGCACGACCGCTGCGGTTTCGCTGGCGAGCCCTTTCGGCGTGCTCGCCCCGCGTTGCGGCGTGCCGAACAGCCGGTCCACGTCCTGCTGCGCCGCAGGTGCGTCGCCGGGCAGCTCGCTCAACCGCTCGTGCAGTTCCCGGAAGCGCTCCAGCTGCTCGCGCAACGCGTCGAAGCTGAACGGCTTGATCAGGTAGTGCAGCGCTCCGCCGCGCACCGCCCCGCGCACGGTGTCCAGGTCCTGCGCCGCGCTGATCACCAGCACGTCCGGTTCGGCCGCCGGCCGGTCGTCGGTGCGCAGCGCGCGCAGCACGCCGAGCCCGTCCATGTCCGGCAGGTAGATGTCCAGCAGCACCAGATCGGGCCGCAGGTCGGCGACCGAGCGCAGTGCTTCCGCGCCGGAATGCGCCACGGCGACCACCTCGAAGCCGGCGACCCGCTGCACGTAGCCACTGTGGATCTTGGCGACCATGAAGTCGTCGTCCACCACCAGCACTTTGATCACGCGCGCACCTCCGAGGTCAGCCGGGCGGTGAACACTGCGCCGCGTTCGTTGCGCACGTCCACCCCGCCGCCGCGGCGGCGGCAGATCTGCCTGGTCAGCGCGAGCCCGAGGCCGCGTTGCTCGTCGCGGGCGGCTTTGGTGGTGAAACCGTGCCGGAAGACCTCCTCGACGATCTCCGGCGCCACCCCCGGCCCGGAGTCGCGGACCACGACCGTGATCGCGCCGTCGCGCTGGCGCAGGTCGGCTTCGATCCGGCCGTCCGGGCCTTCGGCCGCGTCCAGCGCGTTGTCCACGAGGTTGCCCAGCACGGTGGTCAGGTCCGCGGACAGCTGCTCGTCGAGCTCGCCGAGTTCGCTGTCCTCGCTGAGCCGCAGCTGCACGCCCCGTTCGGCGGCGAGGCTGAACTTGGCCACCAGCAACGCTGCGGTGGCCGGGTCGGCGATGCGCCTGCCGACCTCCGCGCGCCACTGTTCGTGGGTGTGGCTGACCCGGTCGACGAACCGGGCCAGTTCGTCGTACTCGCCGAGTTCGATCAGCCCGGAGATGGTGTGCAGCCGGTTGGTGAACTCGTGCGCCTGCGCCCGCAGCGTGTCCGAGGTCGTGCGGTGCGCCGCCAGCTCCCGTTGCAGGTCGACCAACTCGGTGCGGTCCCGCATGGTGACCACCGCGCCGACCGCGGGCAGCGGCATCCGGTTGAGCACCACGACGCGCCCGTGCCGCAGCACGATCTGGTCGACTCCGCCGGTGCGGCCGGTGAGCACGTCGCGTGCGCGGTCGCCCAATCCCAGCGAGTCGATGTGCCTGCCCACGCAGTCGGCGGGCAGCGCGAGCAGCTCGCGCGCCTGGTCGTTGACCACGGTGATCCGGTTCTGCTGGTCGGCGCCGAGCACTCCTTCGCGGATGCCGTGCAGCATCGCCTCCCGGTGCTCGACCAGGCGGGTGATCTCCTGCGGCTCCAGCCCGAGCGTCTGCCGCTTCACCCGGCGCGCCAGCAGGATCGATCCGGCGATGCCGAGGAACCCGGCGAAGGCCAGCAGTCCCAGCGGTTCGCCCGGCGCTCGCTTGACGCCCGCGAAGAAGTCCGGGGTTTCCCGGCCCGCCGCGACCACGCCGACCACCCGCGCGCCCGGGCCGATCACCGGCACGTGCGCGACCAGCGAATCCACTCCGCCTGCGCGGACTTCGCCGACCCATGCGTGCCCGGACAGCACGGTGCTCGCGCCCAGCGGCAGCGGTTGGCCGCGCTGATCCGGATCGGGCGAGGTGAGCACGGTTCCCCGCGGATCCGCGATGATCACGTGGTCGGCACCGGAGAGGCTGCGCGCGCTCTCGGCGAACGCGGGCAGCGCGTCCTGCCGGAACGGGTCGAGCAGGCTCATCCGCACGCCCTCGGTGGCGGCGAGGTCCTCGGCCACCGACAGCATCCGGCGGCCCTCGGTGGCCCGGAACGACGAGCCCGACTGCGACACCGAGAACACCGCGATCGAGGTCAGCAGCAGGAAGATGATCACGAGCTGCCAGCCGAGGAACTGGCGCGACAGCGGTCCCCGCACCGGCCCACCTCCTCGTTGACCATGCTGACGGTAACCCGCTGACCTGCTGTGATCGCGCCCGGCCTCAGTGACACAACGACCAAAACCACCGTTACGTCCGCAACGCAGACAATCGGACCGCCGCTGTGCAGCATGTCCCGCGTCACTTGCGTCCCACCACGATGGAGAGGCGGGATCCCCGTGCGGCTGCGCACTGCGCTTTCCGTGGTCTTCTCGGTGCTGCTCGTGCTGCTGGTGCCACCGCTGATGAGCACCGGCTCCGACGAGGGCACCGACCAGATCCGCGGCTTGCGGATGCTGGTGCCGAACTCGCCAGGCGGCGGCTACGACGTCACCGCCCGCACCGCGGTCAAGGCGATGGAGGACACCAAACTCAACAGCAACGTCGAAGTGTTCAACCTGCCCGGGGCGGGCGGCACCGTCGGGCTCGGCCGGGTGGTCAACGAGCGCGGCAACGGCAAGCTCGCGATGTCGATGGGCCTGGGCGTGGTCGGCAGCGTCTACACCAACCACTCGCCGGTTTCGCTGGAAGACACCACGCCGGTCGCCAAGCTCGTCGAGGAACCGAACGTGGTGGTGGTCGCCAAGGACTCGCCGTACCACTCGCTGGACCAGCTGATCGCCGACTGGCGCCGTGATCCCGGGCAGACCCCGGTCGGCGGCGGATCCTCGCCGGGCGGGCCGGACCACTTGGCCCCGATGCTGATGGCCAAGGCGATCGGGCTGAGCCCGAAGCAGGTCAACTACGTGCCCTTCGACGGCGGCGGGGAACTGCTGGCCTCCGTGCTCGGCGGCAAGGTCGACTTCGGCGTGTCCGGCATGGGCGAGTACCGGGACCAGATCGAAGCCGGCGAGCTGCGCGTGCTCGGCGTCACCGGAGCGCAGCGGATCCCCGGCGTAAACGCGCCCACGCTCCAGGAGGCCGGCGTGGACGTCACGTTCACCAACTGGCGCGGCATCGTCGCCCCGCCCGGGCTTTCCGAGGCCGACCGCAACAAGCTGATCGACCTGTTCACCAGGCTCAGCGCCACACCCGAGTGGAAAGAGGCGTTGCGGCGCAACAACTGGACCGACGCGTTCCAGCCGGGCCCGCAGTTCGGCGAGTTCCTGCGGCAGGAGAACGACCGGGTCGTCTCGGTGCTCAAGGAGTTGGGACTGGCATGAACACCACCACCGGAACATCGTGGCGGGATTGGCTGCGGGAGCGCTCCGAACTCGGCATCTGCGCGCTGCTGGCCGCGCTCGGTGTGCTCGTGCTGCTCGACGCCGCCACCATCGCCTCCGACTTCACCCAGCGCGGGCCGCTCGGTCCGAAGACGGTGCCGATCGTCGTGGGCGTGCTGCTGCTGGTCGTGTCCGCCCTGCTGGCACGGGATGTGCTGCGCGGCGGGCGCGGCGAGTCCGAAGCGGGTGAGGACATCGACCTCACCGCGCCGAGCGACTGGCGCACGGTGCTGCTGCTGGCCGCGGCGTTCCTCGCGAACGCCGCGCTGATCAACGTGGTCGGCTTCCCGCTGTCCGGAATGATCTTGTTCTGGGGTTCGGCCTACGCCCTCGGCAGCCGCAACACCGCGCGGGACCCGCTGATCGCGGCGGTGCTCTCGGTCGTGACCTACGTGCTGTTCAACCAGCTGCTCGGGGTTCCGCTGCCGGGCGGTCCGCTGATGGGGGTGTTGTGACGTGGACTCGTTGCACTTGCTGATGCAGGGGTTCGCCACCGCGCTGACCCCGATGAACCTGGTTTGGGCCGCGCTCGGAGTGCTGCTGGGCACCGCGATCGGCGTGCTGCCCGGCATCGGACCGGCGATGGCCGTGGCGCTGCTGCTGCCGGTGACCTACGCGCTGGAACCGACCGGGGCGTTCATCATGTTCGCCGGGATCTACTTCGGCGGCATGTTCGGCGGATCCACCACCTCGATCCTGCTGAACACGCCGGGGGAGAGCGCGGCGGTGGTGGCTGCGATGGAAGGCAACCCGATGGCGCGCCAGGGCCGCGGCGCGCAAGCGCTGGCTGCGGCCGCGATCGGGCACTTCGTCGGCGCCATCGTCGGCATCTCGCTGTTGACGCTGCTGGCACCGACCGTTGCTTCGGTGGCGGTGAACATCGGCGCACCGGACTACCTGGCGGTCATGGTGCTGGCATTCATCGCGGTGACCTCGGTGCTTGGCAAGTCCCGCATCCGCGGGTTCGCCTCGCTGCTGATCGGGCTGACGATCGGGCTGATCGGGCTGGACGAGATGACCGGCCAGCAGCGGCTCACCTTCGGCATCCTGCACCTGGCCGACGGGGTGGACGTGGTCATCGTCGCGGTCGGGTTGTTCGCCATCGGCGAATCGCTGTGGGTGGCCGCGCACCTGCGGCAGACCTCCGGGAACGCGATCCCGGTCGGGCGGCCGTGGCTGGGTTCCGACGACCTGCGGCGGGCTTGGAAGCCGTGGCTGCGCGGGCCGGTGATCGGCTTCCCGTTCGGCGCGATCCCGGCCGGTGGCGCGGAGATCCCGACGTTCCTGTCCTACGTGGTGGAGAAGCGGCTGTCCAAGCGCCGCGATGAGTTCGGCAAGGGCGCCATCGAAGGTATCGCCGGGCCGGAAGCCACCGCCAGCGCCTCGGCCGCGGGAACGATGGTGTCGATGCTGACCCTCGGGCTGCCGACCACCGCGGTCGCGGCGGTGATGCTCGCGGCGTTCCAGCAGTACGGCATCCAGCCCGGCCCGCTGCTGTTCCAACGGGAATCGGAGCTGGTGTGGGCGCTGATCGCGAGCATGTTCATCGGCTCGGTGCTGCTGCTGGTGCTGAACCTGCCGCTGGCCCCGCTGTGGGCGAAGCTGCTGCGGATCCCGCGGCCGTACCTGTACGCGGGGATCCTGTTCTTCGCCGCGATCGGGGCGTACGCGGTCGGTGGCTCGCCGCTGGACCTGGTGGTGCTGTTCATCATCGGGCTCATCGGGTTCGCGATGCGCCGCTACGGGCTTCCGGTGCTGCCCGCGATCATCGCGGTGATCCTCGGCCCCACCGCGGAACAGCAGATGCGGCGTGCGTTGCAGATCAGTGACGGCGAAGTCACCGGTTTGGTGAACACGCCGTTCGCGATCACGGTCTACGTCATCGTGCTGCTGATCCTGCTGTGGCCGCTGCTGGCCCGGTTGCTGCCGCGTCGGCCGGGTGCGCAGGACGAACAGCACGAGTCCGACCGGGTGGAGGTCTGAGCCCCACCCTGCGCGGAGGCGGTGGCCCGTTCCGGAACCCCCGGCGGAACGGGCCACCGCCACCGGTCCCGCGTGATCAACGGAGCAACTAGAATCCTGCGGGTGTCCGAATACCGGATCGACGACTTGGCTCGCGCTGCGGGAACGACGGTGCGCAACGTGCGGGTCTACCAGGACCGGGACCTGCTGCCGCCGCCGCGCAGGCAGGGCAGGCGGGCCATCTACTCGGATGCGCACCTAGTCCGGCTGCGCCTGATCATGAACATGCTGGAGCGCGGCTACGCCTTCGCCCAGATCCACGAGATGGTCTCGGCCTGGGAGTCCGGACGCAGCCTCGCCGACGTGCTCGGCGTGGAAGAGGTGATGGGGCGTTCCTGGGCGGAGCAGGCGCCGAAAGTGGTGTCGTTGCCGCAGCTGCGGGAGATGTTCGGCGGCGAGCTGACCCAGCGCAACATCCGTCGCGCCCTGGACCAGAAGCTGCTGGAGCGCTGGGGCGCGCGGTTCGTGGCCCCTTCGCCGCAGCTGCTGGAAGCCGGTCGTGAGCTGGTGCAGCTCGGCGTTCCGCTGGCGCGAGTGCTCGACCTGGCCGAGCAGTTGCAGCAGGACGTCGACCGCGTCTCGGCCCTGCTGGTGTCGCTGGTGCGCGAACACGTGCTGCGGGTCGGTGCCGGGGCGGCGCTCAACGACGAAGAGGTCGCCCGGTTCTCCGACGTGGTCGCGCGGCTGCGGCCGCTGGCGATGTCGGCGCTGAACGCGGCGGCGGCGCGTTCGGCGGAACGGATCATCCCCGAAGTGCTCGGTGACCGGCTCGCGGAGCTGCTCGAACCCGGGACGACTTCCGATGGGGCGCACTGACCTGCAAAGACGGTAGACGTAGCGGTGGCGAGTGCGCCGGGCGACGGGCGTCAGCACGAGCGCGGTGCCGGTGGTCAGCGCCCTGCTGCCGGCGAGATCGACTTCGCGGTGTGGATGATCTGCGAAGCGCTACACGGCTACTCGGGCATGCAGAACTAGAGGCGTGGCGGCAATGGCCGACCGTCCGAGGTGGCCCCTCGGGGCGCCGCGTCGGCCGGATCCGCTGCACCTGCTCGGCCGAACCCGCCGCCGACCCTGTGCGGCGGGGGAGCCGGGTCGCGCAGCCGTCGCGACCCGGCACCGCTCAGCACGCCCGCGCGCTCACTTGCCCGAGCCCTCGAATCCGGCACGCCGCAGCGCGTCCGCCAGGGCTCCACCGGCCGGTGCCGAGTCCCGGCCCTTGCGCCCGCCGCGGCCTTGGCCCTCGTTGCGGCCCTGCCCGGTGCGGTTCTGCCCGGGGCGGTTCTGCTCGCCGCCGCGGCCTTGACCGCCGTCCTTGCCCTTGGCGCGGTCGCCGCCCTTCGCCTTGGCGCGGTCGCCGCCCTTCGCCTTGTCAGCACCGCGGTCGCCACCGCGTCCGCCGCCGGTGACGTCGTCGTCGAGCCGCAGCGTCAGCGAGATCCGCTTCCGCTGCACGTCCACGTCCAGCACCTTCACCGTCACCACGTCACCGGACTTGACCACGTCGTGCGGGTCGTTGACGAAGTTCTTCGACATCGCCGAAACGTGCACCAGGCCGTCCTGGTGCACGCCCACGTCGACGAACGCGCCGAACGCGGCCACGTTGGTGACCACGCCTTCCAGCCGCATGCCCGGTTCGATGTCGGTGACCTTCTCCACGCCTTCGGCGAACGTGGCGGTCTGGAACGTCGGCCGCGGGTCGCGCCCGGGCTTCTCCAGTTCGGCGAGGATGTCGGTGACGGTCGGCAACCCGACGGAGTCGTCGACGAACTCGGCCGGTGCGAGCCCCCGCAGCACCTTCGTGTTGCCGATCAGCGATCCCAGGTCGTCACCGGTCGATTCGAGGATCCGCCGCACCACCGGGTAGGACTCCGGGTGCACGCTGGAGGAGTCCAGCGGATCGTCCCCGCCGGGGATGCGCAGGAAGCCCGCGCACTGCTCGAACGCCTTCGGCCCGAGCCGCGCCACGTCCTTGAGCCCCTGCCGGGAGTGGAACGGCCCGATGTCGTCGCGGTGCGCGATGATGTTCTCCGCCAGCCCCGCGCCGATGCCGGAAACCCTGGTCAGCAGCGGTGCGGATGCGGTGTTGACGTCCACGCCGACCGCGTTCACGCAGTCCTCCACCACCGCGTCCAGCGAGCGCGACAGCTTCGACTCGGTCACGTCGTGCTGGTACTGGCCCACCCCGATCGACTTCGGGTCGATCTTGACCAGTTCCGCCAGCGGGTCCTGCAGCCGCCGCGCGATGGACACCGCCCCGCGCAGCGACACATCCAGCTCGGGCAGCTCGCGGGAGGCGTAGCTGGAGGCGGAATACACCGAGGCGCCCGCCTCGGACACCGAGATCTTGGTCAGCTTCAGCTCGGTGTGCCGCTTGATCAGCTCCCCGGCGAGCTTGTCGGTCTCCCGGGACGCGGTGCCGTTGCCGATCGCGACCAGCTCGACGTCGTGTTCCCGCGCAAGCCGCGCCAGCGTGTCGATCGCCTGGTCCCAGCGCTGCTGCGGCTTGTGCGGGTAGATCGTGTCGGTGGCGACCAGCTTGCCGGTGCCGTCGACGACGGCGACCTTCACGCCGGTGCGGTAGCCGGGGTCCAGGCCCATCGTGGCGCGGGTGCCCGCGGGCGCGGCCAGCAGCAGGTCCCGCAGGTTCGCGGCGAACACCCGAACCGCTTCTTCCTCGGCGTTCTGCCGCAGCCGCAGCCGCAGGTCGATGCCCAGGTGGGTCAGCACGCGGGTGCGCCAAGCCCAGCGCACCACGTCGTTCAGCCAGCGGTCCGCGGGCCGCCCCGCGTCGGTGATGCCGAAGCGGGCGGCGATAGCGCGTTCGTACTCGCTGGGACCGTCCGGCTCGGAGCCGTCGTCCGGCTCCAGCGACAGGTCCAGCACCTCTTCCTTCTCCCCGCGCAGCAGCGCCAGGATCCGGTGCGACGGCAGCGCGGTGAACGGTTCGCCGAACTCGAAGTAGTCCGCGAACTTCGCGCCCTCCTCCTGCTTGCCCTCCCGCACCCGGGAGCTCACCCTGCCCTGCTTCCACATCTTCTCGCGCAGCTCGCCTACCAGGTCGGCGTCCTCGGAGAAGCGCTCGACCAGGATCGCGCGGGCGCCTTCGAGAGCGGCGTCGGCGTCGGCGACCCCGTTGTCCGCGTCGACGTACTCGGCGGCGCGGGTCTGCGGGTCCTGCTGCGGGTCCGACAGCAGCAGGTCGGCCAGCGGCTCCAGCCCGGCCTCGCGGGCGATCTGGCCCTTGGTGCGCCGCTTCGGCTTGTAGGGCAGGTAGATGTCCTCCAGCCGGGCCTTCGAGTCGGCGGCCAGCACCCGCGCGCGCAGCTCGTCGTCCAGCTTGCCCTGCGAGTCGATCGACTCCAGCACGGTGTTCCGGCGCTCTTCGAGCTCCCGCAGGTACCGCAGCCGTTCTTCGAGCGTGCGCAGCTGCGCGTCGTCGAGCGCCCCGGTGATCTCCTTGCGGTAGCGGGCGACGAACGGCACCGTGGCGCCGCCGTCGAGCAGGTTCACGGCAGCGTCCACCTGCCGCTCCTGCACGCCGAGCTCCTCGGCGATCCGTTGATGCACAGCCGTCGTCACGATTTCCAACCGACCTTTCCTGATCTTCGCGGGGTCGTCGGCGGCATTCTGCCCGACCGCGCGAATCCGCCTGCCCGGGACACACGTCGGCGTGTCGGTCGCAGTGCCTTCCTCGCGCGCGAGTGCGGCTGTGACCTGCGGAATATCCTCATCGAGGGAGGTGGGCATGGAGTCGGCAACCACCGCGGGCGGCTCGATCAGCGGACTCCCGCCCGAGCCCGGGAGCTTCGTCGGCAGGCGCCGCGAACTCGCCGAAGCCCGCAGGCAGATGTACTTCGGGCGGCTGGTGACGCTGACCGGCCCCGGCGGCGTCGGCAAGAGCCGGCTGGCGCTGCGGCTGGCCCGCAAGGTCCGCCGCGCGTTCCCGGACGGTGTGCGGCGGGTCGACCTGGCCGCGTTGCAGGACCCCGAGCTGGTGCCGCAGACGGTCGCGGCCGTGTTCGGACTGCGCCCGAAAGCGGGCGATCCCACCGCCGACCTGCTTGAAGGGCTCAAGGACGCCCGGCTGCTGCTGATCCTGGACGATTGCGACCACGTCTTGCAGGCCACCGCCCGATTCGTGCGCAACGTGCTGGCGGTGCCCTCCGAAGTGCGTTTGCTGGTGACCAGCCGCGAGCCGCTCGGCGTGGCGGGTGAGCGGGTGCTGCCGGTCGCGCCGCTTTCGGTGCCGCAGGGCGGTTCCAGGCCGGCCTCGGTGCACGGCGACGTGTTCGCCGACGCGATCCGCCTGTTCGTCGACCGCGCCGCGGCGGTGCAGCCCGGGTTCGCGCTCGACGAGCACAACCGGGACACGGTGGTGCGGATCTGCCGCAGGCTGGACGGGATGCCGCTGGCGATCGAACTGGCCGCGGCGCAGCTGGCCGACTGCTCCCCGCGCGAGGTGCTGCGCAGGCTCGACGATCGGTTCAGCCTGCTGACCAGCGGCGATGATTCCTCCCGCAACGACGCGCTGGCGGAGTCGATCGGCTGGAGCTTCGGGTTGTGCACCGCCGACGAGCAGCTGCTGTGGGCGCGCCTGGCCGTTTTCATCGGCGGCTTCGACAGCGCCGCGGCCCAGGAGGTCTGCGCCTTCGGGCGGTTGTCCGCCCACCGGGTCGCGGAGCTGCTCGACGTGCTGGTCACCAAGTCGATCGTGTTGCGCGAGGAGCACGAGGGCCGCGCCTACTACCGCATGTTCGACAACATCCGGGAATACGGCCTGTCCCAGCTGCGCATGGCGGGAGAGGAGGATTCGCTGCGGGGGCGGCACCGGGACTGCTTCCACCGGCTGGCCGAGCGCTACAGCGCCGAGCAGTTCGGCCCGCAGCAACTCGAGTGGATCCAGCACATGATCCGGATTCACCCGAACATCCGCCAAGTGCTGGCCGCGGATCTGCGCGAGCCGGAATGGGCGGAGATGGCGGTGTGGACTTCCGTACTGCTGTGGCCGTACTGGTTCTCCGGGAACGCGTTGCGCGAGGGCTACGGGTGGTTGCGGCGTTCGCTGGAGCTGCTCACCGAGCGGACCGGACCCCGAGCGGTCGGTCTGTCCACCGCTGCATTCGTGGGCCTGCACCTGGGGGAGCTGGACGTGGCCCGCAGTTCGCTGGCCACTGCGGACGAGATCGCTGACGAGCTCGGCAGAACGGCACTGCGCACCCGGATGGGCATGGTGCACGGCATGGTGGCGATGGCCGAGGGACGGATGCGGGAGGCCGCCGACTTGCTGGAGCAGGCCGCGGCCGCGGAGAAGGTGGACGGCGATGCGTTCGGCTACGTCAATGCGATGATCCTGCTCTCCAGCGTCGCCTTCGTCTCGGGCGATCCGCGGGGCGCGACCGCAGCGGTGGAATGCCTGCGGTTGTGCGAGAGCAGCGGCGCGACGTGGACCAAGTGCTACGCGTTGTGGGTGGTGGCGCTGCACCGCTGGCTCGCCGGTGATCACCGGGAGGCGGCGTTGCTGGTGCAGCAAGCCGTCCGGTTGAACCGCTCGGCGCGGGACCTCAACGGGCTGGCGGTCTACCTGGACGTGCTGTCGTGGTGCACCACCGCGGCCGACCAGCCGCACCGGAATGCGCACCTGATTGGGGCCGCGGATGCGCTGCGCCGGATCAGCGGTGGCCGGATGGGCGAGTCGACCTACTTCGACGACTACAACGCGGCGGCGCTCGCGTGGGGGCGGCAAGTGCTGGGCGAGCGGGAGTTCCAGGCGGCCTACCAGCGCGGAGCGGAATGGAGCCGGGAGGAGCTGTTCGCCTACGTGCTGGAGGAAGGCATCGGCCGCCCGGAACCGGCTCGTCCGGAGCCGGGTCGTTCCGCCCCCGGCGGGCTGAGTCCGCACGAGCTGCGCGCCGCGGTCCTGTTCGGAGAAGGCGTCACCGGCGCCGACCTCGCCGCGCGCCTGGGCATGGAACGGCGGTCGGCCGAGCAGCTGCTCGAGGGAGTGCTGGCGCGGCTGGGTTTCCGCGACCGCGAGCAGATCGAGGACTGGCTGCGCGGACGGCAGCAGTAGCGGTCCGGACCCTGCGCGAGCATTGATCGGCGGTCCGGTAGGGTGAGCGCGGTCTCCGCTCGGGCGGATTGCCTACACGGGCTGTGACGATTTGGCGGTCACCTCGTCCCCCGTACTGAGCAAACTAGGTACCTGTGTACGTAATTACCGGGATGCACGTACACCCTCCGTGCCGGAGTCTGGGGTCTCGTGACACCCCCCGATCAACACACGAACCCCGAAGATGGCCGCGGGCCATCGACCCCGACCCCCGATCAACCGCAGAACCAAGACGTTTCCGCGGACAACAGCTGGCGGGCGTCGGCGCTGCGCGCCGACAACGCGGTGCGCTCCGGTGTCGACCGGGTGCGTCCGCACGCCCACCGGGCCTGGCAGCGGGTTCTTCCGCTGCTGCGCCGCATCTGGCTGGCGCTGTTGCCGCTGGTGAAGCGCGTGCAGGGCACGGCTGCTTGGCAGCGCGCCGAGCAGCGGGTGCGCCCGCTGGCCCGCGACCTCTCCGGCCGGGTCCGTTCCGCGACGTCCGAGTCGACCGCCGGGCAACACCGCAAGCAGCACCCGCGGCTGCGGGCGTTGCAAGCCGGTGGCGTCGTGGCAGCGGTCGGCGTGCTCGGCGTGGCGCTGGTCAGCATCGGCACCGGTTCCTCGTCCGATGACGTCCGCACCGCCGCGCATGTCGACGACATGCCCTCGGCCGGCCAGCAGAAGTCCCAGGCCGACGGGTCCGGTGGCGGCCTGTTCGGCGGCGACGACTCCGAGGAGCCGCCAGGGCCGGTGCCGGGACCGCCGGCGCACGGCATCGACGTGTCCAACCACAACGGCCCGATCGACTGGAAGCGGGTCGCCGGCGCCGGGCAGAACTTCGCGTTCGTGCTCTCCACCGACGGCACCGACTTCGCCAGTCCCAAGTTCGACCAGCAGTACCACGGTGCGAAGGACGCCGGGATGATCGCCGGCGCCTACCACTTCGCCCGCCCCGACGAGTCCGCCGAGGCGCAGGCCGACAAGATGCTGTCGGTCATCGACTACAAGAAGGACGGCAAGACGCTGCCGCCGGTGCTCGACCTGGAGCCGAACTCCTCCGGCAGCAAGTGCTACGGCCTCTCGCCCGACCAGATGCACCAGTGGACGCAGAAGTTCAACGACCGCATCAAGGCCGCAACCGGCACGGACGTGATCGTCTACGCCAACCCGTCGTTCTGGAAGCAATGCGCGGGCGGCACGGACAAGTTCGCCGACCACCCGCTGTGGGTCGCCTCCTACGGCGTGGACCAGCCGACTCCGCCTGCCGGGTTCCACAACTGGAACTTCTGGCAGTACACGGACAAGGGCAAGGTCGACGGCGTGCAGGGCAAGGTCGACCTGGACCACTTCAACGGCAGCGTCGGCGACCTGCAGAACCTCGCCGAGCAGTGAGGTGCCGAGCAGTGCGGTTCCGGGCGGCCTGACCCCGTCCGGAACCGCAGGCCGCGACGTGCCCCGAACCGTCGTGGCCCGCAGACCGGTGGCGACACCGGAAACGGACCCCGCCTGCTACCCCGAATGCAGGCGGGGTCCGTTGCTGCGCGAGCATCCCCGGGTGAGGTTCCGGATCACGGCCACCGACCGCACGGGCAGCACCGCCAGCTGGCTCCGGACGGTCCTCGATCGGGCTCACGCGCGCGACCCGGACGGCACTACCGTCGAGCTCATCCAGCCCGCGTGAGCGTCCTCACCGGTGCGAACCCCCGGTGGTCCGAGCCCGGTAGTCTCGCGCGGCAGCCGAAGGAGGTCACCATCCGCTACGACGGGTCCGCGGCCAAGGCCGCTCTGATCGTCAACGCCCACTCCCGCACCGGCGGGCGCGCGTTCGAGTACGCGCGGGATCGGCTGCGCGAGCTGGACGTGCCGCTGCACGCGGCGTACCCGCTGCAGGACGCCTCGCGGCTGGTGGAGACCGTCGAGTCCGCGGTCGACGACGGGCACGACCTGATCGTGCTGGGCGGGGGCGACGGCACGGTGAGTTCGGTGGTCGACGTGCTCGCGCACCGCGAGGTGCCGATGGGCCTGCTGCCGCTGGGCACCGCGAACGACTTCGCCCGCACCATGCACATTCCGGACGACCTCGACGCCGCTTGCCGCACCATCGCGCGCGGCCACGTGGTGGACGTCGACCTCGGGCTGTGCGGCGGGAACTATTACGTCAACCGTGCTTCGGCCGGTCTCGGTGCAGCCGTGGCGCAGCACATGTCGGCGTCGCTGAAGAAGCGCGTCGGCGCGCTGGCCTACCCGGTCGCCACGGTGCAAGCGCTGCGCAAGCACCGCCCGTTCACCGCGACGCTGGAATTCCCCGACGGCGACCACGAGCCGATGGAGTTCCCGGACCTGTTGCAGGTGTCGGTGGCCAACGGTCGCTATTTCGGCGGCGGCCAGGTCGCCGGGCCGGACGCCGGAATCGACGACGACACCCTCGACGTTTCGGTGCTGCGGCAAGGAAGCCCGCTGCAGCTGCTTTCGGTGATGCGCGAACTGCGCACGGGCAGCAGCACCGACAGCAAACTGGTGACCCACGTGCAGACCCGCTCGGTCGACCTGCGCACCGACGTCAACTTGGCGATCAACGTGGACGGCGAACTCGTCGCCACCACGCCGCAGCGCTTCACGGTCGCCCGCAACGCCCTGCACGTGATCGCACCACCGACCTGGACCGACGGCGAGTAGCGCGCTACCCGAACAGTTCGTCCGCCGTCGCGGGCATCCGGATGCGCCGTTCTTCCTGCAGCATGTCCATGAGCACGTCCCACGCCTTGTCCGGGTCGATCAGCTCCCGCGCCACGGCTTCCTGCATGAGTCCGGCGGTCTGCCTCGTGGGGATTCCCTGCCTGCTCGCGTAGCACACGGCTTCCTGGTCGTCGCTGATCCAATGCGAACCGCGCAACTCGGCGCGGTTGAGGATCACGTGGCAGGTCTGCGCCTCACCCAGATGCGCCCTCGGCCGCCGTGCGAGACCGCCGAACACCGTCCGGCGGATCGTCTCTACTTGTCTGATCTCCGCGGTGGTGTCGATCTCGATCGGTACGCCGAGCCAGCCTTCGTACTCGATCCGGCTCAACGCCGGGTGGTGCCTGCTGGAAGTGCGCGCCTCGTAGGCGATCGCTTCCACCCAGCGTCCGCGCCCGTCCAGCGTGTCTTGGAGGAGTTGCAGCCGGTCCACGGCTGCAAAGTTGCAAAGCACCGTGTTGTCGGGGAACAGGTACGGCCGGTTCATGGGTTGAAGACGGGCTCCTCGTCGGCGGGGTACGGACCGGACCACGCGCCGGAATCGAGCGTGTCGCGAAGGGTTTCCACCGGTAGGCCGCAGAGCTGGGCGACCGGGCGCAAGGTGATCTTGCCTTCCAGATAGGCGTCGAGAGCGTCGCCGGTCAGCGCCGCGGGGGAGCGCGAGTGCTTGCTGGCGTTGCGCCATTCGCCGTACTGGTCCGTGCGTTCGGTCAGATGCGCGCATTGCACGGTGCTCATGCGTCGGAATTGATCGCGTTGTGCCGGGCTGACTCGCGCCAGGCTGTGCAACCGCCAGGCGAGCGCGTCCGGCGAAACGGCCAGGTGCATGACCAGTTCTGCGAAGGCCCTCCGGTCGATCGGTGCGTCCGTGGCCAGCCGCCCGGCGATCACGGCTTCGGGCATGAGGAAGTGGGCGGCGAAGGAGTTGGCACGCAGTTCGCTGACCGCGCGCCGCCACTCCATGACGTCCTCGTCGACGTGCAGCTGATCGTCTCCGGCCAGGATGTGCGCGAGTTCGTGCGCGAGCGTGAACCGTTGCCGGGTCGGTACTTCGGTCGTGCCCACGACGATCACCCGGGCGTCGTCGTCGATCCAGGCCAGGCCGTCGAACCGCCCGTCGAGGTGCTGCACAGCCACTTCGATTCCGAAGCATCGTTCGAGCGTGGCGAAAAGGTCCGCACCGACACCTGGCGGGCCCTCGGGTAGCCGTGCCAGTGCTTGCTGTGCCAGGTCCGCACCTTGCCGGATGCCGAGTTCTGCGGGTGCGAACCGCAGCTCCGGAGTCGATCGGGCGCGATAGCCGAGTCCGGCCAGTCCGGCCCGGACTTCCGAGATGGTCTCGGCGGTTTCGATCGCCTTGTCCGCGACGGATCCGGCCGGCGTTGCCGCACGTGCCGCCACCGCGGGTTTCGAGCGTTCGGTGCCGAGCAGCCAATCGACGGTGACGCCGCCGATTTCGGCGATGTTGGCCAGATCCAGCGAGCTGAAGCGGCGCGCTCCGCTGAGCGACTTGGACAGCTTCGAAGCGTCGAGCCCGGCCTGCTCCGCGAAGGCGGTCCGGTTGAGGCCGGTCTTCTCGATCACCTCGCGTACTCGCTCCGAGATATCCATGACCGCCAAGATAGCTGATTTTGCGATTTTCGCAAAATGGTCGATCGGTGTGTTTATCGGGAAAGCCGGTAACCGCTACGCCGTCACGCGTACATCTGATTGGTCCGCCCGATTCACGCGCCGGTTCGCCTTCTCCTGAAAAACTTTCGCCTTGTCCTGAGTCCACCGTGCCGCACGGCCGGCGATCCCGGTCGGTGCGGCCGTTCTGGGGAGAGGAACGCACCGTGCTGAACACCCGTTGGAAACGCGCCGCGCTGGCCGGGGCGCTGCCGCTCGCGCTCGCGCTGCCCCTGCCCGCCGCGGCGGCTCCTGCAGCGCAACCGGCCTCTGCAGCGCAACCGGGTCCGGCAGCGCAACCGGCTCCGGTGACCGCCTACGACGACTCCTACTACCAGCCGGCGCTGGGCAAGACCGGCGAAGAGCTCAAGGTCGCGCTCAACGACATCATCAGCACCAACGACCAGCTCACCTACGACCAGGTGTGGGACGCGCTGAAGGTCACCGACCAGGACCCGGCGAACCCGGACAACGTCGTCCTGCTCTACACCGGCCGCTCCCAGGGCAAGGACACCAACGGCGGCGACGCCGACCAGTGGAACCGCGAGCACACCTGGGCCAAGTCGCACGGTGACTTCGGCACCGACGTCGGCCCGGGTACGGATGTGCACCACTTGCGGCCCACCGACGTGTCGGTGAACTCCGAGCGCGGCAACAAGGACTTCGACATGGGCGGCAGCGAGGTCGGCGAGGCGCCCGGCAACTTCACCGACGACGACTCCTACGAGCCGCGGGACGCGGTCAAGGGCGACGTCGCCCGGATGATCATGTACATGGCGGTGCGCTACGAAGGCGAGGACGGCGCACCGGACCTGGAGCTCAACGACAACGTCGACAACGGCGAAGCGCCGCTGATGGGCAGGCAGTCGGTGCTGCTGCAGTGGAACGCGCAGGACCCGCCGGACGACTTCGAGCGCAACCGCAACCAGGTCATCTTCGACCAGTTCCAGCACAACCGGAACCCGTTCGTCGACCACCCCGAGTGGGCGGGCGAGATCTGGCGCTGATCACCGGCACGCACCACCGGGTTCGCCCGGTGGTGCGTTGCTCGTCGCCGTGCCGGATGCGGCCGCCGGGCTCCGGCTGCACGGGATTTGTGGCCCGGCCCCGAAGTCCGGCGGCGTACCGCCCCCGCGACGACTTCCCTCGTCATCCCGCGCGCACGTCGTGGGCTGGGTGTTTGCCGTTCGGCGTCGCTGCTGAAAAAACTGCGTACCGGCCGTTTCGACGAGGGAGGACCGTGTCATGCGATCCAGCAGCGAAGGCATCGTGGCCACGCAGGCGGGCAGCCTGCCGCGCCCGGACGAGTTGATCGCGCTCAACGCCGCGGGCGCCGACGCGGCCCCGGCCGCAGGCGGTGAGCGGACGGCGCATTACCGGGCGAAACTCGACGACGAACTGACGTCGCTGGTCGCCAGGCAGCGCGACATCGGGATCGGACTCGTCGGCGACGGCGAGTTCGGCAAGGCCACCAGCCAGCAGGTGGACTACGGAGCCTGGTGGTCGTACTCGTTCCAGCGCCTCGGCGGGCTCGAGCTCGGCAAGGCGTCGCTGTCCGACATCGACACCAACCGCTCCGGCGCGGCCGGCATCCGGCTGACCAGCTTCGGCAACCGCCGCGACCGGGAGCGCTTCGCCGAGGCCTACGGCGACCCGGAATCCGGCGTCGACACCGGGCGCAAACCCCTCACCTTCCCGGTGTGCACTGGACCGTTGCACTACACCGGCCACGACGCGATCAACTCGGACATCGCCGGGTTCAAGCGCGCGCTCGGCGCGGCCGGCGTCGACGAAGGCTTCATGACCTCGATCGGCCCGGGCAGCTGTTCGCGCATCGGCAACGAGTACTACCGCGACGACGAGGAATGGCTCTACGCCTGCGCGGACGCGATGCGCGAGGAGTACAAGGCGATCCTGGACGCGGGCCTGATCCTGCAGATCGACGACCCGGCGATCGCGGAGAACTGGGACCAGATCAACCCGGAGCCGCCGGTGGCGGACTACCGCGCGTTCACCATGCAGCGCGTGGAAGCGCTCAACTACGCGCTGCGCGATCTGCCGAAGGACCGCATCCGCTTCCACCTGTGCTGGGGCAGCTGGCACGGCCCGCACACCACCGACCTGCCGCTGGCCGAGCTGATCGAGGTGCTGCTGGCCATCGACGTGCGCGCTTACTCGTTCGAGGCGGGCAACGTGCGCCACGAGCACGAGTGGAAGGTGTGGCGCGACGTCCCGCTGCCCGAGGGCAAGCTGATCCTGCCCGGCGTGGTCAGCCACGCCACCAACGTCGTCGAGCATCCCGAGCTGGTCGCCGACCGGATCGTGCGGTTCGCCGAGTGCGTCGGCAGGGAGAACGTGCTCGCCTCCACCGACTGCGGCCTCGGCGGGCGGGTGCACCCGCAGATCGCGTGGGCGAAGCTGGAGTCGCTGGCGGCCGGTGCCGAGCTGGCGACGCGGCGGCTGTGGCCGTGATCCTCGGCGGGCGGTGAACCGTGCGGCGGGCGGTCGTGCTCTCGACCGCCCGCTGGCGCATCGACTTTCCGGGCCGGACGCATAGTCTTGATCCGATGAGTTCGCCGCCTCCGCTGGTGCTGAGCAAGCCGGAACGGGCCGCGCTGCTGCGCTGGCTGCAACTGCCGTCCACGTCACCGGCCATCGCGCTGCGCTGCCGCATCGTGCTGGCTTGCGCGCAGGGGCCGGCGAACGCGGTGGTGGCCCGCCAGCTCGGCGTGTCCGCGCGGGTCGTCGGCCGGTGGCGCGGCCGTTTCCTGGAGGGGCGGCTGCCCGCGCTGCGGGACCGGCCGCGGTCGGGTGCTCCCCGGTCGATCACCGAGCAGCAGGTGCGGCTGGTGCAGCAGGCCACGTTCACCGAGCCGCCGCCGAACGGGCGGCGCTGGACCAAGCGGGACATGGCCGCCCGCACCGGCATCTCGGCCTCGTCGGTGACGCGCATCTGGCGGCGCCTGCGCATCTTGCCCGGCGAAAGCGGCGGTGATCCGGATCGAGCCACGCCGTGGTCGGCGCTGTACGTGGCACCACCCGAGTCGATCATGGTGCTGGCGGTGCGCGGCGCGGACGGCCCGGAGGACGCGCGCGGGACCGGCTCCCCGGCCGCGCGCAACTACGACGCGGTGCTGCGCAAACAGCTCGCCGCCACCTTGTCGCAGCGCTGCACCGCGCTGGGCGATCTCCGCGGGTTCCTGCGGAACCTGGAACCGCGGTTGTTCGGCGACCACGAGGTGCACCTGATCTGCCACGGGAGCCCGACGCGCCGCCTGGAGGCGATCCGCCGCTGGCAGGAGCGGCACGCTTCGTTGCACGTCCACTTCCCGCCGACGAAGGAGTTCTGGCTGCAACTGGTGGAGCGCCACTTCACCGCACTGCCGCCGGGCTGCCGCGCTCCGGGGGACACGCCGCTGTCGGTGCTGGCCCGCGCGGTGCGCAAGTGCAGTGCCCAGCGGTCCATGGAGCTGACCTGGTTCCACCCGTGAAAGCGGCCGGAACTTCTGGTCCAGGCGCGGATCGACGCGCTCGGCCCGACCTAGGTTCGGCGTTCATGGACGAGCACCGAACGACTCCGGAGCAACGACCTGCCCACCCCACCCGCCGCTTCGTGCTGACCGCCCTCGGTCTCGGCGCAGCGGGCGGTCTCGGCGCCGCGTGCGCGCCGAACCAGGCCCAGCCCGCGGGCGCCGCCGCGGACGTGCCCGCACCTGCCTGCGTGCTGGCCCCGGAGGCCATCGAAGGCCCGTACTACATCGACCGCGACCTGGTCCGCTCCGACATCGTGGAAGATCGCGGCGGAATCCCGGTCGCGCTTCGCCTGCGCATCGTCGACGGGGCGGCTTGCACCGCGTTGCAGGGCGCCGCCGTGGACATCTGGCACTGCGACGCGCGCGGCTACTACTCGGGCCACCTGGACCTGGACCCGAACGCGGCGCCGATGCCGGACCCGCACGTCGACCCGACCGACCCGTCGACGTTCCTGCGCGGCACCCAGATCAGCGACCGGGACGGGAACGTGCAGTTCCGCACCATCCACCCGGGCTGGTACTTCGGCCGCGCGATCCACATCCACGTGATGGTCCACGCGGGCGGCAAACGGGTGCACACCGGCCAGCTCTACTTCCCGGAAGACCTCAACACCCGCATCGAGCGGACACCCGGATACGCCGATCGTCCGCTGCAGCGCGTCACCAACGAGACCGACTTCCTGTTCCAGCAGGAAGGCGGACCGCAGAGCACGCTCGCGGTCGAACCGGCGGGCCAGGACGTCGGCGCGGGCCACACGGCCTCGATCACCCTCGGCGTGAACCCTGCGGTCACTCCGCCACCGGCGACCTTCTCGCCGCCGCGCTGAGCGCGGGATCAGCCGCGTCAGCGCGATCCTCGGCGAGCGGGAACCGCGCCGCGAAGTTCGCGCCTCGGCCGGAATCGGTGATGCCCAGAGTTCCTTGGTGCAGTGCGGCGATCTCCCGGGCGAGCGCGAGGCCGAGCCCCGCGCCGCCTTCGCCGCGGCCGCGTGCGCTGTCCAGCCGCGCGCTCGAAGACGTACTCGCGCGACTCGGCAGGGACGCCGGGTCCGTCGTCGGCGACGTTCAGGCGAGCGTGCCCGTCTTCGGCGCGCACGCTGATCCGCGCGCTTCGCGCCGCGTGCCGCTCGGCGTTGTCGGCGAGGTTGGTGATCAGCCGCACCAGGTGGCTGCGGTGGCCGTCGATGACGACTCCGCTTTCGAGGGCGGTGTCCCACTCGATGTCACCCGGTGCCCGGCGTTGCAGCACGTCCCGCACCAGTTCGCCGAGGTCGATCGCGGTTCCGCCGGTCGCCGGCGTCCCGTCCAGGCGCGCGAGCGCCAGCAGATCGCCGGTGAGCTGCTCCAGCCTCCCGAGGTCTTCGAGCGTGCCCGCGGCGATGTCCGGCCACTCCACCCGGTCCGGGTGCGCGCAGGCCACCTCCAGCGGTGTGCGCAGCGCGGCGAGCGGGCTGCGCAGTTCGTGCGAGGCGTCGGCGACGAATTGCCGCTGCCGCCGCACGGAGTGGTCCAGCCGGTCCAGCGTCTCGTTGAGGGTGCCCGCCAGGCGCGCCACTTCGTCCCGCCCGGCCGGTACGGGCATCCGCCCGCGCAGGTCGTGCGCGGACAGCCGGGCGAACTCGTCCCGGATCTCCTCCACGGGCCGCAATGCCCGGCCGGTGCTGAACCAGGTGAGCGCGGCGACGATGGCCAGCAGTACCGGCGAGGCGAGCAGCAGCGCCGCGGTCGCTGCCGCCGTTGCTTGCTGCACGGAACGGGTGGAGGCGCTGGCGACCAGGGTCGCGGTGCCGCCAGGGCCGACGACGGTCGTCGTGGCCGCGACCTGCCTCGCCGGTGCCGCGACCGGTTCGGCGGACGGAGCGGGTTGCGGCGCAGCACTCGTCTCGTTGGGTGCAGCGGGTTGCGGCGCCACGTTGGACTCGGCGAGCGGAGGTCGCTCCGACGGGCTCGGTCCCGCCGGTGGCACAGCGGCCGAGCGGTCCTCCGGCCGCATCAGCCGGACCGAGATCTCGTTCCCGCCGTCCGGCAGCGCAGCGCCGCGCCGGACCGCCTCGGTCGCTTCGGAGAGCTGTTCGTGCACCGTGGCTTCCAGATCGCTGGTGAGCCGGGACTGCAGGTACCCGACCAGCAGCAGCCCGATGCCGACCGTGGCCAGCGCGACGATGGCGGTGGCCGTCAGCGTCGTGCGGGTGCGCACGGACAACCGCCGCGGCCGCTCACTCATCCGCGGTGCCTTCCGGGACGAGCTGGTAGCCGTAGCCGCGCACGGTTCGGATGCTGCGGCGGCCGAACGGCGCGTCGATCTTGCGGCGCAGCGAGCTGACGTGCACCTCGACGAGGTTGGCGTCGGGTTCGGCTGCGAAGTCCCAGCCGCCGTCGAGCAGCTGCTGCTTGGACACCACCTGACCCTTGCTGCGGGCCAGCAGCTCCAGCACGGCGAATTCCTTGCCGGTGAGCGTGATGTCCTGGCCCGCGCGGGAGCAGGTCCGCTGCGCCGGGTCGAGCACCAGATCGCCCGCGTGCAGCAGCGGCGGTCGCGCGACCGCGCGGCGCCGCACGGCGGTGCGCAGCCGCGCGAGCAGGACCACGTACGAGAACGGTTTCGTGACGTAGTCGTCGGCGCCCGCGTCGAGCGCGTCGGCCTCGTCGTACTCGCCGTCCTTGGCGGTCAGCATGATGATCGGCGTCCAGTTCTGCGCCGCCCGCAATCGCGCGCACACCCGATATCCGTTGAGCCCGGGCAGCATGATGTCCAGCAGGATCGCCGCGTAATCGGTGTGCTCGGCCTGCCACAGCGCCTCGTGCCCGTCGCCGAGCACGTCGACCGCCCAACCTTCGGCGTTCAGCCCGGTCCGCAGCGCCTCCGCGACCCGTTGTTCGTCCTCCACCACGAGCACCCGCATGTGGATCAGCATGACACCGGTTCCTGAAGCGGTCTTCAGGTTCGTCCAGGTCCGCTTCAGCGCCCGCCGGGCAACGTCTTCGGTGTCGCGGAACGGCCGCGACAACCGACGACAAGGAGTTCGATCATGCCCAGCAAGCGAGTGACCCGCGCTGCGGTGCTGGTGACGGCGGGTGCCGCCTTCGGCATCGGCGGTCTCGGCATCGCTTCGGCCGAACAGGCGGCGCCGCGGCCGATCCCGAATGCCCCGGAGGCCGCTGCTCCGTCACCCGTGACGGAACCGGTCCCTGCTGCGGGGTCCTTCGTGGTCGTGCCCGCGAAGCCGGGCCCGGCTCCTGACCCGGGCTCCGTCGTGGCCGTGCCCGCACAGCCGGCTCCGGTTCCTGCTCCTGGAACTGGCGTGCCACCGGCCCCGGCTCCTGATCCCGGACCGGGTGTGCCGCCGGCGCCGGCTCCGGCTCCTGACCCCGGGCCGGGTGTGCCGCCGAGCCCGGCCCCGCCCGTTCGCTGAGGCGCTTCGGCACTGCACGGCGGACGCCGGGAGGTCGGCGGCCTCCCGGCGCCCGCGCGCGGCTCACTCGAACCGCGCGGTGTCCCCCGAGCCGCGCCGCACGATTTCCGGTTCACCGCTGGAGAAATCGATGACGGTGGTCGGCTCGGTGCCGCAATCGCCGGAGTCGACCACCGCGTCCACGACGTGGTCCAGCCGGTCCTTGATCTCCCAGCCCTGGGTGAGCGGTTCTTCCTCGTCCGGCAGCAGCAGCGTGCTCGACAGCAGCGGCCCGCCGAGCTCGGCCAGCAGCGCCTGCGCCGTGACGTGGTCCGGGATGCGGATCCCGACGGTCTTGCGCTTCGGATGCATCAGCCTGCGCGGCACTTCTTTGGTGGCGGGCAGGATGAACGTGTAACCGCCCGGCGTGCACGCCTTGATCGCGCGGAACACCGCGTTGTCCACGATCACGAACTGGCCGAGCTGCGCGAAGTTCCGGCACACCAGCGTGAAGTGGTGCCGCTCGTCGAGCTTCCGGATGGACCGGATGCGATCCACCCCGCTCTTGTTGTCCAGCCCGCAGCCGAGCGCGAAGCACGAGTCGGTGGGGTAGGCGATCACCCCGTCGCCGCGCACGACGTCGGCGACCTTGCCGATCGAGCGGGGTTGCGGGTTGTCCGGGTGCACGTCGTAGTACCTGGCCACCCGTCGACCCTAATCCCGCGCGGAAGCACCTCCGCTGCTGCCCACAAGGACGTCGCTGCTGCCCCCGGGATCCGGTCTTGACGTCCGGTTCAGCGGCGGTATGCGATCACGTGGGATCCGGCGGGCGAGCGCGCCGCGGCGCAAGTGAAGTGGCCGGAGTCCGGCGGAGAGGAATGCGATGAGCGAGCTCAAGACCGTCGTCCTGGACGACGACCCCACCGGCACCCAATCGGCCTCCGGCGTCGCGGTGTTGCTGCGCACCGACCGCAGCCACATCGCCGAAGCCGTCCGCGGCAACCGTTCGGTCTACGTGCAGACGAACAGCCGCGCGTTGCCCGAGCCGGAGGCCGTCGAGCTGGTCGAGCACATCCGCCGCACCGTGCAGGAGACCGCAGGCGCTCCGGTGCGTTTCGTGCTCCGCGGCGATTCCACGCTGCGCGGGCACGTTTTCGCGGAAAGCGACGTGTTCGCCACACCGGACGGCGTGCTGCTGTTCGTGCCCGCGTTCCCCGCGGGCGGGCGCACGACGCGCGGGGGAGTCCACTACGTGCGCCTCGGCGACCGTGAACTTCCGGCGGGGGAGACGGAGTTCGCCCGCGACCCGGTGTTCGGCTACCGCAGCTCCGCGCTGGCCGACTACGTCGCGGAGAAGGGCGACCGCGTCGGCGTGCCCGTGGACCTGGAGCAGGTGCGCGAGTCCGGGGGAGTGGCCCGCGCGCTGCTGGAAGCTCCGGCGGGTTCGGTCGTCGTTCCGGACGCGGTGACCGAGCAGGACGTCGACCTCATCCACACCGGGCTGCGCGAAGCCGAGCAGGCCGGACGCGCGGTGGTCGTGCGCTGCGGAGCACCGCTGGCGGCGCGCTGCGCCGACGCGGTCAGCCCAGGTCTGCTCACCACCCCGATCCAGCGCCCGGCCGGGCCGGTGCTGGTGGTGTGCGGCTCGCACACCGAGGCGGCCACGGCCCAGCTCGCCGAGCTCGCCGGGCGGACCGGCGAACCTGTCGTGCTCAGCACCGAAACCGCGATCGACGATCCGGAACGGGCGGCCGACGAGGTGGTCGGCCCGCTGCGGCAGCAGCTCGGAGGCGGTGTCGCGGTGCTGAGCAGTGAGCGGGTGCGCGCGGCGGGTCACGGCACGCTCGACCACGGCAGGCAGGTCATGACGGGCCTGACCACGGCCGTGCGGCGGCTGGCCGGTGCGGTCTCGGTGGTGGTCGCCAAGGGCGGCATCACCTCCGCCGAGGTCGCCACCAGCGGTCTCGGCGCCGATTCGGCGGTGGTGCGCGGCCAGGTGCTGCCGGGTGTTTCGATCTACGACCTCGCTCCGGACGGGCTGCCCTACGCCGTCGTCCCCGGCAACGTCGGTTCCCCGACGACTCTGGTCGAGGTCCTGGAGGCGGTTCGCGCGCTCTGAGGCGTCGGCTCCGGGAAAAACGCGAACATATTTCGTGTTCAACCGTGGTTCACTGCCCCGAAGTCCGTGTTTCGGACGATCTACACGTACCGGCGCAACGATGAGGCCGCCCGATGCCGAGATCCAGGAGCCGCCGTGAAACCGCACCGCCGTCTGCCCATCGCCCTCACCGCGACCACGCTCGGCGCCGTGGCCGCGCTGGCGGCGCCCACCGCCTTCGCGGGGACCAAGGCCAACGAACTGCCCGACCCGAGCACCTATGACTCCGCGATCGCCTGGCTGCCGGACACGCAGTACTACTCCGCGAGCCACCCCGAGCACTTCGACAACCAAACCCGCTGGCTCGCCGAGAACGCCGCGGCCCGCAAGATCGGCTACGCCGCGCACACCGGCGACATCGTCGACAGCGCCCTGCTCGAGAACCAGTGGAAGAACGCCGACGCCAGCATGCAGAAGCTGGACGAGGCCGGGCTGCCCTACGGCGTCGTGGAGGGCAATCACGACCGCGGCGGCGAGAACTACGAGAACTACTTCGGGCAGGAGCGCTTCGCGGACTCCCCGGTCTACGGCGAGCAGCGCGAGGACAACCGCCAGCACTTCGACCTGGTCGACGTCGGCGGCAAGCAGGTCATGATGCTGTACCTGACCTGGGACATGCAGGAGGAGGACTTCGCCTGGGCGCAGCGCGTGCTCGCCGAGCACCCGGACGTGCCCGCGATCGTCAACGTGCACGCCTACCTGAACACCGACGGCTCCTACGACCAGCAGGGCCAGGAGATCTTCGACCGGATCGTCAAGCCGCACGACAACGTCAAGGCCGTGCTGTGCGGGCACAACCACGGCGTCGCGCACAACGAGAAGGACCTCGGCGGCGGCCGCAAGGTCTCCGAGATCCTGGCCGACTACCAGAGCGCCGACGAGGGCGGCCTGGGCTACCTGCGGCTGCTGCAGTTCGACGTGGACGCGAACAAGATGATCGTCGACACCTACTCGCCGTCGCTGGACGACTCGAACTACTTCGACCAGGGCGACGACTTCACCGTCGACCTGTCGCTGTGAACCCGTACCGGTGAGCCCGCCTCGGCCCGGGGTGCGCCGTTCGCGCACCCCGGGCTGGTCTCGGCAGGACGTCGTCGTTGCTGTTCGCGGGTGTTCTCACCAGATCTTCATGAAAGTAAGGGTAGGCTAACTTCAACTCGGGTGTCAGTGCCGCTGCGCGGTCTGCTCAGTCACATGCGTCGTCGCACGCGCTGCGCGGCCGCTGCTGACGTGCGAGACGGGCTCGCACGACGAAAACGGGGCCGCCCGCCGATGCGGACGACCCCGTTGCGGAAGTGTGCGGCTCACCAGCCCCGTTCGCGCCACTGCGCGAGCTGCGGCCGCTGCTCGCCGAGCGTCGAGTCGTCGCCGTGCCCGGGGTAGAACCACGTGTCGTCCGGCAGCTCCGCGAACACCCGGTTCTCGACGTCGTCCAGCAACGACCGGAAGTCCTCCGGCGAGTTCGTCTTGCCCACCCCGCCGGGGAACAGCGAGTCCCCGGTGAACAGGTGCGGATGCCCGGCCGGGTCGCGGTAGAGCAGCGCGATCGAGCCGGGGGTGTGCCCGCGCAGGTGGATGACCTCCAGCGCGGACTCGCCGACCTGCACCGTCTCGCCGTGCTCGACCAGCCGGTCCGGCGGCACCGGCAGCTCCGCCGCGTCCTTCGGGTGCGCCACGGTGTAGCAGCCGGTCTGGCCCGCGACCGGTCCCAGCGCCTGCCAGTGATCGGGATGCTGGTGGGTGGTGACGATGGTGCGCAGCCGCGGCCGGTCGTCGTCGTGGCCGAGCAGGTCCGCGAGCCGTTCCGAGTCGTTCGCCGCGTCGATCAGCAGCGCGTCGCCGGTGCGGCGGCAGGTCAGCAGGTAGGCGTTGTTGTCCATCGGGCCGACCGACAGCTTCGTGACGGTCAGCGCGTCCAGCACCCGCTTGGCGGGCGCTCCGCCGGGTTCCACGTGTCCGGTGTACTCCACGCCGCGAACCCTATCGGTATTGCGCGAGGTGCGGCTCACAGCCACGTCGGCAGGTCGGGCACTTCGCCTTCCAGCTGCTCGCCGCGTTCCCGGCCGAGCAGCCAGCCCAGCAGCGCGCCGGGAGTGCCGCGCACCTGGGCGGGCACCGAGGTCGTGCCGCGCAGTTCCCAGGAGCGGGTGCGCCCGTCGGCGAAGTCCGCCACGACCGTCACCGCGGGCACGTCCGAGCGGCCGCCGAACCGCTGCACCACGTCTTCCAGCAGCTGTTCGGCGTCCGCGCCGGGGATCTCGTCGAACCCGAGGCCGCAGTCCAGGTCGACCGAGTGCACCCACAGCTCCAGCAGGCGCTTGCGCAGCACGTGACGCGCGGGCATCGGCTCGCCGCCGGCATCGACCTCCGCTTCCCATGCCGACGCGGGCAGCGTGCGAACCGCGTGCGCGAACCGGCCGTGCGCGGCGGCCAGGTCCTCCACCAGCAGCCGGTGCGGGCGCACCGAGCCTTCCTCGATGTCCGCGGCCCGGTCCGCGGCGCTCGGGTACATCGGGTGCTCCGCGCCGGTCTTCGCCCAGGTCAGCAGGTTCACCAGGCCGTCGGCGTTGCGGGCGAGGTGGGTCAGCACGTGCGAGCGCCGCCAGCCGGGCAGCAGGCTCGGCGCGCGAACGCTGGCGTCGTCGAGTGCCTCGGCCGTCGCCAGCAGGTGCTGCGTGCTGCGTTCGATCGCGGACAGTGCGGCGGTGACCTGTTCGGTCGGCTGCGGGGCTCCGGTGGGCGCGTGCGCGCCGCCGGCGCCGAGGACGGTGTCAGCCATCGGCAATTCCTTGACTTGTGCAGCGAATTTCCGGACCCACGAGGGGTGTCCGAGGGTAGGGGCAGACGTGGCCGGGCCGACAGTGCCCATTCCGGGGGAATTTGCGTATCGTCGCGGCGGGCGGGGCAGGCGCCGCCGGGCCGGGAATGCCCGCCGCGGCCGCCCGCGTTGTGCGTGCGAGAGCCGTGTGACGAGGGACGAGTCCGGGATTCCAGGAATTGTCGGTGCCTCGGCTTAGCATGGCGCGGCGACGTCCGAGCGTCACCGGGACGCACCGCGACCGGCCCGGCCGGGATGTTCCGAAACCGGATGTCCGGCCCGAGATGTCCGGGTTCGGCCCGGCTGCCGTCAACCCGGGACACCGGGCCGGTACCGGCGGTCCGCGAGCGCGGCCTCCGGGCACCGGCGGGGTCGCGGAACCGGCACGGCCCCCGGTGGGACCATTCGGCTGGGGAAGCACTCCGAGTCCCACCGGTGACCGGTACCGCCCGCAGGCGCGGTGTCCGGGCGTGCCTGCACCGAACCGGCGAGAACCTCCGAAGGGATCACAGTGGCCGACCGCCTCGTCGTCCGCGGCGCCCGTGAGCACAACCTGCGCGGGATCGACCTCGACCTGCCGCGCGACAGCCTCATCGTGTTCACCGGGCTGTCCGGCTCCGGCAAGTCCAGCCTCGCATTCGACACCATCTTCGCGGAGGGCCAGCGGCGCTACGTGGAGTCGCTCTCGGCGTACGCGCGGCAGTTCCTGGGGCAGATGGACAAGCCCGACGTGGACTTCATCGAAGGCCTCTCGCCCGCGGTGTCGATCGACCAGAAGTCGACCAGCCGCAATCCGCGCTCCACGGTGGGCACCATCACCGAGGTGCACGACTACCTGCGGCTGCTCTACGCCCGCGCGGGCAACCCGCACTGCCCGACCTGCGGTGAGCCGATCAGCAAGCAGACCCCGCAGCAGATCGTCGACCAGGTGCTGGAGATGCCGGAGCGCACCCGCTTCCAGGTGCTCGCCCCGGTGATCCGCGGCCGCAAGGGCGAGTACGTCGACCTGTTCGAGCAGCTGCAGTCGCAGGGCTACGCGCGCGCCCGGGTGGACGGCGAGGTGCACCAGCTGGAGTCGCCGCCGAAGCTGAAGAAGCAGGAGAAGCACGACATCGCCGTGGTCGTGGACCGGCTGACGGTGAAGGCGAACGCCAAGCAGCGGCTCACCGATTCGATCGAGACCGCGCTGCGGCTGGCCGACGGGCTGGTGGTGCTGGAGTTCGTCGACGTCGAAGAGGGCGACCCGAACCGCGAGCGCCGCTTCTCCGAGCACCTGGCCTGCCCGAACGGGCACGCGCTGGGCGTGGACGAGCTGGAACCGCGCTCGTTCTCGTTCAACTCGCCCTACGGCGCCTGCGCGGAATGCGCCGGGCTCGGCATCCGCAAGGAGGTCGATCCCGAGCTCGTCGTGCCGGACGAGGACCTGCCGCTGGGCGATGGCGCCATCGCGCCGTGGGCCGGTGGGCACACCGCCGAGTACTTCACCCGGCTGCTGACCTCGCTGTCCGAGTCGGTCGGTTTCCGGATGGACACGCCGTGGAAGCGGTTGCCGACGAAGGTGAAGAAGGCGGTCCTGCACGGCACCAGCGATCAGGTGCACGTGCGCTACCGGAACCGCTACGGGCGGCAGCGCTCCTACTACGCCTCCTACGAGGGCGTGATCCCGTTCCTGGAGCGGCGGCTGGAGCAGACCGAGTCCGACTACGCCCGCGAGAAGTACGAGGGCTACATGCGGGACGTGCCCTGCCCGGCCTGCGAGGGAACCCGGCTCAAGCCCGAGATCCTCGCGGTGACCATGCAGGGCGCCGATCGCGGCGAGCTCTCGATCGCGCAGGTCAGCGCGCTGAGCGTGCAGGACTGCGCGGATTTCCTGAACGGCCTGGTGCTGGGCCACCGGGAGGAGATGATCGCCGGCCGGGTGCTCAAGGAGGTGCAGGCCCGGCTGGGGTTCCTGCTGGACGTGGGCCTGGACTACCTGTCGCTGGACCGCGCGGCCGGGACGCTGTCCGGCGGTGAGGCGCAGCGCATCCGGCTGGCCACGCAGATCGGGTCCGGCCTGGTCGGCGTCCTCTACGTGCTGGACGAACCGTCGATCGGGCTGCACCAGCGGGACAACCACCGGCTGCTGGAGACGCTGAGCCGACTGCGCGACCTGGGCAACACCCTCATCGTCGTCGAGCACGACGAGGACACCGTGCGCAGCGCGGACTGGGTGGTCGACATCGGGCCGGGCGCCGGTGAGCACGGCGGCCACGTCGTGCACTCCGGCCCGTACAAGCAGCTGCTGGACAACGAGGAGTCGCTGACCGGCGATTACCTCGCCCGCCGCAAGCGGATCCCGTTGCCGCAGAGCCGCCGGGAGCGCAACCCGAAGCGGCAGTTGACCGTGGTCGGTGCCCGCGAGCACAACCTCGGCAAGATCGATGTGTCGTTTCCCCTGGGCTGCATGATCTCGGTGACCGGCGTGTCCGGCTCGGGCAAGTCCACCTTGGTCAACGACATCCTGGCGTCGAGCCTGGCGAACAAGCTCAACGGCGCGCGCCAGGTCCCGGGCAGGCACACCCGGATCAAGGGCTTGGAGCACGTGGACAAGCTGGTGCAGGTGGACCAGTCGCCGATCGGGCGCACCCCGCGGTCGAACCCGGCGACCTACACCGGCGTGTTCGACCACATCCGCAAGCTGTTCGCGGCCACCACCGAGGCGAAGGTCCGCGGCTACCAGCCGGGCCGGTTCTCGTTCAACATCAAGGGCGGCCGGTGCGAGGCGTGCGCGGGCGACGGCACGCTGCGCATCGAGATGAACTTCCTGCCGGACGTGTACGTGCCGTGCGAGGTGTGCGGCGGTGCGCGGTACAACCGCGAGACCCTCGAGGTGCACTACAAGGGGAAGACCATCGCCGAGGTGCTGGACATGCCCATCGAGGAGGCCGCGGAGTTCTTCGAGCCGATCAAGGCGATCCACCGGCACCTCAAGACCCTGGTGGACGTCGGGCTGGGCTACGTGCGGCTGGGCCAGCCGGCGCCGACGCTGTCCGGCGGCGAGGCGCAGCGGGTGAAGCTGGCCAGCGAGCTGCAGAAGCGTTCCACCGGCCAGACCGTCTACGTGCTCGACGAGCCGACCACCGGGCTGCACTTCGAGGACATCCGCAAACTGCTCGGCGTGATCAACGGGCTGGTCGACAAGGGCAACACGGTGATCGTGATCGAGCACAACCTGGACGTCATCAAGACTTCCGACTGGCTGCTCGACCTCGGCCCGGAGGGCGGTTCCGGTGGCGGCGAGCTGGTCGCCGAGGGCACCCCGGAGCAGGTCGCCGAGGTGGACGGCAGCTACACGGGCCGCTTCCTGGCGCCGATGCTCGCGGAGAGCTGAGCCGCGGTCCCGGCTCGCGGGGACACCGCGGGCCGGGGCGCGGGTTCTTGCCCGACCGCACCGGAATGCGGCGTTCACCCGGCCTGCAGTGATGCATCCTGCTGTGCATGATTCAGGATTATTGTTGCATTTGCATTGCGCTGTATTTCGTCGCCGTTCTCCTCATTCGTTCAGCGTATTGTTGCGCGGTTTTCCCGCTCGTATTCTCTGTGTCTGACAGGTCTGCACGGTTTTCCGCCGGTTCGGCTTGCGCGCTGATTCGGCGCGTTGCGGAATGGTTCGGAGGGAATGATGAGCGGCTCGGCGGCCGGTCCGCAGAAAGTGATTTGGGACGTCACCTACGCTTGCCCGCTGCGGTGCGTGCACTGCTACTCGGAGTCGGGCAGGAGGCCGTCGCGGCGGCTCGGCCGGGAGGGGCTGCTGCGCGTCACCGACGCGATCATCGAACTCGGTCCGGAGTCCGTCGCGCTGGCCGGCGGCGAACCGTTGCTGGTCAACGGCATTTTCGAGGTGGCAGCGCGGTTGCGCTCCGCGGGTGTGCAGGTCGCGTTGTTCACCGGCGGGTGGTCGTTGCGGGCCGAGATGGTCGGCGAACTCCTGCGCGTCTGCGACACCGTGGTGGTCAGCCTCGACGGAGCGACTGCGGAGGTGCACGACCGCATCCGGGGCAGACCGGGCTCGTTCGCCGCGGCGATGTCCGCGCTTTCCATGCTCGATAGCGCCATCGAATCGGGCGCGCGCGCCGAAATGGGCGTCGACGGCGTCGTGCTGCGGAGCAATTTCGACCAGCTGGAGCGGTATTGCACGGAAATCGCGCCGCGATTCCCGCGGTTGAGCGCGCTCGAATTCGGCGCGGTGGTCCCCGCCGGGCTGGCCAGTCGCACCGGATTCGGCGAGCACGAATTGCTGAGCGAAGGGCAGATGTCCGCGCTCGGCGGTGCCGAACTGCCGCGCCGCCTGCAGTCGCTGGCGCCCGATTCGGTGCAGGTCGGCTGCACCGACAACCTCGAGCTGCGGATGGGACCGGACGCACCGGATGAGCTGCCCGTGGTCCAGGTCGAACCCGACGGTGCGGTGCGGGCGATGCCCGTTTACGAGGGCACCGTCGGCACGCTGCTGTCGGAACCGGGCGACGTGCTCTGGCAGCGCGCGCTTCAGCGCCGCCGCGACCCCTTCGTCGTCGAAGTCCTCTCCGGTGTGCGCACCGTCCAGCAGTGGGCCGAGGCCGCCCGCACGCTCGATCGGCACTTCGGTTCCGAGCAGGTCCGCGCCCGCATCGACCGCCGCCCGGCCTTCGCGCCGTAGCGGCGGATCCGGCGTGAACGCGCCGCACCGGCGCGTTCGGTGTCCCGCGAGCGGGGGAGGAGGTGATCGTCATGGCGTGGCCGTCCTGGCCGGAAGGCATTCGCTGAGGCGGGCCGTGCCGAGCGGCGCCCCGGTTGCTCTGCCGCGGGCGCCGCTCGGACCCGTGCGGGTGATCTTGAACGACTCCGGCCTGTCGATGGGACAACCGCGGACGCCGACCGGAAACTGGGGAACCGGCCGTTGCGGGACCGGGACGGGGGCAGCAGGCACGGGGCAGCCGGGAACAGGTCTCAGCCGGCGACGAAGTGCCTCCCGGAACCGGGCATCGCCGGGGATCAAGGCACTGCCGGGGAACGAGACAAGGCCGGCAACGAAGCACTGGGGACCAGGCCACCGGGGAAGGCCGGCGCAGAGATCTGGGGGCGTATGCGGGCCTATCGAGCGTTGTTCGGACACCGGGGAGTTCCCCGCTTGTTCGCCGCGGTCGCGCTGACCCGGATCGCCCCGCCGATCCTCAACCTGAGCCTGCTGCTGGCGGCCGCGGCCGCCCACGGCTACGCGATCGGTGGCCTGGTGCTGACCGGGTTCTCGGTCGCCCTGGCGGTGTGCGTGCCGGTTTCCGGCAGGCTGGTGGACCGCTTCCGGCCGCGCGCGGTGCTGCTCGCCCTGCTGGTCGTGCACGTCCTGGCCTGCGCGGCAACGGTGCTGGCGCTGGCCGCGCAGGCCGATCCGGTGCTGTTGATCGCGGCAGCGATCGGGGTCGGCGGCAGCGCCCCGCCTGCCGCGCCGGTGATCCGGGCGAGCTGGCCCGCGATCCTGCCCGCCGAGCAGCTGCGCACCGCCTACGCGCTCGACGCGGTGCTGAACGAGACGATGGTCGTGGGCGGGTTGCTCGTGGTCTCCGGCCTGCTCGCGCTGGCAGCGCCGGTCGCGGCGGTCGGGGTCGCCGGCGTCTGCACCGCCCTCGGCGTGCTGATCGCAGTGCCGGGCCTGCGTGCGCCCGCCGAGCGTGTCCGCACCCGTGGCGTTCGCGGCTTCCTCGGCCCGCTCGCGCAAGGGCGGGTGCGGGTGCTGCTCGGCATGGCCGCGGCGGACATGGTGGCCTTCGGCTGCTTGCTGGTGGGGGTGTCCGCGCTGGCGACCTCGGCCGCCGCGCCGGAAGCCTCCGGCGTGCTGCTGAGCGTCTTCTCGGCCGGAGCCGTGTTCAGCGCGTTGTGCTACGGCATGCGGGAACGCGACACCGCCGCCCGCCCGCGACTGGTGGCGTTGCACGCCGTTTCGGCGTTGCTGCTGGCGATCGTGGCGGCGACGTCCGGACCGGTGCTCGCGGGCGTGGTCCTGCTGCTGCTCGGGCTGGTCAGCGGGATGCGGGACACGCTGCACCAGCTGGTCCTGGGCAGCGCGGCCGCGGCCGAGCACCGCACCGAGGCGTTCGCGTGGCTGACCACCTGCATGTGGGGCGGCAACGGCATCGGAACCGCCGTGGCCGGTCAACTGGTCGGCTGGTCGGGCGGTTCGCACCGCGCGGCACTGCTGACCGCGGCGCTCGCGGCCGGGGCGGCCTCGGTGCTCGCGCTCATGCTGCGGGCGCGCGCGGGTGCGCCGCAGGTTCAACGGCAGTCGTGAAGGCTCGCACGCGGTACGGCCACCGAGATGAGCGCAGCTGTCCTGGCCGGTGCGCGTCAGTCGGCGGGACAGGAGAGGGAACCACGGTCCGGCGTGGAGTCCGGCGGCGACGCGGATCGGCGACTATCGCGCTCAGACCAGCACGCTCAGCCCGGCCGCCACCGCGAACGCGCTCAGCGACAGGATCGTCTCCAGCACCGTCCAGGTCTTGAGCATCTCGGCGACGGGGATGCCGAAGTACCGCGAGATGATCCAGAACCCGCCGTCGTTGACGTGCGAGGCGATGATCGACCCGGCGCCGATGGCGACCGCGACCAGCGCCAGCTGCGGCTGCGAGTAGGCGGATCCGGCCAGCAGCGGCGCGACGATGCCGCCGGTGGTCACGATCGCGACCGTCGCCGAGCCCTGCGCGATCCGCATCCCGGAGCTGATCAAGTACGCCGATGCGATCACCGGCAGTCCGGTGGCCTGCAACGATCCGGCCAGCGCATCGCCCACCCCGGTTTCCGAGAGCACTTCGCCGAAGAATCCGCCCGCACCGACGACCAGCAGGATCATGCCCAGCGGCCGCAGCGCCCGCGCGGTCAGCTCCGCGATGTCCGCCCCGCCCAGGCCGCGCCGCGTGCCCAGCAGCCAGAACGCGATCAACACCGCGATGGTCAGCGCGACGACCGGATTTCCCAGGAACGTCAACGCGTCCAGCGCGGCACCGGGCGGCAGCGTGATGCCTGCGAAGGTGCCGCCGAGGATCAGCAGCACCGGCAAGCCGATCACCAGCGCCACCACGCCGAGCGGCGGTTCGCCGGCGTCCTCGGGCGGTTCGCCCGCCGTTTCCGGCACCGGCAGGTGGATGCGCTTGCCGATCCACGACGAGTACAGCACGCCCGCCACGACGAACGCGGGGAGTCCGCAGGCCAGCCCCATGATGATGAGCCAGCCCATGTCCACCCCGAGCAGCCCGGCGGCAACCACCGGCCCGGGGTGCGGCGGCAGGAAGGCGTGCGTCATTGAGAGTCCCGCCACCAGCGGCAGGCAGTAGAGCAGGATCGACCGCCCGCCCTGCCGGGCCGCGACGTAGACCAGCGGCGCGAGCACGAAGATCCCGATGTCGAAGAACACCGGAACGCCGAACACCAGCCCGGCCAGCCCCATCGCCAGCGGCGCGCGCCGCTGCCCGAACGCCGCCAGCAGCCTGCGGGTGAGCAACTGTGCGCCGCCGGAGTTCTCCAGCACCGCGCCGAGGATCGCGCCGAGCCCGACGATCGCGGTGATGTGCCCGAGGATGCTGCCGAATCCGTTCTCCAGCAGGGATTCGCTGCTCTTCTGCGCAGAGCCCACGATGTCGCGCACCGGCAATCCGGCGGCCAGCGCCAGCAGCAACCCGGTGATGATCAGCGCGATGAACGGCTCCACCCGGAACCGCATGATCATCGTCAGCAGCGCCGCGATCGCGGCCGCGGATAACGTCAGCAGCCCGGCGGTGTCGTGCTGCAGCCAGTGCACAACGCTGTACACAGTGGACTCCTCGGATTCAGGGGTTGCGGCGCAGGGCGCGCCCGGGAAGCGCCTCGGTGCGGTTTCCGTGTTCCAGCACCGGGATTCCGTTGACCAGCACGTGGTGCACGCCGTCGGCGGTCCGGCGCGGGTCGTCGAACGTCGCGGTGTCGGCGATGGTGTCGGGGTCGAACAGCACGAGGTCGGCGGCCGCGCCTTCCCGGATCCGGCCGCGGTCGGGCAGGCCGAGCCGGTCGGCGGCGCGCGCGGTCAGGTGCGCGACGCATTCCTCCAGGCTCAGCACGCCGAGTTCCCGCACGTAGTGCCCCAGGTAGCGCGGGAACGTGCCCCACGCGCGCGGATGCGGCCGCGAGCCCACGAGCAGGCCGTCGCTGCCGCCGGTGTGCGCGTGGTGGCGCATGATCGTGCGCACGTTGTCCTCGTGTCCGACGTGCATCAGGCAGGACGTGCCGAGGCGTTCGTCCACGAGCACGTCCATGTACAGCTCGGCCGGAGCTTTCCCCGCCGTGCGGGCGGATTCGGCGATGCTGCGCCCGACCAGCCCGGTGTTGCCCGCATCGCGCACGCCGTTGATCTCGATGCTGTCCCAGTCGATCGGCACGCCGTGGTTGCCGTCCGAACCGTCCACCTCCATCACGTGCCGGATCCGCTCCCGCGCCGCGGAATCCCGCAGTCGCTCCAAAGTGGATTCGACGCCGCCTTCGGCCGCCCAGCTCGGCAGCAGCGCGTGCAGCGAGGTCGCGCCCGGCAGGTACGGGTAGGTGTCCAGCGTGATGTCCACCCCGTCCGCCAGCGCACCGTCCACCATGGACAGCAGGTCGGCGGCGCGGTCCCGGTTCACCTCGAAGTTCATCGTGGCGTGCGCCAAGTGCAGTGCGCAGCCGGACCAGCGGCTGACCTCGATCATCTCCTCGTAGGCCGCCAGCGCGCCCGCGCCGTAGCTGCGGTGGTGCGGGCTGTAGAACCCGCCGTGCTCGGCCACCACCCGGCAAAGCTCCGCGAGCTCGGAGGTCGGTGCGTACATGCCGGGCGTGTAGGTCAGCCCCGACGACATGCCGAACGCACCCTCGCGCAGCGATTCCGCCAGCACCCGCCGCATCGCCGCGAGCTCGTCGCCGGTGGCCTCCCGATCGTCGAACCCGACGCACAGCATCCGCAACGTGCCCTGCGGCACCAGGTAGGCGGCGTTGACCGCGATCCCGCGGTCCAGCCGGTCCAGGTATTCCCGCACGCTGCGCCAATTCCAGTCGAACCCGGGCGGATCGTCGTTCCAGCCCGCGATCTGCGTGCGCAGCGCGGCAAGCGTGGCGTCGTCCACCGGCGCGTAGGAGAGCCCGTCCTGGCCGAGCACTTCCAGCGTCACGCCCTGCGAAACCTTCGCCAGGTGGTCCGGTTCGGCGAGGATCTGCAGGTCCGAGTGCGAGTGCATGTCGATGAACCCGGGCGCGAGCACCAGCCCGTCCGCGTCCACCACGTGCCGCGCGCCGAGCGTCCCGGGCTCGCCGATCGCGGTGATGCGGTCTCCGGAAACGACGACGTCACCGCGGTACGCGGGCCCTCCGGTGCCGTCGACCACCGTCGCCGCGCGGAAAACTGTGCCGGGGTGGGATTCCGGTGCCATGGCTGGCCTCCGATCGGGCGCGTGGCTGCGGCCGGGCCTGGCCCGGCGATGGACTCAGAAGAACGTGCGGACGAGGTCGACGACTTCTTCGCCGTCCACCACGGGAATCAGCGGCCACTTGTCGAAAACCGTGCAGGGGTGCGACAACCCGAACCCGACCCATTCGCCGATCCGCGGCCCGGGCTCGTCCACCGCGAGGAAGGCGTGCTGGTCGGCCAGCGAGGTGACCTTGCAGCCGGGCAGTTCGCGCACCACGCCGTCGCTGCCGCGATGCACCTGCGGTTCCGGCAGGTCCTGGTCGAAGGAGACGTCCCGGCGGCCCATCGTCACCAGCGCCAGCCCCGGCTCGGGACGCGAGGTCACCTGCGCCCAGATCCGCATCGCCGGGCGGAACGGCGACTCCTCGCCCGCCAGCCGGTGCGGCCTGCCGAACGGCGAGTTCCGCCGGTACAGCCCGTCGTCGTGGGTCACGTAGGCGCCGCTGCGCAGCACCGGGTCGACCGGCTTCGCCGTCGGCCACGCGGCGGCGAAGGCTTCGGCGACCTGGTCGAAGTAGGCGCTGCCGCCGCCGGTGACGATGATCCGCTGCACCTCGCCGAACAGCTCCGCCCGCGCGAGTTCGCCGACGACCTCCCGCATCCGCGCCATGTAGTCGTCCACAGTGGACAGCGCGGCGGCTGCGGTGCCGTGCGCGGCGGCACCCTCGTAACCGCCGACGCCCGCGAGCCGCAGCGCCGGCGACTCCGCGACCGCTCGCGCCACCTCCACCGCCTCCGGGACGGACCGCACACCGGTCCGCGCACCTTCCCAGCCGAGCTCCACGAGCACGTCCAACGGCCGGGAACCGCGCCCGGCCAGCGCCTCGGTCATCAGCCGCACCCCGTCGACCGAATCCACCCAGCAGCTCACCTCGAACTCCGGGTCCCGGTCGAGCTCGCCGGCCAGCCACGCCAGCCCCGCCGGGTCGAGCAGCTGGTTCGCCAGCAGCACCCGCCGCACGCCGAACGCCCGGTACACCCGCAGCTGGCTGATGTTCGCCGCCGTGACGCCCCACGCCCCGTGGTCGAGCTGGCGGCGGAACAGCTGCGGCGCCATCGTCGTCTTGCCGTGCGGGGCCAGCAGCACGCCGTGCCGCTCGCACCAGCGCGCCATCGTCGCGAGGTTGTGCGTGAGCGCGGAATCGTCCAGCACCAGCAGCGGGCCGACGAACCCGGCGTCGAAGAGCCGCGGGCGGCCGCTCAGGAATTCCCCCGCGGTGCGGCCGAACGCCTCCGCCGGAACGCCCTTGAACCGCCAGTCGAGCCGTTCCTCGCGCAGCGCGTCCACAGCGGACGCATCGATACCGGGACTTTCGGGCGTCGCGGACAACGAACCTCCAGAGATCGGGCCGCCGAGATGATAAGCACCACCGCAGTGCATTGGTCCAGACGAATCTGATGGAATCTTCCGGCCGCCGCACCGCGACCCGCGGGTCGGCCGCCGAACGCAGCACGCACCACGAAGGAGCACCGATGGCCCGCACCGTGATCACCACCGGCGACGCGCCGACCCCGCCCGCGGGCACCCCGCTGTCGCAGGGCGTGCGCAAGGGCAACATCCTGCAGGTCTCCGGGCAGACCCCGGTCGACCCGGCCACCGGCAAGCTGGTGCCCGGAGGCGTCGCCGAGCAGACCGAGCAGTCGCTGCGCAACGTGATCGCCGTGCTCAACGCCGGCGGCGCCGGGCTCGAGGACGTGCTGATGCTGCGGGTCTACCTCACCGACGTGTCGCAGTTCGCCGAGATGAACGAGACCTACGCCCGCGTGGTCGGTGAGCCGTTCCCCGCCCGCACCACCGTCTACGTCGGCCTGCCCGGGTTCGACGTCGAGATCGACGCCCTCGCCGTGCTCGGCGACTGACCGGCCCCACCGCCCCGCGCCCGCCTTCGGCGATGAGTGAACGGACCGTTCGTCCCACTAGATTGGTCGAACGGTCCGTTCGCTCGACGATGGTGGGCAGCGGAGGAGCCGGGCTGAAGTCGCGAGGGCCTCGCGGGTGCTCGTCGTGGCCCGGTGACCGCTCGTCGCGCCGACCTTGACATCCCCGTGCGGTGCTCGGAAGGTCAAGACCATTACCCGGCCCGCCGGGCAGCGCCCCGGCCGGTGACTCCTGGGAGGGCGCATGACCCGCAGCTCGGACGGCCGGATCGCGCAAGGCTGGGGCGGTCGCAAACCCAACGCCTGCCGGGCGATCGTCGTGCTGGCCCGCCGCAGCGGCACCGCGGTCGCCGGTCTGGTGACCACGCTGACCCGGCCCGCGGACCGGCTCGCGCCGATCCTGGTCTCGGCGGGCCCGGACCACCCCTCCTGCGAGACGGTGCAGCCGCCGACGCTGCTGGTCGGCCACGAGGTCGCCAACACCGCGCGCAGTGCCACGCTGATCGGCGGCGCCTGCCAGGTCGGGGTGGCCCAGGGCGTGCTGGACTCGGTCGCGGACGGACTGCTCGAACCCGACCAGGAGACCTTGGTGTTCGTCTCGCTGTGGCTCGACCACGACGCCGAGGACGAGACGGCGGTGCGCTGGTCGGCGCGCGAAGCGGTGGGTCTGGCGGTGCGCGAGGCGGTGCACGGGCTGCCGAAGGACGCGGCGCGCCGCCTGGTCGAGCAGCGCGACAACCTCACGCACCCGCACTACGGCGGGGAATGACCCCTCAGCGCACCGGCCCGGTGTACTTCTCCCCGGGGCCTTGTCCCGGCGGGTCCGGCACCGCGCTGGCTTCCCGGAACGCCCGTTGCAGGCTCTGCAGCCCGTCGCGGATCGGCGCGGCGTGCAACCCGAGGTATTCCGCGGAGGCGGTGACCAGCCCGGCCAGCGCGGTGATCAGCCGCCGCGCCTCGTCGAGGTCCCGGCCGGGCGCGCTGTCCGGTTCGTCGTCGCCGAGGCCGAGCTTCTCCGCGGCCGACGACATGAGCATCACCGCGGCCCGGCTGATCACCTCGACGCTGGGAACATCCACGAGTTCGCGGACGTTGTCCATGGGGTCGGCTGCGGCCGAGGCGCCGCTCGAAGGCACCCCGCTCGGGAGTCCACCGCTGGGCAGCCCAGTGCTCGAGGACATCGCCGCGGATTCGGCTTCCGAGGAACCCGCGAAATCCGCGGGCTCACCGGAATCGCCCGGGAGCTCCGGATTTTCGCCGGGGGATGGGGTCGACTGCGGTTCGTTCACGGCTGCTACCCTGGCATGAACGAACAGCTCCCGTGCAATCGGGGGCTGGCCGGGCGCCTGGCCGAAAACCAGGTCCGGCACAACAGTAAGAGACGAAAGTCGAGCCCCGTTGTAGTTCGGGGCGCCAAGTGGAGCCCCGCTCCCACCCGAGTGACCGCCTTCTGAAGGTCGCCGGGTCCCGGTCCCACCGGTGCGGCGCACGGGTGGTGCGAGCGGTATCGCGGTACCGGTTCGATCGGCAGGAGCAGGGTCGGCGCTGTTCCGGGTAATCCGGAATGCGCCGGGATCGCTGCACGTCCAGGGGCGAGCTTCACGCGCCGAGGCTGCAGCAGCGACGACCATCGAACCGAGGAGGCCCCATCAGCACGGAGACGCGCATCAACGACCGCATCCGCGTGCCCGAAGTCCGCTTGGTCGGACCCAACGGCGAACAGGTCGGAATCGTCCGCATCGAGGACGCGCTCCGGCTGGCGCAGGAAGCGGATCTGGACCTTGTCGAGGTCGCCCCGCAGGCGCGCCCGCCGGTCTGCAAGCTCATGGACTACGGCAAGTTCAAGTACGAGAGTGCGCAGAAAGCTCGCGAATCGCGCCGCAACCAGCAGCAGACCGTCATCAAGGAGCAGAAGCTCCGGCCGAAGATCGACCCGCACGACTACGAGACGAAGAAGGGCCACGTGTCCCGCTTCCTCGGCCAGGGTCACAAGGTCAAGGTGACGATCATGTTCCGCGGTCGCGAGCAGTCGCGTCCCGAGCTCGGCTTCCGGCTGTTGGAGCGGCTGGCCGACGACGTTTCCGACCTCGGGTTCATCGAGGCGAAGCCGAAGCAGGACGGCCGCAACATGATCATGGTCCTGGCTCCGCACCGGACCAACAAGACCAAGCAGAAGGCGACCGCGTCCTGACGCTTCGCCTCCCGCCTCCCGCCGGACGACCCGGTGACGCCCGCGCGGCACCGGGAGCCCGACGATGGGACGGCCGGTAGCACCGGTCGGCGTCGCAGCCGGCCGGTAGCGCACCGACCGGTCGGCCATCGGCCCGATCAGGTCCGCTGCGCCTCGCCAGAAGCGCGGTGGACCCCGTATGAGAAGGATGAGAGATGCCGAAGAACAAGACCCACAGCGGGACGAAGAAGCGTTTCCGGGTCACCGGCAGTGGCAAGCTGCGCCGCGAGCAGGCGGGCCGTCGCCACATCCTGGAGAAGAAGTCCAGCCGGGTGACCCGTCGCCTGGAGGGCACCGAAACGGTCGCCAAGAACGACGTCAAGAAGGTCAACCGGCTCCTGGGCCGCTGAGACCGCAGCGCGGACGCCGCGCCCCGAGCGGACCTTCCGCCGGTGCACCGGCTTCCCAGTGCTTCCAGCCCCCGGGCGGTCCCGCCGCCCCCGATGAGATCGACAGGACGGAACCGTGGCACGCGTCAAGCGGGCAGTGAACGCCCAGAAGAAGCGCCGCAGCATTCTCGAGCAGGCCAGCGGCTACCGCGGCCAGCGCTCCCGGCTGTACCGCAAGGCCAAGGAGCAGACGCTCCACTCGAACGTCTACGCCTACCGCGACCGGCGCGCCCGCAAGGGTGACTTCCGGAAGCTGTGGATCACCCGCATCAACGCGGCGACCCGGCAGAACGGTCTGAGCTACAACCGCTTCGTGCAGGGCCTGAAGGCCGCCGAGGTCGAGGTGGACCGCAAGGTGCTCGCCGACATGGCGGTGCGCGACCCGCAGGCGTTCGCCGCGCTGGTGGACGTTGCCAAGCAGCACCTGCCGGAAGGTGTGGCCTGATCGCCGAGGGCGCGCACGCTGATCAGCGGCCCAGGACGGCTCCAGCGGCCGATGCGCCGAGCGCATCGACACCGCTGACGGAGCGTTCGTCCCGGGTCGTTGTCGCGCGCAAGCTCACTCGCCGCGTCGGCCGGGATCGCGCGGGTGCGTTCCTGGCGGAGGGCGCGCGTGCGGTGGGCGAGGCGTTGGCCGCGCACTCCGCGGGCCGGTTCCGGGTGCGCGAGGTGTTCGCCACCGCCGAGCGGGCCGGACGGCTGCAGACCCCCGCCGGGGTGCCGGTGCGGACGGTGACGGACAAGGCCGCCGCGTCGCTGTCGGAGACCGTGACTCCGCAGGGGCTCGTCGCCGTTTGCGAGCTTCCCGCGGTCACCGCGGCGGATGCGCTAGCGCAGCGCCCGGCGCTGGTCGCGGTGCTGCTGGGAGTGTCCGATCCGGGCAACGCGGGCACCGTCGTGCGGGTCGCCGACGCAGCGGGTGCCGGCGCGGTGCTGTTCGCCGGGGACACCGTGGACCCGTACAACGGCAAGGCGGTGCGGGCTTCCACCGGGAGCCTGTTCCACCTGCCCGTCGCCCGGGACCGGGACGCGATCGGAGTGCTCCGCGCCTGCCGGGACGCCGGGCTGCGCTTGGTCGGTGCGGACGGGCACGCGCGGGACGACGTGGACACCGCCGCGGTGCAGGGCGAGCTGAGCACTCCGACCGCGTGGGTGTTCGGCAGCGAGGCCCACGGGCTGCCGCCGGAGGTTTCCGCGGAGCTGGACACCTCGCTGCGGGTGCCGATCTACGGGGATGCGGAGAGCTTGAACCTGGCCACCGCCGCGGCGGTCTGCCTCTACGGCTCCGCACGCGCCAGGCGCCACGGACGGTGAAGCGGCGATTGCGCCCGCGGGACGAACACGCCGGTGACCCGGCTGCGCGAAATGTGCTCGACCTGGTCGCATAGACTCAGGTGGATGCGGCGCGCCCGTGTCACTCACCCAGTGAGCGCTCGCAGTGCGGAACTCGCCGGTCGGCGCCGGCGGACCCACACCGCGCCGGCGGCCGGGCTTCCGGGGTGCCCGGGATTCCGAACTGCGCAGCACCGGTGACGCCGGACGAACGACGGGAGTCATGCACTAACGATGTCTGCAGCCAACGACTCGTACGACCCCAAAGAGGTCGCCGCGCTCGCGCCGGAGACGCTCGACCGCGCCGTGGTCGAGGCCCGCAAGGCGTTCGACGAAGCGGCCGGCCTCGACGAGCTGGCCGCCGTGAAGCCCGCGCACCTGGGGGAGCGTTCCCCGCTGCTGACCGCCCGCCGCGAGATCGGCGCGCTGCCGCCGAAGGCGCGTTCCGACGCGGGCAAGCGGGTCAACGAAGCGCGCGACGCCATCCAGGGCGCTTTCGACGAGCGCCGCGCGGCGTTGCAGGCCGAGCGGGACGAGCGGGTGCTGCGCGAGGAGTCGGTGGACGTCACGCTCCCGTCGAACCGGGTTCCGGCGGGCGCCCGGCACCCGATCACGCAGCTCATCGAGCAGGTCGCGGACAGCTTCGTGGCGATGGGCTGGGAGGTCGCCGAAGGGCCCGAGCTGGAGGCGGAGTGGTTCAACTTCGACTCGCTGAACTTCGGCAAGGACCACCCGGCCCGCACCATGCAGGACACCTTCCACGTCGCCCCGGAGGACTCCGGCCTGGTGCTGCGCACGCACACCTCGCCGGTGCAGGTGCGCTCGCTGCTGAGCCGGGACCTGCCGGTCTACCTGGTCTGCCCGGGCCGGACCTTCCGCACCGACGAGCTCGACGCCACGCACACCCCGGTGTTCCACCAGGTCGAGGGCCTGGCGGTGGACGAGGGCCTGACGATGGCGCACCTGAAGGGCACGCTGGACGCGTTCGCCCGCGCGATGTTCGGGCCGGAGTCGGCGACCCGGCTGCGCCCGAGCTTCTTCCCGTTCACCGAGCCGTCCGCGGAGCTGGACGTGTGGTTCCCGCAGAAGAAGGGCGGCGCGGGCTGGGTCGAGTGGGGCGGCTGCGGCATGGTCGACCCGCACGTGCTGCGCGCCTGCGGCGTGGACCCCGGCCGGTACACCGGGTTCGCGTTCGGCATGGGCCTGGAGCGCACCCTGCAGTTCCGCAACGGCATCCCGGACATGCGGGACATGATCGAGGGCGACGTCCGGTTCACCGCGCCGTTCGGCGTCGAATCCTGACCCGTCCCGCCGCGAGAGAGTAAGGACCTGAGCAAGTGCGGATTCCGGTTTCCTGGCTGGCCGAGCACCTGGAGCTGCCCGCGGACGCCACGGCCGAGACCCTGGCCGACGCCTTCGTCCGGATCGGGCTGGAGGTCGAGGACGTCATTCACCTGGCGCAGGTGAGCGGCCCGCTGGTGGTGGGCCGCGTCGCCGAGGTCGAGGAGCTGAGCGGCTTCAAGAAGCCGATCCGGTTCTGCCGCGTGGAGATCGGCGCGGACGACGCGGGCGAGCAGCGCACCCAGGGCATCGTGTGCGGGGCCACGAACTTCGACGAGGGCGAGCTGGTGGTCGTGGCGCTGCCGGGCACGGTGCTGCCGGGCGGCTTCGAGATCTCCTCGCGCAAGACCTACGGCCGCGTCAGCGAAGGCATGATCTGCTCGGCCAAGGAGCTGGGCATCGGCGAGGACCACAGCGGCATCCTGGTGCTGCCCGCGGGCGTCGCAGATCCGGGCGCGGACGCGACCGAGCTGGTGGGGCTGGACGACTCGGTGATCGAGCTGTCCATCACCCCGGACCGCGGCTATTGCTTCTCGGTGCGCGGTCTCGCCCGGGAGCTGTCCAACGCGCTGGACGTGCCGTTCGGCGACCCGGCGGCGCGGAACGTGCCGGAGGACGAGCGCCCGTCGCGTTCGGTGCGCATCGACGACCCGGGCGCGTGCTCGCGGTTCGTGTTCCGCCGCGTTACCGGTGTGGACCCGACCGCGCCGACGCCGTGGTGGATGCGGCGGCGGTTGGCGCTGGCCGGGGTGCGTTCGATCTCGCTGTCGGTGGACGTCACGAACTACGTGATGCTGGAGCTGGGGCAGCCGCTGCACGCCTTCGACGCTTCCAAGCTCACCGGCGACGTGGTGGTGCGCCGCGCGGCGGAGGGCGAGCAGCTGACCACGCTCGACGACGTGTCGCACGAGCTGGACCCGGACGACGTCGTGATCTGCGACGAGACCGGCCCGGTGAGCCTGGCCGGAGTGATGGGCGGCGCGCGGACCGAGATCGGCGCGGAGACCCACGACGTGCTGCTGGAGGCGGCGAACTGGGATCCGGCGAGCATCGCCCGCGCGATCCGCAGGCACAAACTGCCCAGCGAGGCGGGCAAGCGCTTCGAGCGCGGGGTGGATCCGGCGGTGGCGCCGGTGGCCACCGAGATGGCCGCGCAGCTGCTGGTTCGCTACGGCGAGGGGCGCGTCGCGCAGGGCCGCACGGACGTGGGGGAGCCGCTGGCGCCGGATCCGGTGACGATGCCGCTGGCGCTGCCGGACAAGATCGCCGGGGTGAACTACGAGCGCGGCGTGACCGCGCGGCGGCTCAACCAGATCGGCTGCCGGATCGAGGTCGGCACCTCCGACGAGGGCGTCGGGCTGGTCACCGCGTACCCGCCCACGTGGCGCCCGGACCTGACCCGGCCCGCGGACCTGGTCGAAGAGGTGCTGCGGTTGGAGGGCTACCACACCATCCCGTCGGTGCTGCCGCCCGCGCCCGCGGGCCGCGGCTTGACCGCGTTGCAGCGGCGGCGCCGCGCGATCTCGCGGCGGCTCGCCTCGGACGGCTACGTCGAGGTGCTGCCGTTCCCGTTCACCTCGTCGGCGACGCTGGAGAAGCTGGGCGTGCCGGAGGACGATCCGCGCCGCCGCACCCTCGCGCTGCTCAACGCGCTGGAGTCGGACCATTCCGAGCTGGCCACGACGTTGCTGCCCGGGCTGCTGGATGCGTTGCAGCGCAACGTTTCCCGCGGCCAGCGGGATCTGGCGCTGTTCCACATCGGACAGGTCGTGCTGCCGGGCGAGCAGCAGCCCGCGGTGCCGGAGGTCGGCGTCGAGCAGCGCCCGTCCGAGGAACTGCTCGCCGAGCTCGACGCGGCCTTGCCGGAGCAGCCCACGCACGCGGCGGTGGTGCTGTCCGGCCAGCGCGAACGTGCCGGCTGGTGGGGCTCGGGCCGTGCCGCGGGCTGGGCGGACGCGGTCGAGGCCGCGCGCACCGTGGCCCGTGCCGCGAACGTCGAGCTGGAGGTCACCACCGGTTCGCTCGCGCCGTGGCACCCGGGTCGCTGCGCCGATTTGAAGGTCGACGGCACTGTCGTTGGCCACGCCGGTGAACTGCACCCGAAGGCGTTGGAGGCGCTGGGCCTGCCCAAGCGGACCTGCGCGATGGAGCTCGACCTGGATGCGCTGCCGCTGACCGATCCGCGCCCGGCCCCGTCGATCTCGGCGTACCCGCCGGTGCTGCTGGACGTCGCGCTGGTGGTGGACCAGGCGGTGCAGTCGGCGGAGCTGGTCGAGGTGGTGCGCTCCGGTGGCGGCGATCTGCTGGAGGATGTGCGGCTGTTCGACGTCTACGCGGGCGAGCAGCTGGCCGAGGGCAAGAAGTCGCTGGCGCTGGCGCTGCGCTTCCGCGCGGCCGATCGCACGCTCAAGCAGGAGGAGGCGACCGAGGCCCGCGATTCCGCGGTCCGCGCCGCTGAATCCCGCTTCGGCGCCGCGCTGCGGGGCTGAGCTTTCGAGCCGCATTGCGCGGCTGAGCTTGCGACGGCCCGGTGTGCTTGCGAGCGCACCGGGCCGTTTCACGTTCCGCGCCCCACGGTCCGCGGGGCGCAACTAGCCTCTGATCATGAGTGTTGAATCGACCGCCGCTGCGGGTTCCGCTGCCCGCCTGGGGGTGAAGTCGGCGGCCGTCGTCCTCGCGAGCCTGCTGCTGGGCGGGCTGACGTCCTTCGCGCAGAGTTCGCTCGGCCCGCTGGATCCGCTGGCGAACTCCTCCAGCGGCTGGACGCTGCTGACCGCGTTGATCATCTGGTTCGCCCGGGAGCCGACGTTGCCGTCCGCGGTGTTCGGCCCGGTGAGCTTCGTGTCGCTGGTGCTGGGCTACACGGTGGCCGCCGCGCTTCGCGGGTTGACCTACAACCCGCTGATGTTCGGCGTGATCGGGTTGGTCGTCGGTCCGTTCGTGGGTGTCGCCGTCGCCTGGTTGCGCTGTCGCGGTCCGCGCGCCGCCGCGGGTGCTGCGCTGCTGTCCGGCATAGCCGTGGGCGAAGGGCTGTACGGGCTGATCGTGGTCTCCCGCAGCACGGGATGGTTCTACTGGACGGCAATCGCGGTGCTGGGAATCGCGTTGCTGGTCGTCACCCTCGTCAAGCGCAGCGTCGCTGCGCGCGATGTGCTGCTCGGCGCCGGTGGCACTGCGCTCGTCGCGGTGGCGTTCTACGCGACCTACACGAGCCTGTAGGCGGTTGCGCCGGATGGCGTTGTCGCGGCGACCGTTCACCGCAACGCCGGTCGATCGCCGCACCCGGTTCGGCGGCACCCCGCGGGACCTGGCAAAGTCGATCGTGACGTGATCGCTACGCAGTGGTGTGCAGGAGTCGGCTCATGAGCGCGCAGGATCGGCTGGTCGCGGATCGTTACCGGGTCGAGTCGAGGCTGGGCAGCGGTGCGATGGGCGTGGTGTGGAAGGCGTGGGACGAGCGCCTGAACCGCACCGTGGCGGTGAAGGAACTGCACCTGCGCAAGTCGGCCAGCGACGCGGACGTGCAGGCGATGAAGCGCCGCGCGATGCGCGAGGGCCGGATCACCGCGCGGTTGATGCACCGGCACGCGATCGCCGTCTACGACGTGGTCGAAGACGACGGCCGCCCCTGCCTGATCATGGAGCACTTGGCTTCGCGGAGCCTGGACGCGGTGCTGGCCGAGCGCGGCACGCTGCCGGTCGCCGAGGTGGCCAAGCTCGGCGCGGACGTCGCGGGCGCGCTCGCGGCCGCGCACGACGCGGAGATCGTGCACCGCGACATCAAACCCGGCAACATCCTCGTCGCCGAGGACATCACCAAGATCACCGACTTCGGCATCTCCCGCGCCATGGGGGACGCGAGCACCACCGGAGTGCTGGCCGGAACTCCCGCGTACCTGGCGCCGGAGGTCGCCCAGGGCGGCAAGGCCGATTTCCGCACCGACGTGTTCTCGCTGGGCTCCACGTTGTACGCGGCTTTGCAGGGGAATCCGCCGTTCGGGCTGGGGGAGAATTCGATCGCGCTGCTGCACCGGGTGGCCGCCGGTGATTTCGAACCACCCGCCGACGGCGGCGATCTGACTCCGGTGCTGCTGCGGCTGCTGGCGACCGAACCGGCGCAGCGGCCGTCCATGCGGGAGACCGCCGACGCGCTCGCCGCGGTGGCGGACGGCAGGTCGCTGCCGGAGTCGTTCACGGCGGTTCCTGCCGCACCGCCGAAGCCGGAACCGGCGGCGACGCCCGCACCACCCGCGCAGCCCGCGACGGAGCCCGCTGCGGAACCGTCGAAGCGCCGCCGCTACGGCCTGGTGCTGGCCGGTTCGCTGGTGGTCGTCGGCGCGGGGTTCGGTGCCGCGGTGCTGACCGGGTTGCTGACCGCCGAGGACATCGCCGGACCGCTCGCCCCGGCCGAGCAGCCCCGCCCGGAACCCGCTCCGGCGCCGAGCCCGCCGCCGCAGCCCGCTGCACCGCAGACGCCGGAGTCGGTCGTGTCCGAGTACTACGCGCTCATGCCGGAGGACATCGACGCGGCCTGGCAACGGCTCACCCCGGACTACCAGACCAACCACGCAGGCGGTTACGACGCTTTCGAGGAGTTCTGGGACCCGGTCGAGAGCGTGCAGACCTCGGCCGTGTCGACCGAGGGCCCGAACACCGCGCAGGCCACGGTCACCTACCACTTCGACGATGGCCGCGTGGTCGAAGAACCCACCCGCTACACGCTGTCCCGCGACGGCGACACGTGGAAGATCGCCGCGACGACGGTGCTCAGCAGCAGCACCCGCTGAGGACAGGTGCGGGACGACGCCGAATCCTCACGAAGTCGCAGGCGGGCACTCCCGCGCGCGGTTTCGCGGCACGGCGCGGTGATTTCGCCCGGTCTCGTCTCACCTGGCGGCGCGTGAGAGTCTGCTCTGGTGCGTGAGCAGCAGGAACGCGCAGTGTTGTGCGACATCGACGGAACCCTGGTCGATTCGACCGCCATCGTGCAGCGGGTCTGGACGGAGGTGGCCGCCGGGTTCGACGCGGACGCGGCCGCGATTCTGGCGGTGTGCCACGGAAAACGCGATGTGGACGTGGTCTCCGAGTTCTTCCCCGAGCCGGTCCGCGGCGACGTGCTCGCGAAGATCGCCGAGCTGGAGTCCGACGCCGTCGACGGCGTGGTCGCCGTGCCCGGAGCCGCGCACCTCCTCGCGAACCTGGACCGCTGGGCGGCGGTGACTTCGGGCGGCCGCGACTTGATGGCGAAGCGGCTGCGCGCGGCGGGCCTGCCGCAGCCGGACGTGCTGATCGCCGCCGAAGACGTCCGCCGCGGCAAACCCGATCCGGAGGGCTACCGCGCGGCCGCGGACGCGCTCGGCGCGGCCTCGGCGGGATGCTTCGTCGTGGAGGACGCTCCGGCAGGTATCGCCGCTGGCCGCGCGGCGGGCGCGATGGTCGCCGCGGTGACCACGACCCACTCGGAGTCCGAGCTGGAGGATGCGCACATCGTGCTGCCGTCGCTGCCGTCGCTGCCGTCGCTGCCGTCGCTGCCGGAACTGCTGGAACTCGTCTGACCATGGTCACCCTGGACCGGTTGATCAACGTCCTCGGCGGCTACGGCGCGCGGCTGCGTTGCGCCCCGCGCGGCCGCGACGTCGAACTCCGCAGCGTCGCGCTGCAGGAACCGGCCGGTCCGGACGAGGTGCTGCTGACCGTCGGCGTGCCGGATACCGCGCTCGGCGAGCTGCTGTCGGCCACCCGGGCCGCTGCGGTCGTCGTGCACCGGGCCGACGAAGCAGTGCTCGACATCGCACGCGAACGCGGCGTCGCGGTCGTGCTCGTCGATCCGGAGGTGCCGTGGGGTCATCTCGCGGGCGTGGTGTACGGGCTGGTGCTGGAGGCGCGGGAAGGCGGCCCGACGGATCTGTTCGCGCTGGCGGACGCGCTCGCGGGCTCGGTCGGCGGCCCGGTGACCATCGAGGACCAGCATTCCGGCGTGCTGGCGTATTCGAGCAGGCAGGAGACCGCCGACCAGGCGCGGATGGCGACGATCCTGGGCAGGCGGGTGCCGGACGAGATCCGCGCCGAACTCACCGCCCGCGGTGTGCACGCGCACCTCGCCGCCTCCGACGCGCCGCTGTTCGTGGAGCCGATCCCGGCGCACGACTTCCACGGCCGGGTCGTCATCGCGGTCCGCGCCGGGCGGGAACTGCTCGGTTCGATCTGGGTCGAGGTCCCGGAGCCGTTGACCGGCGAGCGGGAGTCCGCGCTGCGCACCGGGGCAGGCACCGCGTCGCTGCACATGCTGCGCGCGCGGGCCGCGGCCGACCTCGAGCGGCGGATCGAATCGGACCTGGTCATCGAGCTGTTGGAGGGCAAGGACGACGCTGCGGCGGTACTGAGCAGGCTCGGTTTGCGCGGCGAGGACTTCCAGGTCGTGGCGTTGCAGGCGGAAGACACCGCGGTGCTGGTCGCCTTCGAGCGGGCCACCGCCGGTTTCGGCTGGGGCAGGCCGGGGCGCAGCGCGCTGTTCTCGAACACGGTCTACACGGTGCTGCCCGGCGAGGTGCCCGCCGCGGAGTGGGTGCGCAAGTTGATGCGCGGGGTGCCTGCCTCCGCGCGGGCCGGGATCGGTGGCGCGGCGAGCCCGCTGGAACTGCCGGTGAGCAGGCAGGAAGCCGACGAGAGCTTGGCGCTGGAATGCTCCGATCCGATCGTTTCCTACGAGCGCGCGTGGCACGAGATCCTGCTGCGGCGGCTGCGCAACGCCGCTTCCGGCGGCCGCATCCCTCCGCGCGGGCCGGTCGCCGACCTGCGCCGTCACGACGCGGCGAACGGCACTCGCTACACCGAGACGCTGCGTGCGGTCCTGCACGCCCAGGGCGACCAGGTCGCGGCCGCGGCGCGGCTGGGCGTGCACCCGAACACCGTGCGCTACCGGCTGCGCAAGATGACCGAGGTGACCACGCTCGACCTGGACGATCCGGACGAACGACTCGCCCTGGTGATCGCGCTGCGCGTCGCCTAGCGGCCGCGGAGTAGTGCCCGGATGCCAACGCGGCGCGCTCGGATTGTGCGCAGATGACAACGATCAGCGCTGTGTTCCCGGTCATGCTCGGAGCTGGACCGAGCGAAGGGAGCAGGCATGAACGGGACCGATCAGGCACCGCGCCGGGTGGTGGTCGCCGGAGCCGGCGCCGTCGGACTCTCGACGGCGTGGTTCTTGCAGGAGCACGGCGTGGAGGTGACCGTCGTCGACCGCGACGGCGTGGCGGCCGGTTCGTCCTGGGGCAACGCGGGCTACCTGGCCCCGGCGTTCTCCATCCCGCTGCCGGAGCCGAGCGTGCTGCGCTACGGGCTGCGTTCGCTGCTGGACCGCAACGCCCCGCTGTACGTGCCCGCGCGGGTCGATCCGAGCTTGTGGGCGTTCCTCGCGCGGTTCGCCAAGCACTGCACGATGCCCGCCTGGCAGCGCGCGATGCGCCCGTTCGTGCCGATGAACAACGAGTGCCTGGAGGCGTTCGACGCCCTCACCGACGGCGGCGTGGACGCCCCGACCCGCCCGGCGCCGATCACCGCGGCGTTCGAGAACCCCGAGCAGGTCGCCGACCTGCGCCGCGAGTTCGAGCTGGTCCGCTCCTTCGGCCAGGACGTGCAGATCGCTGAACCGTCCACTGCGGACGTTTCGGTGCCGCAGCTGTCCGAGCAGGTCGGCGCGGTGATGCGGATCGAGGGGCAGCGCTACGTCGACCCGGGCGAGTTCGTGCGCGCGCTGGCCCGTTCGGTCGAGGCCCGCGGCGGCGAGATCCGCACCGGTTTCAACGTCGACGAGGTGCGCCGCGAACAGGGCGGCGTCGCACTGATCTCCGGCGACGAGCGCCTGCGGGCCGACTCGGTCGTGCTCGCCACCGGCGCCTGGCTGAGTTCGCTGGCCAAACCGCTCGGCGTGCGCACCCCCGTCCGCGCAGGCCGCGGCTACTCGTTCACCGTGCCCACCGACGAGCCCGTTCCGGGCCCGATCTACCTGCCCTCGGTGCGCGTGGCCTGCACGCCGTACCAGGGCGGGCTGCGCGTGGCGGGCACGATGGAGTTCCGCTCACCCGACGCGCGCGTGTACCCGGAGCGCATCGAGGCGATCGTGCGTTCGTCGAAGCCGCTGCTGACCGGGGTGCACTGGGATCAGCGCCGCGACGACTGGGTCGGCGGTCGGCCGGTCACCCCGGACGGGCTGCCGCTGATCGGCGCGACCGCCGCGCCGGGAGTGTTCGTCGCGGGCGGCCACGGCATGTGGGGCCTGACCCTCGGCCCGCAAACCGGACGACTGCTCGCCGACCAGATCGTCACCGGCAAGCAGCCGGATCCACTCAAGCCCTTCAACCCGCTGCGCTGAGGTTGCAAGAGTCCCTCGGAAGGATTTGCGTAGCGGTTCGGGTAGCGGAACCTCAGCGGCTTCCTCGCTGTGGGATCGATTTCTGACGTATGCCCATACGCGGCGAAATCGCTGTCCTCGCGAGGAAGCCGCTGAGAACCCGCGGCGGTGCCGGTTGCTTGCATGCTCGCTGCTCAGCGGCTTCACCGCTGACAAGACAAGAACCAAGAAATCACCGTGACTCAGTCCGGATCGGTGTGCTCCACCGGATCCTGCGGCCGGGTGTCGACGGTGAGGCGGAAGACGTCGGGCCGGGCGTAGTGCCCGGCCACGTCGAAGTCGTACTTGCCTTCCGGGATCGCGCCGAGGTCGAGTTCGGCGTGCAGCACGGTTTCCGCGCCGGTCGACGGACCTGCGATGAGCTCTCCCAGCGGCGAGGCGATCAGCGAGTTCCCGGGTGAGAGCACCTCGTCCGCGGGCACGTCGAGCGGGTAGTCGTCCGGATAGTCGCTGCGGCGGGTGAACTGGTTGGCCGAGAGCACGAAGCAGCGTCCTTCGGCGGCCACGTGCCGCATGCTCGCGACCCAGCTTTCGCGCGGATCCGCCGTGGGCGCGCAGTAGAGCTGGACGCCTTGCGAGTACATGTGCATCCGCATCAGCGGCATGTAGTTCTCCCAGCAGATCACCGCGCCGAGCCGTCCCAGCGAGGTGTCGACCACGGGCATCGTCGAACCGTCGCCGAATCCCCAGACCAGCCGTTCCGCGCCGGTCGGCATGAGTTTGCGGTGCTTGCCCAGCAGCTCGCCGTCCGCGGAGAACATCAGCGCGGTGCAGTACAGCGTGCCCCGGCCGCGCTCGATCACTCCGATCACCAGGTGGGTCCCGTGCTTGCGGGCGATTCCGCCGAGCCGCTCGGTCGCCGGCCCCGGAACGTCCACACTGGACTCCCAGTAGCGCCGGTACCAGCGGCGGCCTTCGGGGGAGCGGCTTCCGACGGTTGCGCCGAACGTGATGCCGCGCGGGTATGCGGACACGAACGCTTCGGGCAGCACCACGAGCTCGGCGCCTCCGGCGGCGGCTTGCCGGACGAGTTCGGCCGCCTTGTCCAGGGTGGCGTCCCGGTCGAACGCGACGGGCGCGGCCTGCACCACCGCGGCTCGCACGATCTGCGGTTCGTCGCTGCTCATTCCGCTCTCCTGCCTGCTCGGTGCTGCCGCCCGCTGGGCCGGGGTGAGAACTTACCCACGCCGGCGGCGGCCGGTCGACACATCGCCACCCGCCTCCTCGGCGGTGTTGACACGCAACCGGATGGCTGCTTGTCTGACTGACGCAGCCGTTTGGTTGCATGTTTGGCCGTGGTGCACATGGACGAGGTCTTCCGGGCGCTCGCCGACCCGAACCGGCGCAGGTTGCTCGACGGTTTGAACGCCCGCAACGGGCAACGCCTGCGCGAACTGTGCGCGGGCCTGGAGATGACCCGGCAGGCGGTGAGCAAGCACCTGGCGGTGCTGGAGGCGGCCAACCTCGTCACCACGTTGCGGCGTGGCAGGGAGAAGCTGCACTACCTCAACGCCGAGCCGATCAACGCCATCGCCGAGCGCTGGATCAACCAGTACGACCGCGAGCGCGCGCACGCCCTCGCCGACTTGAAGACCGCATTGGAGCAGCCGCCGATGAGCAGCAGCGACGCTTTCGTCTACACCACTTACATCCGCACCACGCCGGAGCAGCTCTGGCAGGCGCTGACCGATCCGGCCTTCACCATCCGCTACTGGGGCTTGACCTTCGACACCGACTGGACTCCCGGCTCGGCGATGACCTGGACGGAGAACGGGCAGCGGACCACCGACCCGCAGCAGGTCGTCCTCGAAGCCGAGCCGGGCCGCAAGCTCTCCTACACCTGGCACACCTTCACACCGGAATGGGCGCAGGCCGTGGGCGTCGGCGAGGAGGTCGCGGCGAAACTGCGCGAGGAGCGGCGCTCCAAGGTGACCTTCGAGATCGAACCGCTCGGCGACATGGTCAAGCTGACCGTGGTGCACGACGGCTTCGAGCCCGGCAGCACCGTCCGCGAGATGGTCGGCCACGGCTGGCCGGAAATCCTCGCCAGCCTCAAATCCCTGCTGGAGACGGGAAAACCGCTCTTCGAAGCCGCGGAGTGAAAGCGCTGAGCGTGCTCGGCACTCGGCCTCCTTCCGCAGTCGGGCGCGGAACAGGTGTCCCCTCCGCCCGCGAGGTGGGTGTGGTCGTCGTGCCCCGGGTCATCAGGTGCGGGCGGGCAGGGCGACTCCGGTGAGGCGTTCGGATTCGGCCCACAGCCGTTCGGCGACCGCCTTGTCCAGCGCCTTGCGCGGCGGGCGAGCGGCCCGGCTCGGGCCGACCAACGACCACCGCGGGCCGTAGTAACCGCCGGCCACCACGTCCGGGCCGGTCGCTGCGTGCAGCAGCGGTTCGGAGCCTTGCACCACGCCTTGCGACGGCGTCAGCTTCGTTACGGTCCGCATCAGCGCGCTCGGCTCGCCACCGAGGCTCGGCCCCGAGGTCTGCAGGTTCGTCCGGGTGTAGCCGGGATGCGCACCGGTGGACAGCAGCGGCCAGCCGCGCGCGGCCGAGATCCGCGCGAGCTCCTTGGTCAGCAGCAGGTCGGCGAGCTTGGACTGCGCGTAGGCCGCGATCGGACCGTAGCCGCGTTCGAATTGCAGGTCGTCGAAGTTGATCCGGCCGCTATTGGCCACGGCACTGCTCATCGTGGCCACCCGCGGCGCGGTCGCGTCCAGCAGCAGCGGCAGCAGCCGCACGGTCAGCGCGAACGGGCCGAGGTAGTTGCTGCCCATCTGCAGCTCGAAGCCGTCGGCCGTTTCGATCCGGTGCGGCGGCATCATCACGCCGGCGTTGTTCACCAGCAGGTCCAGCGGCCGCCCGTCGCTGAGCAGGCCATCGGCGAACTCCTGCACCGAGGCGAGCTCGGCCAGGTCGACGCGGCGGACCTCCACCTCGGCGCGCGGATGCTCGGCGAGGATGTCGGCGCGCGCCTGCTCGCCCTTGTCCGGCGTGCGCACCGCGAGCACCACGTGCGCGCCCGCACCTGCCAGCCGCCGGGCGGTTTCCTTGCCGGTCCCGCTGTTCGCGCCGGTCACAACGGCGAGTTTCCCGCTCTGGTCGTGCACCTGGTACATGTCGAACCCCTAAGAGACCGCTGGGCTGTTACAGCGGCGAACCTAACAGACCGCCAGTCTGTTAACAACGGACCGGCGGTTCGTTAGGGTTCCTCGCATGTGCTTCCAGCGCGCCCGCAGCGAGCAGCAGCGGAACGAACGGCGGCGCCAGATCCTGGCCACCGCCGCCGCGATGCTCACCGAGATGCCGGTCGCGAAGATCAGCCTCAACGAGTTGAGCCGGCGCGTCGGGCTGGCCAAGTCCAACGTGCTGCGCTACTTCGAGTCGCGCGAGGACGTCCTGCTCGAACTGCTGGACGCCGAAATGCAGGACTGGATCGCCGAGTTGGAGCGGTCGCTCGAACCCGCCGAAGGTGCGCAGCGGCAACGCGAGGACCGGCTGGCCGCGGTCCTGACCGAGTCGCTGGCGCGACGGCCGGTGCTGTGCGACCTCAACAGCGCGCACGCCGCGGTCTTGGAGCACAACGTCTCCACCGATGTCGCCCTTCGGCACAAGCGCGAGACCAAGCGCGCCCTCGAGGAGCAGGCCCGGCTGATCCGCGGATACCTCCCGGAGCTCGGCGCGCACGACGCGACCCGCCTCGTCGCGATGATCGCGCTGCTGGCCGCATCGGCATGGCCGCTTTGCCGGCCGTCCGAGGCGATGCTGGCCGCCTACGCAGCCGACCCGGCGCTGGCCGAGCTGCGGATGAACTTCACCGACATGCTGCGGCGATCCTTGGCGGTGACGATCTCCGGGCTGCTGGCCCGAGCCGAGGACGCTCCGCTGGGAACGGGCCCGATCGACCCGAGTTGATTCACCGCGCTGGCGGCGGCGCTTGCTTGTCCTTTTCGGCTTGGGGGAGGTGGCAGCCGGTGCTGCCGTTGATCACGGTGTTCTTGGCGGTGCCGAAGCGGTATCCGCCGCCGAAGCGGTCGCTGCCTACGACCTGGTGATCGGAGGGTCGGCTGACGACGGTTTCCGGTGCTGCGAAGCCGTATTCGCGGCTCACGTCGGCGACGATCTGCTGGGCGCGGGGCCACTCGGCGTCGGGGATGTTGCCGTTGGCCCGCCACACGCCGAGGGTCTGGCTTTCGCCGATGTCGGTGAACGCGTCGAAGTCGGAGCAGCCGGCTCTGTTGAGTTCGCGCGTTTGCTCCCAACGCATCCAGGGGTATGCGGCCGTGAGCTGATCGCGGATCTTGGTGTGCATCTCGAGATAGCGTGCGCTGGCTTCTTCGATGCTGGGGCGACTCATGAGCTCGGCACGTTGCTCTTCCATGCTTCCTCCGAACTCAGGGCCGAGGTTGTTGCCTCCGCAGCCGGTGATGCTCAGGGCCACCAACGCGAGAAGCGCGATGCGTTTCAAGGTCCGTCCTTGGTTGTGGGGGCGTCCGATCATTGCCATCCATCCACCGCACGGTCCGGAAGCCCGGCCGCGACGACGCTGGCGTTGTATTGGCTGGTGTTCCCACGGTTGAGGTAGCCGTCGGGCCCGCCTGTGTTGTGTCCGGTCGACTCCTTGAGCTGCTGCCCGTCCGGGGCGACTGCGTCCTCAGTAGACAGTTCGTCGATTCCTGGTTTCCACGATGGGTCTCCGCCGAAGTGTCCGAGGTCGGCAACGACGTCCTGGTCCGATTCCAGGTTGTAGAGCCGGTCGTCCGGAACGTTGAGGTCGCTGGCCATCGGGGTTCCGATGCCGGGGGAACCCATGGTCAGCGCTGCATCGACCCCGGTCCCGTTCTCCTGCAAGGCATACCCGGTGGTGGTCGAGCCGTAGGAATGCCCCATCGCGACCAGGTTCGGGTCGTCGGGCCTTGATTCGTTGATGCCCCGGTAGAAGTCCGAAAGCTTCTCCCCGCCGCGCTCAGCGCCACCAGAACTTGCCACTGAATCACTCGGGTCAGCGGTTTCGGAAAGTTGCGGCGCTTCGTAGCCGAGCCAAGTGACAGCGGCGACTTTCCCGCCATCGCCGTACTGATCCGACTGCAACTGCGCGTCTTGCGCCAACATGTCCATGCTCCGGTCGTAGTCACCCAAGCTGCCGCGCTCGACCGCGCTGTCCATGCCGGGTGTGAACACGGTGACGTGCTCGGCGGTGTCGACGTTGCCGATGCCGACCGCTGCCTTGGTGCGTTCGCCGGAGGTGTCGAGCACGAGCAGTTGCCGATTTCCGCGCGCCATCGTGGATTCCACGTTGTCCAGGGACGTCAGCTTCGCCTGCACCTGGTCGAGCTGGCGTTGGTATCTGCTCTGGACGAGGTGGCCACCGGGTCCCGCCTGCGGCTTGTCGACCGCGCTTTGCAGCTGCGTCGCTCGGGCTTGCAGCGCGGCGCGCTCGTCGTCGATGCGGTTGACGTTGGCGGTGTGGCGCACGGCCGCCGGGATGCCGTCCATGTTGCCGAGCCAGGGCGGGGGAGCGGTCGCCAGCGCGGACTTCGTCTCGGCGGGCAGGGATTTCCACCAGTCCGCGTGCTGCGCCGGAGTTCCACCGGCGGGCGGTTCGATCGTTTCGCCGAGGCCGCGGGCGTCGCCGAGCTTGGCGGCTTCGGCGAGGTTGTGCGCTCCGCGGGTGTCGATCAGATCCTTGTCCGCGTCGCGGAGAACTTTGGCGAGTTCGCCGTCGGCGTCGTCGGCTCGCTGCAGAATCTGCTCGACCCGGTCGGCCAGCTCCGGGCGCACTTTGCGATGTCGGTCCGAGTCGACCGCCCGGGCTTGGTCGGGCGGGGTGTCCGGCGGTGTTCCGAGGTCTTCGATGTCGCCGCCGTCGCCGATGCGGAAGTTGTACGCGCGGGCTAGCGCATCGGCCTCGGCCAGCTGCTCGCGAACCGCCAGGACCTCGTCGGCGGTGGCGATCACCGTCGAGCGGACGGTTGAGACTTCGGTGACGAGTTCCCGCATCCGCTCGCCGAGTTCGCGATGCTTGCCCGCGGCGGAGTCGGCGGCTTCGCCGTGCCATTCGCGGGGTTTGCCGGAGTGGACGAGTTCGTCGTCGAGCCGGACCAGGCAGTCCTGTTCGCGCTTGAGGTCGTCGGCCGACTCGTCGAGCCGGCCCGGTTGCCAGCGGCGGATGTCTCCGATGTTGACCATCAGGCGCCACCACCGGGCTGCTTCAGCTCTGCCGAGGCGTTGCGTTCCCCCGCGCGGTAGTTCTCGGCGCTGGCCCGCAGCGAGTTCGCGTACTCGTCGGTGTCCCGGCACCAGGCGTCGATCGTGCCGCGCCAGCTCCCGCCGGTCGCCTTCGCCGCCGGAGCCGACGCCGACCCCGGCAACGCCCGCCCGATCTTCCCGGCCGCCACTTCCAGCCGCGCCTGCTTCGCCTGCTCAGCAGCGGATTCCGCGGAATCCGCCGCCCGTTCCAACTCCCCGGTCACGACCTCGTAGCCCATGGGCGCCCCTCCTCGTGCCGGAGGCGGACCTTAGCAGCGCACGCCACCCAAGATCCCCGTTTCGCCCATTTCTCCCCGAGTGAACGGACCGTTTGACCAATCTAGTGGGACCAACAGTCCGTTCACTCAGAGCACCTTGCTCGGATCGGGCGAAGTCGCTCCGCGCGTCGCCCCGCGGTTCGGCCGTAGAGCGAACGGACTGTTCGTCCAATCTAGTGGGACGAGCGGTCCGTTCACTCCTGGAGAACTCGGGATTTGAGCGAGTCGAGGAACGTGGTGAAGGTGCCGCGGTCGAAGGCGAGCACCGGGCCGTCGGGGGACTTCGAGTCGCGGATGCCGACCACCGAAGGCTCCACCGCGACCTCGACGCAGGCGCCGCCGTTGCCTTGGCTTCGGCTCGACTTGCGCCACGCGGCATCGGCCGAGACGAAGGCAACTTCCACGCAAGCGCCGCCACTTGAGCCGCTGCGGCTGGACTTGCGCCAGATTGCATTGGAGAAGTCCGGGGTCATGGCCACCACTCTCGAAGATCACCTAGCCGTATGACCCGGCCACCTTAGCGGTGAACTCGCGCGACTCCTCTTCCGGCAGCGAGGCCGAGCGCAGTCGCTCGAAAACGACGTTGTAGCGCGTGAACTCCTCAGGGTCGTCCAGGTAGCTCGCTCCGAGAACGTCTTCGAGGTAGACGGCCGACAGCTGCTGCTCTTTCAAACGTAGGAGGAAAACGGCGGATGCCACGGCGATGCGGTTCGGTACCGCGAAAGGCAAGACTCTGAGCTCAACGTTGGGTCTATGGGATGCTTCGATCAAGCTATCCAGCTGTTCACGCATGATGTCCGAGTTGCCCTGCACGCGCCGCAGCGCCGCCTCGCTGAGGACCACCTGCAAGTTGAGCGGCTTTTGCCGCCGGGTCAGGACCTCCTGCCGGTCCATCCGCGTCTGTACCTGCCGTTCGATCAACCGCGGATCCGCAGCCGGTTCCCAGGCTTCGATCGTTGAGCGGGCGTACGCCTCGGTCTGGAGCAGCCCGGTAACGATCTCCACTTCGTAGATCCGCATGTCCGTAGCCGCGTACTCCAGCGCGTGGAACCGCTGGAACCAGTCGGGCACGGCGTCCCGATACGTCGTGCGACGCGGGCTGCGCTTGGGCAACTGGCTCGCGAGGCCGATCAGGTACTTCCGGCGCTTGGCCGGTGCCTTGTAAAGCTCGGCCAGCTTCTCGACCTCTGCGGTCGTGACGCCCTGCTTGCCGCTTTCGATCTTGCTGATCTTCGGCGCGGTGCCGCCTACGACCGCCGCTGCCTCGGCGGCGGTGCGTTCGGATTCTTCGCGCAGGCGGCGCAGTTCTATGCCGAGCTGGATCTTGAGCATCTTCGGGTCCGGAGCCACGCCGATCATGGTGCCACCGTCACCGGGAAAACTGGATCACCTGATTCGGCGACTGTTTATGAGCAAGTTGCTCGCTAAGCTGAATCCATCAGGATCCCCGGTGAAGGGAGTCGGCGATGTCCGACGGTGAGGCTCAACTGCTCCGCGAACTCTCCGAGGGTGTGCGCCCGCGGCCGTTCGCGCTCTACGAGCTCGTGCGGGAACGCGGCGAGGTGGTCGACGCCGAGGTCTGCGTCTGGGGCCTGGACGTCAGCGCGCAACGCAGCCCGGACGGCCGCGGTCCGGGCGCGGTTTTCGTCGGCCCGGGCGGGATGATGGGCAACGCCGACTCGGGCGAGTCCACGCTGGAGATGTTCTCGCTGATCCGCGACGTCCGGTTGGTCTGGCTGTAGCCCGCACCACCCATCCTTGATTGATGTTGCATAAGAATGCATAATCATCCGCATGACGGTTCGGGTGGCAGTCGCGGGTGCGAGCGGCTACGCGGGCGGGGAACTGCTCCGCTTGTTGCTGGCGCATCCGGAAGTCGAGATCGGCACGTTGAGCGCGGGCGGCAACGCGGGCAGCAAGCTGGGCGCGCACCACCCGAACCTGGTGCCGCTGGCCGAGCGCGAACTCACCGAGACCTCCGCCGCCGAGCTCGCCGGGCACGACGTCGTGTTCCTCGCGCTGCCGCACGGGCACTCCGCTGCGATCGCCGCCGAACTCGGCGATGCCGCGGTGGTCATCGACTGCGGCGCCGACCACCGGCTCAACGACCCCGCCGACTGGCAGCGCTGGTACGGCGGTGAGCACCCCGGCACCTGGCCCTACGGCATCCCCGAACTCCCCGGCGGGCGCGAGAAGCTGCGCAGCACCAAGCGGGTCGCGGTCCCCGGCTGCTTCCCCACGGTCTCGTCGCTGACGCTGGTGCCCGCGCTGGCGGCCGGGCTGGTCGAGCCGGACGCCACGGTCGTCGCGGTCACCGGAACTTCCGGCGCGGGGCGTTCGCTCAAGCCGCACCTGCTCTCGGCCGAAGTCATGGGCTCGGCCAGCGTCTACGGCGTCGGCGGCGCGCACCGGCACACCCCGGAAATGATCCAGAACCTCTCCGCGGTCGCGGGCGAGTCAGTCAAGGTCTCGTTCACGCCGGTGCTCGCACCGATGCCGCGCGGAATCCTCGCCACCTGCACCGCTCCGCTGCGCGGTGATGTCGACGCCGACGCGGCCCGCAAGGTCTACCTCGACGCCTACGGCGATGAGCCGTTCGTGCAGGTGCTGCCCGCGGGGAGCTGGCCGCAGACCTCGGCGACGATCGGCGCCAACACCGTTCACGTGCAAGTCACAGTGGACTCCGACGCCGGTCGGCTGGTCGCGGTCGGCGCCGAGGACAACCTCACCAAGGGCACCGCGGGCGGCGCGGTGCAGTGCATGAACCTCGCGCTGGGCCTGCCCGAGACGACCGGGTTGCCGTTCGCGGGAGTCGCCCCGTGACCTGGACGCTGCACCTGCACGACGAACCTCTCGCGGTCGTCGCCACCGACGAGCCGCTGCCGGAGACCGGTCCGATCCGGGCCGAGCTGGTCACCGCGAAGGGCCGCACCCTCGTGCTCCCGTACGAAGCAGCCGCGGGCCTGGACACCGTCGAAGGGCCGTTCCGCGCACTGGAAGTACGCGGCCCGCTGGAGTTCTCGCTCACCGGCGTGCTCGCCGAGCTGCTGAACCCGCTGGCGCGCGCGGAGATCAGCGTCTTCACACTGTCCACTTTCGACACCGACTGGATTCTCGTCCCGGCCGAACACGCCGAGGCGGCCCGATCGGCGCTGACCGCCGAAGGCCACACCGTGCACACCGAGGAGTTCGCATGAGCGTCACCGCCCCCGCCGGTTTCCGCGCGGCAGGCGTCGCCGCCGGGATCAAAGCCGGCGGTGCCCGAGACCTGGCGCTCGTGGTCAACGACGGCCCGCAGTCCACCGCCGCGGGCGTGTTCACCACGAACCAGGTCAAAGCCGCGCCGGTGCTGTGGTCGCAGCAGGTGCTGCAGGAGCAGAGCCTGCGCGCGGTGGTGCTCAACTCCGGCGGCGCCAACGCCTGCACCGGACCGGAAGGCTTCCAGGACACCCACGCCACGGCCGAGAAGGTCGCGGAATCCCTGGAAATCGGCGCGATCGACGTAGCGGTGTGCTCCACCGGCCTCATCGGCGAACGCCTCCCGATGGACGCCGTTCTGTCCGGAGTGGACGGTGCGGCGAAGTCGCTGGCGGACACCGAGCAAGCCGCGACCGACGCGGCGACCGCGATCCTGACCACCGACAGCGTGCCGAAGCAGGCGCACGCCGCCGGAGCTGGCTGGTCCATCGGCGGTTTCGCCAAGGGCGCCGGAATGCTCGCCCCGAACCTCGCGACCATGCTCAGCGTGCTCACCACCGACGCCGTGATCTCCAAGGAATCCCTCGACGAGGCGCTGCGCGCGGCCACCCGCGTCACCTTCGACCGGCTCGACGTCGACGGCGGCACCTCCACCAACGACACGGTGCTCGTGCTCGCCTCCGGCGCCTCCGGCATCGAACCGTCCACTGAGGACTTCGCCGAGCAGCTCAAGAACGCCTGCACCGACCTGGTCCGCGGCCTGCAGCACGACGCCGAGGGCGCCACCAAGGCCGTCGACATCACCGTGCGCGGCGCGCGGACCGAGGACGACGCCGTCCGCATCGGACGGATCATCGCCGAGGACAACCTGGTCGGAACCGCGCTGTTCGGCTCCGACCCGAACTGGGGCCGGATCGCGATGGCGCTGGGCCGCGCTGGCGTCGGCATCGACGTCGGCAAAGCCGAGATCTCCGTCAACGGCGTACGGCTGTTCGCGGGCGGCCTGCCCGACCGGGACCGCAGCGAAGCCGACCTCACCCGCCGCGACATCGAGATCGCGGTGGACCTGCACCTCGGCGAGCACGAGGCGACGATCCTGTCCACCGACCTCTCGCACGGCTACGTCGAAGAGAACAGCGCGTACTCGTCATGACCACGTACCCGCAAAGCACCGACCGCCTCGCCCGCGCGGGGGAGAAAGCCGGCGTGCTGGTCGAAGCCCTGCCGTGGCTGGAGCGCTTCCACGGCGCGACCGTCGTGGTCAAGTACGGCGGCAACGCCATGGTCGACGACGAGCTCAAGGCCGCCTTCGCGCAGGACATGGTGTTCCTGCGGCTGGCCGGGCTGCGGCCGGTGATCGTGCACGGCGGCGGCCCGCAGATCACCTCGATGCTCGACCGGCTCGGCATGGCGGGGGAGTTCCGCGGCGGCCTGCGGGTCACCACGCCGGAAACCATGGACGTCGTGCGGATGGTGCTGGTCGGCCAGGTCGGGCGCGAACTCGTCGGCCTGATCAACCAGCACGGCCCGCACGCGGTGGGGATGTCCGGTGAGGACGCCCAGCTGTTCACCGCCGCGCGCCGCACCGCCCTGGTCGACGGCGAAGCGGTCGACGTGGGCCTGGTCGGCGACGTGGTCTCGGTCAACTCCGACGCGGTGCACGACCTGATCGACGCCGGACGCATCCCGGTGGTGTCCACAGTGGCCCCGGACGCGGACGGCGTGGTGCACAACGTCAATGCCGACACCGCGGCCGGTGCGCTGGCGAAGGAGCTGGGCGCGGAAAAGCTCGTCGTGCTCACCGACGTCGAAGGTCTCTACACCGACTGGCCGGACCGCTCGTCGCTGGTGTCCAGATTGGACGCGGACGAGCTGGAGCGGCTGCTGCCGGGCCTGGACTCCGGCATGGTGCCGAAGATGGAGGCGTGCCTGCGCGCGGTGCGCGGCGGCGTACCCCGCGCGCACGTCATCGACGGCAGGCTCGCGCACTCGGTGCTGCTGGAGGTCTTCACCAGCGCCGGCGTTGGAACGATGGTGCTGCCCAGCACGAAAAGCGAGGTCGAAAACTCATGACCAGCAACGTCACCGCCGCCCAGCGGTGGCAGACGTCCATGATGGACAACTACGGCACCCCGAAGCTGACCCTGGTGCGCGGCTCGGGCTGCACCGTCACCGACGCCGACGGCCGCGACTACCTGGACTTCGTCAGCGGCATCGCGGTCAACGCGCTCGGCCACGCCCACCCCGCGGTGGTCGAAGCGGTGACCGAGCAGATCGGCAGCCTCGGGCACGTCTCGAACTTCTACGCGCACGAGAACGGCTTGCAGCTGGCCGAGCAACTGCTGGAGCTGGCCGGGGCGAGCGGCCGGGTGCTGTTCTGCAATTCCGGCGCCGAGGCCAACGAAGCCGCGTTCAAGATCAGCAGGCTCACCGGCCGCAGCAAGGTCGTCGCCACCGAAGGCGGCTTCCACGGCCGCACCATGGGCGCGCTCGCCCTGACCGGCCAGCCCGCGAAGCAGCTGCCGTTCGAGCCGCTGCCCGGCGGAGTCGAGCACGTGCCCTACGGCGACGTGGCCGCGCTCGAGTCCGCGGTGGACGACACGACCGCCGCGCTGTTCCTCGAACCCGTGCAGGGCGAGAACGGCGTGGTCGTCCCGCCCGAGGGCTATCTGCGCGCCGCGCGCGAGATCACCTCGCGGCACGGCGCGCTGCTTGTCCTGGACGAGGTGCAGACCGGCATCGGCCGCACCGGCGAATGGTTCGCGTTCCAGCGCGACGGCGTCGAACCCGACGTGATCACGCTGGCCAAGGGGCTCGGCGGCGGACTTTCGCTCGGCGCCTGCATCGGCCTCGGTGAAACCGGTGAGCTGCTGCAACCCGGCCAGCACGGCACCACCTTCGGCGGCAACCCGGTCGCCTGCGCGGCGGCGCTGGCCGTGCTGCGCACCATCCGCGAGGACGGGCTGCTCGAACATGTGAAGTCCGTCGGCGAAGAACTCGCCGCGGGAGTGCGCGCCATCGACCACCCGCTGATCGCCGAAGTCCGCGGGCACGGGCTGCTGCTCGGCGTGCGCCTGACCGAACCCGTCGCGGCCAAGGTGTCCGCGGCCGCCCAGGAAGCCGGCTTCCTGATCAACGCCGTGCAGCCGGACGTGCTGCGGCTCAGCCCGCCGCTGGTCGTGCAGCACGACCAGGTGCGGCAACTGCTCGACCGGCTCCCCGAACTTCTCCGGCTCGCCGAATGACTTGCGAGCCCGAGTCCCACCACGATCCGCGGAGGTGACGCTGTGGCACCCCGGCACTTTCTGCGCGATGACGACCTCGGCCCCGACGAACAGGCCGAAGTGCTCGACCTCGCCGCCCACTACAAGACCGACCCGCACAGCGACGACGTGCTGCGCAACAAGTCCGTGGCGGTGATCTTCGAGAAGAACTCCACCCGCACCCGGCTGTCCTTCGAAGTCGGCATCCATCAGCTCGGCGGCCAGCCGATCGTGGTCGACGGCCGGATGATGCAGCTCGGGCGCGAGGAGACCATCGAAGACACCTCCCGCGTGCTGTCCCGCTACGCCGACATCGTCGTGTGGCGCACCTTCGCGCAGGCGCGGATGCAGTCGATGTCCGCGGCCTCGACCGTGCCGGTCGTCAACGCGCTCACCGACGAGTTCCACCCCTGCCAGGTCCTCGCCGACCTGCAGACCGTCCGCGAACGCCACGGCACGCTGGCCGGGCGCACCCTGACCTACCTCGGGGACGGCGCGAACAACATGGCCCACTCGCTGCTCATCGGCGGAGCCACCGCGGGAATGCACGTCCGCATCGGCGCCCCCGAGGGCTTCGCCCCCGCGCAGTGGGTGCTCGACGCGGCCAACAAGCGGGCCGCCGAAACCGGCGGATCGGTGGCGCTGCACACCGACCCGCGTACATCGGTGGACGGAGCCGACGTGCTCGTCACCGACTCGTGGACCTCCATGGGCCAGGAGAACGACGGCAAGGACCGGGTGAGCCCGTTCCGCCCGTTCCAGGTCAACACCGACCTGCTCGGCGCAACCGGCGTCGAGACCACCGTGCTGCACTGCCTGCCCGCGCACCGCGGCTGGGAGATCACCGACGAAGTCCTCGACGGCCCGGCAAGCGCGGTCTTCGACGAGGCGGAGAACCGGCTGCACGCGCAGAAGGCCCTGCTGAGCTGGCTGGTGCGGCGGCCATGAGCACCAGGGCGGCCCGGCAGGCCCGCATCGTCGAACTCGTATCGTCGATGGGGATACGCAGCCAGACCGAACTGGCCCGGCTGCTGGCCGGGGACGGCATCGAGGTCACCCAGGCCACGCTGTCCCGGGACCTCGACGAGCTCGGCGCGGTGAAGCTGCGCGGACCGGACGGCGGCGCCGCCGTCTACGTCATCCCGGAGGACGGCAGCCCGGTGCGCGGGGTGCAGGGCGGCACCTCGCGGCTGAGCAGGTTGCTCGCCGAGCTGCTGGTCTCCGCCGACGGCTCCGGCAACCTCACCGTGCTGCGCACCCCGCCCGGCGCCGCCCAGTTCCTGGCCAGCGCCATCGACCGGGCGGCGCTGCTGGAGGTCGTCGGCTCCATCGCCGGTGACGACACCGTGATGGTGGTGGCCCGCGAGCCGCTGACCGGCCTGGACCTGGCCGAGCGGTTCAGCAACATGGCCTCCGGCGAACGCGGTGCCGACGAGGCGGGCGAACACGACGCGGGCGAGCCCCCGCGGCAACCACAACCAGACCCGAACAGGAGCAACGATCATGAGTGAGCGGGTAGTGCTGGCCTACTCCGGTGGCCTGGACACCTCCGTGGCCATCGGCTGGATCGCCGAGGAGACCGGTACCGAGGTCGTCGCCGTCGCGGTCGACGTCGGCCAGGGCGGCGAAGACCTGGAGACGGTGCGCAAGCGGGCGCTGGAGTGCGGCGCGGTCGAAGCGGTCGTCGCGGACGCCCGCGACGAGTTCGCCGACCAGTACTGCCTGCCCGCGCTGCAGGCCAATGCGCTGTACATGGACCGGTACCCGCTGGTTTCGGCGGTGTCCCGGCCGCTGATCGTCAAGCACCTCACCGACGCGGCCAAGGCGCACGGCGCCACCACCGTCTCGCACGGCTGCACCGGTAAGGGCAACGACCAGGTGCGCTTCGAGGTCGGCATCGGCGCGCTGGCCCCGGACCTGAAGGTCATCGCCCCGGTCCGGGACTTCGCCTGGACCCGCGAGAAGGCCATCGCCTGGGCCGAGGACCGCGACCTGCCGATCGACGTGAGCAAGAAGTCGCCGTACTCGATCGACCAGAACGTCTGGGGCCGGGCCGTGGAGACCGGGTTCCTGGAGGACATCTGGAACGCGCCGGTCGAGGACGTCTACTCCTACACCGAGAACCCGGCCACCCCGCGCGAGGCCGACGAGGTCGTGATCACCTTCGACCGCGGCGTGCCGGTCGCCATCGACGGCCAGAAGGTCAGCGTCCTGCAGGCGATCCAGCAGCTCAACCAGCGCGCGGGCGCGCAGGGCATCGGGCGCCTCGACATGGTCGAGGACCGGCTGGTGGGCATCAAGAGCCGCGAGATCTACGAGGCGCCGGGCGCGCTGGCGCTGATCACCGCCCACCAGGAGCTCGAGGACGTCACGCTGGAGCGCGACCTGGCCCGGTTCAAGCGGACCGTGGCGCAGCGCTGGGGCGAGCTGGTCTACGACGGCCTGTGGTTCTCGCCGCTGAAGGACTCGCTGGACGCCTTCATCGCCGACTCGCAGCAGCACGTCAGCGGCGACATCCGGATGTCGCTGCACGGCGGCCGCGCGGTGGTCAACGGCAGGCGCAGCGAGCAGTCGCTGTACGACTTCAACCTGGCCACCTACGACGAGGGCGACACCTTCGACCAGGGCCTGGCCAAGGGCTTCGTGCAGTTGTGGGGCCTGCCCAGCAAGATCGCCGCGAAGCGCGACCAGGGCTGAGCGCGCAGGCATCGGGCGCGGTGGCGGGGAACTCCTCCGCCGCCGCGCCGCAGTCGTGTCGCCACGCCTTCCCGAGCGGACGGTGCTCCGCCCCGGACTTCCCGCAAACCCGACTCCCCACCCGAGGAAAACCGTGACCCAGCAAGGCAGCGAGCCCACCAAGCTCTGGGGCGGCCGCTTCGCCTCCGGCCCGGCCGAGGCGATGGCGGCGCTGAGCCTGTCCACGCACTTCGACTGGCGCCTGGCGCCCTACGACATCGCCGGTTCCCGCGCGCACGCCCGGGTGCTGCACCGCGCGGGCCTGCTCACCGGCGACGAGCTCGACGGGATGCTGCGCGGCCTCGACGAACTCGCCGCCGACGTCGAGTCCGGCGCGTTCCAGCCGGTCGTCGCGGACGAGGACGTGCACACCGCGCTCGAACGCGGCCTGCTCGAACGAGTCGGCAACGACCTCGGCGGCAAGCTGCGCGCCGGCCGCTCCCGCAACGACCAGGTCGCCACCCTGTTCCGGATGTGGCTGCGGGACGCCACCCGCCGCGTCGCCTCCGGCGTCCTGGACGTGGTCGACGCCCTGGTCAGCCAGGCGCAAGCGCACCCGGATGCGGTGCTGCCGGGCCGGACCCACCTGCAGCACGCCCAGCCCGTGCTGCTCGCGCACCACCTGCTCGCACATTGCCAAGCGCTGCTGCGCGATGTGCAACGGATGCGGGACTGGGACGCGCGCACCGCGTTCTCCCCGTACGGATCGGGCGCGCTGGCCGGTTCCTCGCTCGGCCTGGACCCGCAGGCGGTGGCCGAGGAGCTCGGCTTCGACGGCGCCGTGGACAACTCCATCGACGGCACCGCCTCCCGCGACTTCGCGGCCGAATCGGCGTTCTGCCTGGCCATGCTCGGGGTGAACCTGTCCCGCGTGGCCGAAGAAGTGATCATCTGGAACACCGCCGAATTCGGCTACGTCACCCTCGACGACGCCTGGGCCACCGGCAGCTCGATCATGCCGCAGAAGAAGAACCCGGACGTCGCCGAACTCGCCCGCGGCAAGTCCGGCAGGCTGCTCGGCAACCTGACGAGCCTGCTGACCACGCTCAAGGCCCAGCCGCTTGCCTACAACCGCGACCTGCAGGAGGACAAGGAACCGGTCTTCGACTCCGTCGAGCACCTGGACCTGCTGCTGCCCGCGATGGCCGGGATGCTCGGCACCCTCACCTTCCACACCGACCGGATGGCCGAACTCGCGCCGGCCGGTTTCACGCTGGCCACCGACATCGCCGAGTGGCTGGTGCGGCAGGGGGTCCCGTTCCGCGTGGCGCACGAAGCCTCGGGGGAGTGCGTGCGGCTGGCCGAAGCCCGCGGCGTCGGCCTGGACGAACTGACCGACGACGAGCTGTCCGGAGCGCACGCCGCGCTCACCCCCGCAGTCCGCGAGGTGCTCACCGTGCCCGGCTCGGTCGCCTCCCGCGACGCGGACGGCGGAACCGCCCCTGCGCGGGTCTCCGAGCAGCTCACGCGCGTCGTCGAAGCGGTCCGCGCGCACCGGGCGTGGTCGTCGGCCGGAGAACGCCGCGAACACGGCCGGTAGTGTCCGGGCCGTGCATCAGGTGACTAGCGACGAACTCGCGCACGACCCGCTTCGGGTGGCTCGGCGGCTGCTCGGCTGCGAGCTGCACTCGACCGGCCCCGAAGGCGAAGTGCGGGTGCGGCTGGTCGAGGTCGAGGCGTACCGCGGGGGCGACGACCCGGCTTCGCACTGCTACCGCGGCCGAACCGAGCGCAACGCCGTGATGTTCGGTCCGGCCGGGCACCTGTACGTCTACTTCGTCTACGGAATGCACTTCTGCATCAACGTGGTGTGCCTGACCGACGGCGTCCCCGGCGCGGTGCTGCTGCGCGCCGGGGAGGTCGTGGCGGGCGGCGAACTCGCCAAGCAGCGCCGTCCCGCCGTGCGCAAGCAGAGCGCGGTCGCCAGCGGGCCCGCCAGACTCGCAGGTGTCCTCGGGATCACCCGCGAGCACAACGGCATCGACCTGACCTCCCCGGATTCTCCGATCAGGCTCTACAACGGTGACACGGTCGACGAGGACGACGTCCGCACCGGACCCCGCGTCGGCGTCGCCACCGCGGTCGATCTGCCGTGGCGGTCCTGGATCGACGGCTCGCCGTCGGTCAGCACCTACCGGCTCGGCGGGCGCCGCAGAATCCGGGACCGGACGTAAAACCGCTGGCGCAGGTGCGCGAAACTGGTGCTCGTGAGCGAGCACATCCTTGACGAGCTGTCCTGGCGCGGCCTGATCGCGCAGTCCACCGACCTCACCGCGCTGCGCGCGGACCTGAGCGAGGGCCCGCTCACCCTCTACGCGGGCTTCGACCCGACCGCGTCCAGCCTGCACGCCGGGCACCTGATCCCGATCCTCACGCTGCGCCGCTTCCAGCTCGCCGGGCACCGCCCGGTGATCCTCTCCGGCGGCGCCACCGGTCTCATCGGCGATCCCCGCGACGTTGGCGAGCGGAACCTGCACGACGTGTCCACCGTGCGGGACTGGACCACCAGGATCGGCGATCAGCTCGCCAAATTCGTCGACTTCGACGAGTCACCGACCGGTGCGGTCGTGGCCAACAACACCGACTGGACCGCCGAACTGCCGGTCACCGAGTTCCTGCGCGACGTCGGCAAGCACTTCTCGATCAACACCATGCTGGCCAGGGACACCGTCAAGCGGCGGCTGGAGGGCGACGGCATGTCCTACACGGAGTTCAGCTACATGCTGTTGCAGGCCAACGACTTCGTGCAGCTCTACCGCAGGCACGGCACCCGGCTGCAGCTCGGCGGCTCCGACCAGTGGGGCAACATCGTCGCAGGCGTGGACCTGCTGCGCCGGCAGGAGAACGTCACCGGGCACGCGCTGACGCTGCCGCTGGTCACCGACGCCGAGGGCCGCAAGTTCGGCAAGTCCACCGGCGGCGGCAACGTGTGGCTCGATCCGGAGCTGACCTCGCCGTACGCCTGGTACCAGTACTTCGTGAACTCCGCGGACGCCGATGTCGGCAAGTACCTGCGCCTGTTCACCTTCCTCGACCGCGAGGAGATCGAGGAACTGGAGCGGCTCACCGCCGAGCGGCCCCAGCAGCGCGCCGGCCAGCGCAGGCTCGCCGAAGAGCTCACGACGTTCGTGCACGGCGCCGAGCAGACCCGCCAAGTCATCGCCGCCAGCCAGGCCCTGTTCGGCCGCGGCGAGCTCGCCGAACTCGACGAGCCCACGCTGGAGGCCGCGATGGCCGAGATCCCCACCGGCGAGGTCCGCCTCGCCGACGAGCCCACCATCGTCGACCTGCTCGTCGAAGCCGGCCTGGCCCAGGGCCGAGGCGCCGCCCGGCGCACCGTCAACGAGGGCGGGGCCTACCTCAACAACACCAAAATCGCTGATGAGAGCTGGTCCGTGGCGAAGGACGACCTGCTGCACGGCCGCTGGCTCATCGTCCGGCGTGGCAAGCGTCACACTGCGGGGATCAAGGTGCTGTACTAGCCTGATCTCGACGCCGGAAACGGTGGCTGACCTGCGGGTTCGCGATCTTCCGGCGGCGCTGCGGGCTGGCTTGACTTCGCCCCCGGCAGCGCGTAACTTTCTTGGAGTCAGCGCGGAACGGGCCGACATACGGACCGGGCGCGACGGGGGGACCGCAAACAACGCTTTCGCCGATGGTGTTAGCGTGGGCGGACCCGGTGAAACGAACTCAACATTGCTCCGCCGCCGCGGACCGGAAGGCCCCGAAAGCAAAAGGGACCCCCGGCGAAACCGCGAAAACGGGGGTAAGTTAGAGTGTTTCACATCAGCAAGACGAAGAGATGACTCCCCGGGGTTTTGGTGCCTGGTTGGTGCTGGGGTTCTGGTGTGGGTGTGTTCTTTGAGAACTCAACAGCGTGCCGATGATGGTGAGTGGTAGTACTTACTTTGTTTTTGCTCTGACCATTGTTTTGGTTGGGGTGCCTCGTTTATTTTTCGGGGCAGGATTTTTCTCTGATCATTGTTGGAGAGTTTGATCCTGGCTCA